>SAAH01000009.1 GCA_009929525.1 Clostridia bacterium | reverse complement strand
TTCACAATACTGTCTTTTCATTTTTTTCAAAAATAGGACAGATTGGTACTTTAGAAGAAGTTATCTCTTTTGAAATTACATTTTGCGGAAACTCAAGGGGGAAATGGAAGTCAGGGTGTTGTGACTTATCGCTGTTTTACAGAGAGCGGAAAAGAAAAATGGATGGAGATGAACGTTCATTGTGTAGATAATGAAGAGGGATATCTGTCTGCCTATGTGACCTATTATGACATTACCGACAAAAAGAAAACAGAGACTGAGCTGGAAGCTACCATAAAAGCCATGTCTGGTGGAATAGCTACATGCAAAATGGTCGATAACGATTTTAAATTGTTATATCTGTCGGACAGTATCAGCCACCTGGTTGGAAAAAATGCTTCAGAAGTGATAGAAGGCTGTGAGGAGAGAGGGTTCATTGAATATGTTTTTGAGGCAGACCGGGATTTTCTAAGACAAGAGATGAGACTGGTAGCACAAAACAAATCACATACAGATTGTTCTTTTCGTATACCGGGAAAGGGAGGAAAGGATATCTGGATCAATGCTACGGTGTTCTATAAAGGTGAGGAAGATGGAATGCCTGTTTTGGGCGGTGTGTTTACCGGACTTAGCAAACAGGGGATACTGTATCAGGAATTGTTGAATGAATCGGCTTCAGGTATTTATGTGAGTGACAGGAAAACCCACGAACTCTTATTTGCTAATCGAAGTGCTTTCGAGATAATGGACAGGGAGCCTATAGATTATTGGGGAAAAACGTGTCATTCGTGCTTTATAGGATCTGATGCACCATGCGAATTTTGTATGGAAAAGAATTTTGTGAAGGATGAGCTTAGATCGGGAGAACTGATCATAGATTCGGTCGGAAAAACTTTTGATGTGTCTGGACGTATCATAGATTTTAATGGTCGGGAAGCGTTCATCGAGTATGTGGTAGATACCACGGAAAAGAAAAAGATAGTAAGAGCATTGGAGGAAAGCGCCTCGATGCTGAATATAGCATTAGCTACCAGTAAGATGCTTTATTGGGTTTATGATTTTGAAAAAAAGGCAGCAGAATTTGGTGAGCAGGCACAGAAGGCATTAAATCTTTCCACATCGGTCATAGAAGGAATGCCGGAGGCATGGATGGATGCAGGTAACATTTCTAAAAAGTACAGAAAGATTCATCAAAATGTGATGAGCAGACTTCGGGAAGGGGAAGAATGTGAACCATTTGAGATAGAGGTCACGGATGCTGCATCGGGACAAAAGACCTGGCAAAAGATCACGTATACTCCTATTTCAAAGAAAAATGGCAGAACAATACGAGTCATAGGCACGGCTGTAGATATCACGAAACAAAAGGAAAAAGAACAGCAGTATGAGAGAGAACTGGAGATCCGAAACAGTTTGCTGAAAGATGCCGTGATATATTATCAGCTAAATCTGACGACTCAGATGTTAGAGAACAAGAAGGCATTTTTCAAAATTCCGGGAAGCCCTCATACTCCCCATCCATTTAGAGAGGAAGAGTGGAATAACGCGCTGCAGCAGATCATAGAACCACAGTATTGGGAAATGTTCAGGGGAAAATTTGCGATAAATGCAATGAAGGATTCTTACTATAAAGGTGTAACTAAGATCCAGTCAACATACTTCAGGATGAAACCAGAGGTAAGTACCCGATGGTTTCACGCCAATGTGACACTTCTTCGAAGACCACAGACAGATGATCTGATAGCACTTGTATATGTACAGGATGCTGATGCAGAATATAAAAAACAGTATGCTTTGAATAGTGTTGTGGATGATGAGATAGAGCAGGTATCTTTGATCAATGTAAAAACACACCAGATTGTACGGCTTAAAGCAAACGAAAATGCGGAAGTGCCTATGCCTGTAGAAAATACGGAGTTTTATTCGTTTGCAAGAGATAATTTTCGGTCATACATTGTAGAAGAGGATTATGACATCTGTAAACATTTTTTTGAAATGGAAGAACTTCAAAAGAATCTAAAAGAAGAAACATGTGTATCAATCGTATACAGATGCCGCCAGAGCGATGGCAGGCTGCAGCGGAAAAAAATACGAGCTTTCTATCTTGATGAATTTCAAGAGGATATCGTAATTGTTAGAAGTGATATTACAGATTTATTTGAGGAGGAACAACGCCAGGCTAAGATATTAAAAGAAGCTTTGAATGAGGCTGAAAGAGCCAATAATGCAAAAAGTGAATTCCTGTCGAATATGAGCCATGAGATCCGTACACCGATGAATGCGATCATAGGGATGACAAAGCTGGCAAAGGATGAAGTGGCAGGCAACCAGGCAGCCCTTGGATATATTAATCAGATAGATGCATCCAGCGAGTATCTTTTGGGTACGATCAATGATATCCTGGATATGAGCCGTATCGAGAGCGGGAAGTTTGAACTGCATCGGGAGTGGAAAGATTCGGCGGCGATCATCAATGCATGTGTGGCTATGATCAAACCTTTGATGAAGTCCAAGGGAATAGAGTTTATTTATCCAAAACTGAAAGATTCTCATAATAATCTGGAATTATATGTAGATGAACTTAGGATAAAGCAAATGCTTATGAATCTGCTGAATAATGCATGGAAATTTACTGGAAGCGGAGGAAAAGTCACACTGGCACTCCAAAATGTATCTTATGATGATAAAAAGTGCATGGATAAGATCATCGTGTCTGATAATGGGTGCGGAATGAGCCGGGAATATCTGGATCATGTGTTTGAGCCTTTTTCTCAGGAAACCAACATGTATTCCAGTGCAGTACGTGGAACAGGACTGGGGCTGGCACTTGCCCAAAAGATCATTACCTCTATGGGAGGTACCATCGAAGTAACGAGCGAACTGGATAAGGGAACAACATTTACGGTGACGATTCCCTATGATTATCGAGTGCGTATGAAGCGGGAGGATGAATATCAGAAAAAAGATGAGAGGGTTTCGCTGAAAGGAAAATGCATTCTGTTGGCGGAAGATCACCCGCTTAATGCTGCTATTGCCACAAAACTATTGGAAAAAAAGGGAGTGGAAGTAGTCCATGTACTGAATGGAAAGCAGGCTCTTGACTATTTTTCCTCACATCAGCCGGGAACTTTTGACGCGATACTGATGGATATCCGGATGGCAGAGATGGACGGCCTTGAAGCTGCGAAAACGATTCGTTCTTTGCTGCGGGAAGATGCGAAAACGATACCGATCATCGCGATGACCGCCAATGCGTTTGATGAGGATGTTAGAAAATCATTGGAAGCAGGGATGAATTCTCATCTGGCCAAACCAATCGAGCCAGAGACGCTGTACGCAGAACTTGAGCGAAAGATAAGATAAGATAAGAGCTAAGACAGTGGAAATTCCTTTGTCTTAGCTTTTGTCTTAAGATTAAGCAATATAGGATTAAGAAATTCTTCAAAAAATATATCTCTGAAATAAATTATCTCCTGGTATGATGATGTAAGACATAAAGGACATACAACAATATCAGATATCTGAGACGATACGAAAGGAGATTTTTTATGCAGGTAATTGGCCGTGACGTTATACTTAGTGTGCTTATTTTTGTGGCGGTGATATTTATCTTTGCCCAGATACAAAGGAGGAAGAAGCTATCGTTATATCACTTGGGAGCGCTGGCTTTTGTGATCGCAATGACGGCAGTTTTTTCACTTACGGGAGTATCACCGATCAGCGGATTCCATACGGATATCCGGCTGGATTCGATTAGTTTTATTCCATTTGCAGGGATCATCGATATGCTTAAAGGTGGAATAGATCTTTATACGGTGATCAATATAATGGGAAATATTATAATGTTTATGCCGTTGGGATTTTGCCTGTCACCACTAACCGCTGGGAAAATCAGATTTGGCAAAACGGTAATGTGGGGATTTATGATTTCATTGCTGATAGAGTGCAGTCAGCTGTTTTTGTGCAGGGGAACCGATGTGGATGATCTTATCCTGAATACGATCGGAGCAATATGCGGATATGGAGTATATGTGTTATTTCGCAAGTTATTGCCAGGGATGGACAAAATGATCCGGAAGGAGGCAAACTTTTCTAACAATGGGTTGTTGCCGCTGCTAGGAACCATTATTCCGTATGTTGTTATTGTTATATTGGGATTTTATGACCGTTCTTTATTTTTTGGTGGTTGATATAAGAATGAAGATTGATATAACACAAAAGGCTGAATTAAAGTAAAATTTAATTCAGTCTTTTTGACGTTTTTACAATATGTTATAGAAATACATTGAATATGCTTGGATTTTACAGAATATAAAAAATATATATTGGTTGATCGGGTAAATCACCCCTTAAAATAACTGCTAAAGTCACTTATTTACTGTTTTTAATTTGAGTTTTCATGTAAAGAAAGTATAATATATATAAGAGTATGTTTTGCTCATAAGTGTAGGAATGTTTTAAGTGAGATTTTAGATGGAGGATAACCTGGTGATAGATTTTTTAGATAAGAATGCACTGACTGTGGTCATAGTTTTGTTAATACTGATAGCGGCAGAGATACTGGTGATCGCATTATCTGGAAAGAGAAAACATGGAAGATATAATCAGGAGGAACAAAGCCTGGTACTAAAAGAATTGTCTCAGGATGGAACACAGATCCAGATCCTTATAAGACGTGTGGATCATGTAGTTATTTTTGTGAGCCGTAATATAGAAAATATTCTGGGGATCAAAGCAGAAAATGTATACGCAGATCTGTATGTTTTAGAAACGTTACTGGAAGAAAAAGAACGATGGAGAGTAAAAAAAAGTCTGGAAGAGCAAAAAAAAGATCAGAGCATGAGGGAAGAGGAAATAACAGTATCGCTTCCAAATCAGCCGGGATCACGCAGCATCAAGTTTATATGCAGGCCAACGTCGGATGGGGAGTATCTGCTGATATTACTCGAAGATATTTCTAAAGAACAGGAAGTTCGGGAAGATCTGAAAAAACAGATTGCCGAGGTACAGGCAATTGATGAATCAAAGACACTGTTTCTTTCGAAAATGTCTCATGAGATCCGTACACCTATGAATGGCATGCTGGGCATGATCACGCTGGCAAAGATCAGTCAGCAAAATAGTGAGTATACAGAAGCAAATGATTATCTGGACAAGGCAGAAGGCTTGACACAGTTTTTGCTGTCGATCATCAATGATATTTTGGATATGTCACGTATCGAGAGCGGAAAGCTGGAACTGGAACATGCAGAATTTGCGATAGCAGGTCTGGCTGAGAAACTGAGGTCGATGTTCGAAACGACAATTACAGAAAAAGGTGTTGAGTTCCATGTAGAAATGAGGGACTTCACAATCAATCATGTCATCGGAGATGAACTTCGTATCAGTCAGGTGCTTACCAACTTCCTTTCCAATTCGTCTAAGTTCACTGCGGCAGGTGGACATATTGCATTGATTTTCAGACAGATGGAGATCATCGACGGAAAGGTTACGATCATGTTCCGCGTGCAGGATGATGGCATTGGTATGGCACCGGAATTTTTGAGCCGTATCTTTGTACCATTTGAGCAGGAAGATTCAGGAACTGCAAGAAAGTTCGGCGGAAGTGGACTTGGTATGGCAATTTCAGATAATCTGGTCAGACAGATGGGTGGACAGATCCTGGTTGACAGTGAGATAGGAAAAGGAACAGAATTTACAGTGTTTTTGGAGCTTCCTGTGGGAAGTACAGTTGAAGAAACAAAGAAGACTCAAGAGCAGGTTGAAATCATTGATATCACAGGAAAACGCCTGCTCATGGCAGAAGATAACAATGTTAACGCTATGGTTGCCTGCAAACTCCTTGAACACCGCGGCCTGGTGGTAGAGAGGGTGGCAAATGGACAGGAAGCCGTAGATATTTTCATACAGAAGGGCGCTGGCTATTACGATGCTATATTGATGGATATCCATATGCCAGTCATGGATGGCTGGGAAGCTACAAAGGAAATCCGGAAGCTGGATCATCCGGATGCATCACGGATACCGATCATAGCATTATCAGCAGATGCCTTTGTTGAAGATAAACGATATTCAGTGGAAATCGGCATGAATGCACATGTGGCTAAACCGATCGATTATAAGGAACTGCAGCAGGTTCTTTGTGAATGTCTGGCAAAATAATAGATCAAGATATTGAAACGAGGGATGAAATTGAAACAGAATGAACAAAGAAATAATGATAAGATAAAAAGAGCTGTGGAGCATATGATCAAGTCACCTAAAGTATGGGCGACTCTTATTGCTGCATGCATTTTTATTACGGTTATAACCGTGGTCGTTATGGGCGCAGGATTTCTGAATAATAGTTTCAATCCGGATGATTATCTTCAGAAGGAAACGAATTCTAATGATGTGGCTTATGACGCCACGGTGTTTGGGGCAGATCAGAATAATGATAATGCAAAAGAGATGGATGATCAATCGAAGGATGATTATAATCTGGATGAAGGCGAAGACCCTCTGGATGACCAACAAGAGGAACAAACAGATCCTCTTCAGCTGACGGATCCATCATCAGGCGGAAATTCTAATAACAGTGACAGTACAAGTGATCAGCTGGGTGTGTCCGGCGATGCACAAGGTTCGACACCGGTATATGTTTTGGGTAATGCAGGAAACGGCGGTTCAGGATCCGGTACATCCATAGGCACTGGTCAAAATAACAACGGAGAAAATCCTTCTCAAAATCAAGGCCAAACGACGACGCCAACAGTACCATCAACAACCCCGGCGGTTCCAACTCCAGTGCCGGCGACCTGGGAGATGACAGGTATCACGGCATACAGCATATCGGGTTCGAATTTATATTTATACAAATATATGACGCTGACAGATAGTCTGCTCAAGAGCCGAATAGAAGTACTTGCGGATTATAAAGATAAACAGGGCAATACTTATTCGGAAAAGATCACAGACTATAATGTTTCTGGAATTCCATCGGATCTGTTGGGACATGAACTTACAGATGCAGATGTAGCTAACTATGCAAATCAAACATTTGATATTACAGTGACCAGCGGAAAGTTTCATGATTCAGTTACCTGCATTGTGAAAACCGATCAGCTTAAATATGAAAATGTGGAAATCAAATACCATACCACATTCAAGTATTATGTGGGCGAGTCACTTCTTCCAAGTTCATCAACTATTTTAAATGACGATAACATAGATATAACGGTCTATGCATATTCTTATGGTGGAAAAGTCAGAAAAACATTATACAATTTTGAGGCAGATGAAAAGCATAAGAATGATATAGAAGTAAGTTTTCATGATCCAAGGGATACGGCAGATAAGAAAGTGGATTCTCCAGAAGCCAGTACACAGTATAATACAGCTGTTCTTCGTTTGAAGGATGAAGTTGGTAAGTGGATGGAACTGGATATCATTAAGTATGAAGTATACGACTATAAACTCAATATAAAATATTATAATGATGAGAATCTGATGACTATCTGGACGAACAGCAGGGATATAGATCTTACGAAGATATCCAATGGGGCAACGACACCATATCAGGCGATGATCAGCAAGCTGAAAGTGGATGGTTTATATGATGCCGATCATCTGTTTGTTGGATGGTCACCATATGCTTCCGGAAATGTCAATAATGCGGCATTATCGTATTCCTTCAATAAATTGGACAATCATATTACCTTATATCCTGCAGAACTGCAGAAGATAAGCAGTGATTATAAGATTATTCAGGAAGACGATAAACAGGTTCTTGTAGGATATACGGGAAACAGTAATAATCTGAATGTGCCTTATGGGGTTACGGATATCCGTATAGATGATAAGTTTGAAATTTCAGACGCAGCTTCAGACAGCATAGAGACGATCACGATTCCATCTACGGTGCGTAATATTGTATTCAGTGGAGTATCGGACAAATTTCCAAATCTGAAAAAATACGCAGCAGACAGCAACAGCATTACATATAGATCAGATGATAACGGAGTATTGTATACTACAGAATCCGGCAGCAAATGGGATGTACTTTTAAGATTACCGGTTCGCATGACTGGAACTTATACAGTGCCATATAATGCAATGGAAAAATTGCGTGTAGCAAAAAGCTTGTATGGCGATATTTCAGAAAAACTCAAGGCTGTTTCCATAAGTGATGAGATTTCAGTTACTAAGATCGAAGATGGAGCTCTGGATGATGTAGTGAGAAATCTGCAAAAGAATACAGCACAGCAGCTGACTTTGCAGATGGAAAGTCAGGAACCTCCAAAATTAAATATTGCATCTTCAAAATACAGTGGAGCTGATTGTGGATTAAAGATCCAGGTTCCCCAAGAGGAAGACAACACCATAGAAGATTATTACCTCAAGTATTACACAGCATCCTGGGGAGCTGCTCTGGATGAAGCATTTGGTGAAACTGGCTGTGCTCTGGACAAAATATTATTTACAGAGTCAGATGCAGAAAAGAAATATCAAAATGAAGGAAATACGATATACAGCAAAAATGAAACAGGACTTACGCTGGAGTTTGCAGCTGCGGATGCCGTCGGAGAGTATACGGTAGCAGAAGGGGTAACTTCGATTGCTGGATATGCTTTTGAAAAAGCATCTAAAGTCAATGTGATCCGGGTGCCGGAATCGGTAACAGAACTGAAGGATTATTGTTTTGCATCAACTCAGACGAACTGCCTTGCAGTTGTTGAAGTGAGCGGAGATCAGGAACTTACAGTTGGACATAATATTGTAGGCAGCACGGAGGAAGTGACAGCAAGTAAGGATGCCGTACTTTTCTATCTGCCGGATGCAACGGATACAGATCTTGGACTGCATGATGTGTTGGCAAAGGATTATGGAGAGCAAAAAGCAGAGCAGATGCTCATGGAATCCGAAGGAACTCTGGAATATATCGACGGCTGTGCATACATGAGAGATAAGACAACAAACAAGCTCACGTTGTATTCTGCCATGTCAGGTCTGAGCGAGTATACAGCACCGGAAGG
The DNA here is from genome assembly GCA_009929525.1 of Clostridia bacterium. GTDB lineage: Bacteria > Bacillota > Clostridia > Lachnospirales > Lachnospiraceae > Oliverpabstia. The sequence continues at coordinate 58,591 of SAAH01000009.1, read as the reverse complement.
ACTGATTGCTATCGAAGACGGGGCATTTAAAAATTGTCAGGTAAAAGAATTGATCTTACCAGAAGTTACGAAAGTATCGGCAAATGCATTTGACGGATGCGATCAGTTGGAGATGATAGTCCTTTCTTCCGAAGAAACTGTGCAGGTGGATACTGATTTTGCAGAATGTACATCGTTGCGGGCAATTCTTGTTTATCAGGCAGAGGATATAACGATACCAGAGTATGGGAACGTGTACGATTCGGCAGACTATGTGGCGGATGTGGACTCCCATATGATCTACAAGGAAGAAAATGATCATAACGAAGTAGTCTTTGCCAGATCAGATATACAGGGAACAGTTACCTTGAAAGCAAATACTACAGTGATAGGAGATTCAGCCTTTGCAGGATGTAATGGATTTGTTGGATTTTCAGCGGAGCAGTGGAGACAGTTTGATCATATTGGACAGGAGGCCTTTGAGGGATGTACAAAGCTTGCCTCAGACTTATCCCAGTTAGAACTTACAGCCGCTGAGATAGAGGATAATGCTTTCTTGAATTGTACCGGCATCAGCCAGTTAAAGTTGGACAAAGGAGTTACCAAGCTGGGTGCTCAGGCGTTTTCAGGATGTAGTTCTATAAATACGATTAATTGGATCGGAGATACCACTTCAGTTGGAGAAAAAGCATTTGAAAATTGCGGACAGCTTTTGACGGTTAATATAGGCGATGAAAAACTGGATAATAAGAATATTCCAGTTACAACAATAGGCTCCGATACATTCAATAATGATACAAACCTTCTTTCTGTGAATTTTCATACATCAATTAAAAAAATTGGTGACAGGGCTTTTCAGGGATGTTTGTATATGAATGTTTATACAGATATTTATTCGGATGCTACGAGAGCAGAAAATCATATGGAAGAAATAGGTGATTATGCTTTTGATGGATGTAGAAAGCTTAGTCAGGTTTTTTCGGACTCAGAAAGCCTGACAGCTTATGGAGAGGGATGTTTTAGAAGTTGTGAAAATATGGCATCAATAACTCTGCCTGTGAATCTGAAAGAAGTGCCGGATTATTGCTTCATTGGAAGTGACTTAAAATATGTTTATTTCCCACCGGATTCTGTTACAGATAGGATTGGAATAGCGGCTTTTTCAGGCTGCAGCAGCTTGGAACGAGTATATAACATCGCTTATGCAACAAAACTGTCAGTGATCGATGAGGCTGCATTTGGTTCCTTTGAATTACATGGAGAAAAATATGGAAGCTGTGAGAAACTTGCGGCTATGAACATCATACCAAGTGTGACTTCTATAGGAAAGAATGCATTCGCAGGAGATATAAATCTCCAGAATATAAAATTCTTCGAAGGTTCGCAGTTGACTACAATAGGTGAAAATACTTTTTCTGGATGTATGACTCTTACGGAAGCGGATCTGAATACGACAAAGCTTGCCAAACTGGAAAAAGGTGTATTTGAAGGTTGTGAAAAAATCGGTACCGTAAGCCTTCCAGTGACGCTGGATAAGATATCTGCGGGTGCATTGGAAAATTGCAGCAGACTTTCCGTACTTTTGTGCAGTGCAGATCATGTGGTTTCAATCGAAAATGGTGCATTAGGTAATACAGGCGGTAAAGAAGATTTGTTTGTCTACGTTCCTTATACATCGGATCATTCTTTGATAAATGCATATAAGAGTGATGAGGCGTGGAAAAGTGAGCTGCAGCAAAGACAGGACAGTGCGATAAAAGAAATCGGCGACTCTATAGTCATTGACGGCGGCATTTACAAAATGAACGAAACTGGTCAGTACATTCTTGATTCGGTGCTTTCCGGCAGGACAGGAGCATTCCGTGTGAATGAAGACACAGTGGAAATTTCACCTGGTGCTTTTGAAGAATGCAGTGGGATTACAATCGTGCAGATGCCGGATACCATACCGGAACTTCCAGAGGGTCTTTTTGAAACATGTACTAATTTGGAAGCATTGATCATGTATACAAATTCAGACGAAGAAAGTGAATTTACACTTCCGCTTCTGAAAGGTAGTTTGTTTGGAGCGAGCGGGCCAAATGAAAACTTTAGGCTTTATGTAGACGAATGCAGGATATCATCTTCAGATACAGGATCAAGTTCTGTCTATGATGGATGGTGTGAATCCTCCGTGTATAGTTATGGTAAAAACTACAGTGTGGATTCGGATGTGGTATATGGTCAGTTTACAAATGAAGCAGGCAATTCAGAAACCGGACTTTTGTATGTGCCTCGTTCTTATACGGGATATCTGAACGTCTATGTTGATACAAACTTCATTGCCGATCATGCGGCTGATAATTGCAAGAAGCTGACTTCTGTGGATAATTCCACAAAAACAGTCAGGATCGGAACGAGAGCATTTGCTGGATGCAGCGCCCTGGAAACATTTTATACAGCAAATACAAATCAGACAAAGTTGGAAGAGATTGGAACGGAAGCCTTTATGGACTGTGTTTCATTGAAAGGAAGAAGTTCTTCATCGAATACTCAGCTTTCTTTGCCGCTCTCAGTGAAAAGGATAGGCGTTGGAGCATTCAAGAATTGTACTTCACTTGTGACTGTTAACGTACAAGGAAAATTAGCGGAAATATCAGATGAAACATTTTCCGGTTGTACGTCCATGACAACTTATACTGGTTCAGCATCAGCTCTTGCTTCTGTAACGAGGATAGGAAAGAAAGCATTTTATAATTGTTCTTCGATTACTACGATCAGCTGGACCAATATGGCTGCACTGGAAGTGGTTGATGAGAGTGCTTATGAAGGCTGTTCAAGTCTGGTACTGGCTACATTTGCAGACAAAATGTCTGCGATAGGAAAACGTGCCTTTTGGGGTACAAGCCTGCAGTCTATCAGCTTTAATGGAGCGAATCCGCCGGTACTTGGAGAATCGATCATGGAAGAGGCTCTGCAGCAAAATATAGCGATCTACGTTCCATTGGGAAATTCTGGAACATTAGTAGAGGATAATTACAAATCAGTATGGGGACAAACAAATCCTATAATTGCTTCTAAAGTAAAGGGATTGAAAGTTAATGCCTTCCGAATGGTAAGCAGTGTATTGTATTCAGTGAATCCAAATGACTCAAGAGAGCTGACTGCAATTATAGCTCCGAAGTCATATAAAACACTTACTCTATATAATGCTGCATCCCTATACTGTGTTGGAATCGCCGATGGTGCTTTCGCCGGCTGTACTCAGCTTGAGAGCATGGTGATCACATCAAACGTAAGAAGTATTGGAAATCAGGCATTTTCAGGGTGTACTTCTTTAAGCCAGGTAACATTTAGTTCCAGTGCTCTTACCAGTATCGGTGAAGGTGCATTTAAAGATTGTAAGAATCTGAAAACACTTACTTTGCCGAATGGTGTGACTAATATTGGTGCAGGAATGCTTTCGGGTGTGGATCAGTTTGAGACATTGGTGATCACGAAAGGTACGCCGGGCGGACTGGGCGAGAAGATATTTGGAGATACACTTTCTGACAGTGCAGGTATTATTGTGCCGGCGGAAAGCTATCAGGAATACAAGAACCAGTGGGGTCCGATCCTTGACAGAGATTATGGAGTGGGAACTTCAGAAGTGATCTTAAAGTCAGATGATGGGAATGTAACAGCACAGGCGATCAATCATGCAGGTATGGGAGCAGGTAATGAGCCGCTTGACAATGCTCAGGATGCAGGCGAAGAACCTGCAGGAGATGTGCCGGAAGATCCGTCAGCAGATTTATCAATAGATCAGCCAGCAGATACATCATCAGATCAGCCAGCAGATACATCAGCAAATCTGTCAGCAGATCCGTCAGCAAATCTGTCAGCAGATCCGTCAGAGGGTGCAGACACGGAAACTTCCGGTGATGATGCAGATTCTGTAAATGAAGACAGTGCAGGGAATCAAAATTCAGAAGATGGATCGGAAACATCAACAGATGATGCAACGTATACGATCACGGAAATATTGGAGGATACGGACAATTAGCAACGCAGTAAGTACGCCGAGGCGTATTTGAATAAATAAAGAATATACAAAGGTGGGGCAGCTAATATGATTATTGAAAAATCACGACAGATTATCGCAGAGGTTGGCAAGGCGGTAGTAGGAAAAGATGATGTTATCGAGAAAGTGTTGATGGCTATTTATGCAAATGGACATATCTTATTGGAGGATTATCCTGGTGTTGGTAAGACAACACTGGCACTGGCGTTTTCAAAAGCGCTGGGTATGGATTATAAGAGGATCCAGTTTACCTCCGATACGATGCCTTCAGATATCACGGGCTTTTCTGTATACAATAAGGATTCTGGTCAACTGGAATACAAAGAAGGTGCGGTTAATTGTCAGCTGTTCCTGGGAGATGAGATCAACCGTACTTCACCAAAGACCCAGGCCGCCCTCTTGGAGGTCATGGAAGAGGGAAGTGTTACGGTTGATGGCATCACCCATATGCTTCCACAGCCATTTATCTGTATCGCCACCCAGAACCCGGTAGGTTCGGTCGGTACACAGCCGCTGCCTGATTCTCAGTTGGACCGATTCCTGGTTTCTCTGAGCATTGGATATCCCAGCATGGAAGAGCAGATCGATATCATCGAGCAAAGGCAGCATCATAACCCGCTGGAAGATATCCATCCGGTGATCCAGGCTGAAAATATCGTGGAGGTCCAGCAGTATTTATCAACGATCCGTATGACAAGAGATATTATGAGATATATGATCACTCTTTGTGAAAAAACAAGAGAAGGTTCGATGGTGGATCTGGGAGTCAGTCCTCGAGGAGTTATTGCCCTTAGCCAGATGTCAAAGGCACATGCAGTGCTGCGTGAGCGTAATTTTGTAATACCGGAGGACGTTCGTGCAGTCTTTGCAAATGTTTGTGCACATCGTATTATTTTGAAGCCACAGGCACGTATAGAAGGTTTTACAGTCTACTCATTCCTTCAGAAGATTCTGGATACTGTTGAACCGCCCAAGATAGGACTATAAGACAAGAGTAGGTGAAACTATGGGAAAGTATAGATGGATCTATATAGGGGCTGCGCTTGCAGCAGCAGCAGGCTATATTGCCACTGACAAGAAACAGATGCTTGTTCTGCTCGTGTTTTTGGTCGTTATGTTTTGCGTCTCTGTTGTGTTTTGGTTATTTACATGGAAACGTATCAGCTATGAATTAGAAGTAGAGGATGTCAGCATAAAGGGCAGGGATATATCAGTAAAGATCGTGCTGCATGATTCAGGATTTCTTCCGATAGGATCTATCTTGATGGATACGGAATATGAAAATTTCATTTTTTCAGATATCCAAAGACAGACGATCATTTTGAAACCCGGTGGAAGCCGGCGGCTGGAATATTTATTGCCTTACCGGAGTCAGAATTGCGGGAAGACCAGTGTGAGGATCAAACGTGTAAGAATCTATGATCTCCTTGGCATTGTATATCATTCAGACAAAAAACAAAAAGAAAAAGAAATCATTATTTATCCTGATGTGAAAAATCTGGAGATAAAGAAAGTAAATATATCCAATTCTAAGAACTCAGGAGAAGCGTATGATGAGACTCATAAGGGTCAGGACGTTTCAGAAGTATTTGATATGAGAGATTATCAGCAGGGTGACAGTGTAAAAAGTATTCACTGGAAGCTGTCAAGCAAGCTGGATAAACTTATCATCCGTGAATTTGGAAATCCCATCAATTATCATACCGCACTTTATTATGATACAGAAATTGAAGAAGGGACAGCAAAGGAAGGTATGCGGGATCTGCAAAACGGAATTTTACAGATGACCGCATCGATGAGCAGATCTTTGATACAAAGCGGATTTACTCATCACATGATCAGTTTTGAGGATCTGAAGGAAATGGAAAAGCTGGTTGAAGATAATACCAGTTATCTGCAGGTTTTGGCAGAGATGATGTGTCGTAAAATCGTCGGTACACGGGAACAATATCTGGCACAGATGGATCTTTTGCTGCAGGAAAAAAGATTTACGAATATTATCATGGTCTGTGGAAAATTAGATATGAGTAATATCCATCAGCTGTCCAGGCGAGCGGGACTTACCGTTGTTTATATCAATGGAAACAACGAGGATTCGGTGGAAAAAGGAGAAAATTTTACTATTATTTCAGTACCTATAGGTAAACTGGATAAGAATATCCAAATGATAGAATTTTAGCAATGGAAAGTTACTTTTAAATAAAGGATTAGGGAATGATATGACGCAAAATAATTTCGTGCTTTATGATGTTGAAAGCACACAGGAAAAAGGAAAAATATACATAGTGCAAAATATGACGGCAGAGATTTTCCTGCTGGCCGGGACTCTTGGCATTATGTTTTGCTTTTTGTCGGACAATACAGCCAGGATCATTCTGACTGTGACTGCCCTGATTTCTGTTGCTTATCTGTATGTTATCGGACGGTGGAGTAAAAAAATGGATATTCTTCGTATCGTGCCGGCAGCAGTGGGCGTTATCGTGGTTTTGCTTAATCCGATAGGAGCCAGTAATGGTTTCTTGTATCTTTGTAATCAATGGATCAGTCTGTGGGATCGTAAGTTCAATCAACTCATTCCTCAGCTGCAGACGACAAATGTTACTGTTGCAGCAAGAACTCAGATTTTTATTTTTCTTGTAACTGTATCTGCGGTATGGATACACAAGCAGGTAAAGGACAGACATCTGTTCCGCATTTCCTGCTTTGTGGTTCTTTCTGTATTTATTACGGCACTATTCCAAATTGATATTTCTATTTTGTGGATATGCTGTATGACGGTGGGATGGCTTTTTTGCTGGCTGACGTCGGCATCCATTCAGACAAAATTAGGGAAATTGATGATCGCTGTGACTCCAGGATTGGCTGCAATGGTGTGTTTTGGAATTGCATTCTATGGATATACCGGCAATCACGTGGTAGAAGATCTTAAGGAAGAGCTTAAGAGTGGGGTAGAGAAACTTCGATACGGAGAAGATACTTTACCGGCAGGAAATATGACTCAGGCATATAATATGACAGGATCTGAAGATGAAGAGACGTTGCGGATCACTGTAGATAAGGCAAATGAAATGTATCTCAGAGGATTTGTGGGCGGTGATTTTGATGGGGACAAATGGAAAGAGCTTTCCTATGAAGATTATACAAATGAGGAACTTTCCATGTGCCGCTGGTTGGAAGACCAGGGATTTGTCTCCGGTTTTCAGTATAGGAATTATCTGGCTTATACAGGAGAGGCACAAAATGATGAAACAAGTCATGTAACTGTAGAAAATGTAGGTGCTGATCGCCGTTATGTATATCTTCCTTATGAAGTCGATCAGGTCCAGAGCGGACAGGCATCTTCCAATCGAGATTATCAGATGAAATCAAAAGGTTTTTTAGGTGCAAGATCCTATTCTTTTGATGAATACAGTGTGATTCAGCCGGCGGAAACTCTGGTACAAAATGAATTGGATCATACGATCCAGGGTGCCGAAGAGTATGATCAAAAAGAAAAGATTTATCTTACCTATGTGTATGATAATTATTTGAATATAACAGATGAGCAGAAGGAGAAAATCCAGCAGTTATTTTTTAGTGAAGGTGACTGGAGTAATGCGAGCCTTTATCAGGTGACGGAACAGATAAGGATCATATTACAGCAGCTGACGACATATACAGATACACCTGAAAAATTTAATGGGGGCGCTGACTTTTTATCCTGGTTTTTAGAAGATAAGAAAACAGGTAATTCCGCATATTATGCCACCGTTGGTGTGATGGCGTATCGGGCGGCAGGAATACCGGCAAGATATGTGGAAGGATACCATTTGTCAGCATCAGATACAGAAGGATATGAGGATGCAGGACAGGCGGAAATTTCTTTATCACAGGCGAATGCTCACAGCTGGACGGAAGTTTATATGGATGGGATCGGATGGCTGCCAGTAGAAATCGTACCAGGATTCTATTTTGCAGAATACACGACACAGCAGGTGGTAGGTTCTCCTGAAACTTCGGTCAATATTGTAAATCAGACAGATGAAGAACAGCTTGAAGGAAGTACCGCTGACAGTCTGGACCCTATCGAGGATGAGAAAAAAGATGAGCCTTCTGTTCCGGAAAAAATCATCAGGATACTGGGCATTGTGATGCTGATCTTGATCACATTGTGGTTGTTGCAATTTGTTATCATTCTTCGATATCGCATCGTAAACCTTCAATATGAAAAAAAATTAGAGCGTGCGGGCAGCGGCGAAGCCAGCCGTATCCGATATCATCATGTAAACAGAGTTTTGAAAGAGGCAGGGATTGGAGCAAAAGAAGATTACCCATATGACAACATTCCGATGATCTTGGAAAAATATCCGAAGATGGAAGAGTTTGAATGTACAAGGTTTATTCAATTGCTCCAGAAAGTAGTTTTTGGACAGCAGGAACTGTCAAAGGCAGAATATACGACTATTTTGGTATATGATCAGAAAATCACAGAAAATGTATACAAGTCACTGAGCAGCAGCAGGAAATTAGTGATGAAATATTTGAAGGTATTAGTGTAAGGACTTTATTTTGTGTAAAAAAAATCTTGATATAATCAGGCAAAGGCTTTAGAATGAAATAAAAACATTATAGGTAATTATGTTATTTTACTGAAAGGTTAGGCATGAATACAGCAGATTACAGACGGGAAAATATTGAACGGGCATTAGAAGCGACATTGCAGCTGGGTATTGAGGTGGGAGTTGCAGAATTAAGTCAAAAAGACATAGCAGAAAAATCAAAACTCTCGATAAAGTCGATCAAAAGATATTTTAACACGAAGACAGACTTGATCTTTCAGGTGTCAAAGATGATTTTGAAGAGAAATTATGAAGAAATCATGGATTTGTATTACGCACAGCATCCGGAAAAGGAAAATGGAAAGAAGAGGCTGGAGATGCTCGTCAAAGCGCATAATCTGTATGTGCTGAGAGAATATAAGACCACGATATTTATGATGAATGCAGATATTTTCTGCAGATATCATGATGACACACAGGGCAAATTTTGGAAAGAATTCAGACATACGAATTCACTTCAGCAGGGGATCAAAAAGATGATCCAGATCGGACAGGAGGATGGAAGCATCCGAAGAGAACTTCCAGGGGGTGAATTTGAGTATTTTGTCACCACTTTGTGTGTTGGATTTGTAGAGCGTATGGTCAATGATATTGATTGTGGGATTAAAACAGTGGATGAAGCAATCGAACTGAGCAACACATTGATCGATACAACATTGAGGTATTTTTGATATGGTACCGCGGCAGCGGTACTATATTTGAGCAAGAAGATGTCCAGCAAGTGGACACAATAACAGCAGCACAGCTAGAAAATATATGATAGTAAAGAGCACAGTTCGGGCTTGGCAGGAACATTGGAGAGTTCCTGAATTACAATTAATAAAGAGGTAGCATATGAAAAAACATACGATCATGATCATTGATGATCAGGAAATCAACAGAAGAATATTAGGAAGATTATTAGAAGATAAATATGAGATCCTTTATGCGGAAAATGGCAAGGAGGCTCTTGATCTCCTGCACACCCATTCAGATGTGGTTGCCGCTGTCTTGCTGGATATCGTCATGCCGGTCATGGATGGATATGCAGTTTTAGAAGCAATGAAAAATAATCGTACGTTGTCAAAGATTCCGGTGATCGTATCAACGCAGTCAGAGGATAGTCAAACAGAGGTGCGTGCCCTTTCCCAGGGAGCGCAGGATTATATCACAAAGCCTTATAAGGCAGATGTCATCAGACACCGTCTGGAAAACATCATTCGTTTTAGAGAGACGGCAGCCATGATCAACAAAGTGAAGAAAGATGAATTGACAGGCTTATATAACAAGCAGTTTTTTAACGAAATGGTAAGAGAAAAGCTGAAAAGCATGCCTGACGAAAAATTTGACATTTTATGTATCGGAGTAGAACGATTTAAGCTGATCAATGAGGTATATGGGGAGAAAAAGGGGGATGCGGTATTATGCCATATTGCAGATGTACTGCGTGATACGTGCAGGACTTATAATATTTGCAGCCGCTTTTTGGGTGATATCTTTTATTCGCTGATACCACATGTTGAGAATAGAGGAAATGAAGTGATCAGGCAAATGTATCGGAAAGTAAATGAATTTCCGATTGATATGAATATAAAACTGCATGCAGGTATTTATACGATCACGGACCGGGATATGCCGGTGGTGACCATGTGTGACAGAGCAAAAACAGCGGCAAATGAAAATCGCGGAAAGTATGATATTTATTTTACAGAATATGATGATTCGATACGCCAGCGTCTGATGGAAGAGCAGTTTATATCCAGCAGTATGGCTTCGGCATTGGAAGAACATCAATTTCAAATCTATTATCAACCCAAATATGACCTGAATACGGAAGCAATCGCAGGAGCGGAGGCATTGGTGCGCTGGATCCATCCGCAAAGAGGATTTTTATCTCCGGGTGCATTTATTCCGATATTTGAACGAAACGGTTTTATAACACAATTGGATTTCTATGTATGGGAAACGGTATGCAAGGATGTAAAAAAGTGGATTGATTCAGGAAATTCTCCGGTAGCAGTTTCTGTAAATGTATCAAGAATCGATCTTTTCAATCCTCAGCTTCCTGATATCCTTCAGGGTTTGATCACCAAATACAACATTCCACAAAAGTATGTTCATTTGGAAATTACAGAGTCAGCTTATGCAGAGAATACGGATCAGTTTGTCACGATCGTAGGTAAGCTGAGACAACTGGGATTTATCATAGAAATGGATGATTTTGGAAGTGGATATTCTTCATTGAATATTCTTGCCGAGATGCCGGTGGATATATTAAAACTTGATATGAAGTTTGTCCAGAATCAATCTGAGAGCAAATCCAAGAAGGGCATACTGGGATTTGTGATCAGTCTGGCAAAATGGATGAATCTCAGTGTGGTGGCGGAAGGAGTGGAAACAGAAGAACAGATCGAGGTGCTCCGGTCCATGGGATGTAATTATGTACAGGGATTTTATTATGCCAAGCCGATGCCAAAAAGTGAGTTTGAAGCACTGCTTCAGAAATCGATAACGGTAGAGATGAGATAAGCATGTGGAAAAGGAGATTAGATAGGCAAAATTGTCAGTGGGAGGCATATGGATGGAAGACTATATAAGCAAAATACAGAAATTAGAACAGAAACTGAGTGTATTGACAGCGAATTCTAATCTTGCGGTTTGGGAATGCTTTTTTGATACGAGAAGAAATGTTTATTCACAGGAGACGGTTGAACGATTCAGAATCCCAGGTATAGTAGAAAATGTACCAGAAGGGCTGATACAGTCGGGAGATGTCCATCCGGACAGTCAGGAAGATCTTTTACAGTTATATCGAACGGTAATGGCAGGAGAACCTTATGCGAAAAATGAAATCAAGGTTTTTAATCATGGTAAGATACGATGGCTGAAACTTCAGTTGTCTACAATATATGATCAGGGAAAGCCGGTTTCTGCAATAGGTACAGCCGAAGATATCACCGTGAACAAGGAGCTGATCCTTAAGCTGGAAGACGAAGTGACACGCCGCAGTGCATATGAGATGAATCTCAGGGCAAGAGGATATTATGATCTGACGGAAGACCGCATCCTAGAGTACGATACAACGGGTGTTGTAAACAGCACACTTTCCCACCTTACAAAGTATTCGGATGCAGTAACAACGATCATCAGTCAGATACCGGAAGAGAAAATGAAAAAGAAGTTTGCAGAGAGATTTTCTCCCGAAAATCTCCTTAAAGCTTATCAGGAAGGCCGCACGGAAATCACTCTTGAATATCGTCGGGAAGTTCCAGGAGAGGTGCAGCGATGGGTCAATACCCGGATGATCGTGGCAAGAAGACCAAGTGATGAGCATATAGTTGCTTTTTTACATACCACAGATATCCAGGATCAAAAACTTTCAGAGACCGTATTAAAATATGTGACGGTAGAGAACTTTGAAGATATCAAACTGATCGATACCCAAAATAGTCATTATCGCTCTTATGAGGAAAATTTGGATCCAATCTTCACGATTCCTGCAAGGGGAGAGGATTTTTGGGGAGATCTTGATGACTTTATCAGAGATCTTTCTTCGGAAAGCGATTATCAGGAATATTGTAGAAATCATAACTACGATGAGATTCAAAAAAGCCTTGATAAAAATAGAAAGCATACTTTCACGATCAATACCAGAGCTGAATTAGGATCTCGGGTTTTCAAGATACAATTTGCATATCTGGATAAGAAAAAGAGGTATATCATAGGTACCAATGTGGATATCACAGATGCTGTAGCCAACGAGAGCAATCAAAAGAAAATGCTCGAAAGTGCACTTTTGGCTGCAAAGCAGGCAAGCAGTGCGAAGAGTGATTTTTTATCTAAGATGTCACATGAGATCCGAACACCGATGAACGCTATCCTGGGAATGGTCGCGCTGGCTGTGCAGGCGGATGGAAATATTGATGAAGTCATGGATTGTATATCAAAGATCGGGATATCAGGACATTATCTCTTGACACTGATCAACGATATCCTTGACATGAGCCGGATTGAAAGCGGAAAGATGCTTTTGAATAATACGGCATTTAATTTTAATGAGTTTCTTGAAGGAATCAATGCCATCATATATGCGCAGGCAGCGGCGAAAGATATAGAATATGAGGTGATCGCTTCTCATGGGTTAGATGATGGATATATAGGCGATGCGATGAAGCTGCAGCAGGTATTGATCAATATTCTGGGAAATGCAGTAAAATTCACACCATCGGGTGGGAAAATCATATTTTCGATAAGTTTGCTGTCAAGAAATGAAAAGATGGCAAGGATTCGATTTGCAGTCAATGATACAGGTTGTGGGATCAGGGAAGATGCCATCGAACGGATCTTCGAGGCGTTTGAACAGCAGGATGGCTCTACCACTGGTGCATATGGAGGAACAGGACTGGGGCTTGCCATTGCAAAAAATCTGGTGGAATTGATGGGTGGGTATATAAGGGTGAGAAGCATCGTTGATGTGGGATCCGAATTCTCAGTGGAAATCCCATTGTCGATCGATCCGTCATTGGCTTTGGTCCGTCCGGCAAAATATAGCTTTGCGAATCTGAAGACACTTATTGTGGATGACGATCTGGTCGTATGTGAGCAGGCCTCCAAGACACTGGAAGAGATCGGGATGATTCCAGAGTGGGTGACGAGCGGTGCGGAGGCAGTAAAACGAGTAGAAGAGTTATTGGATAAGTCAAGTTATTTTGATTTTATCCTTGTGGATTGGAAGATGCCTCAGATGGATGGAATCGAGACAAGCCGGCAGATAAGAAAAATTGTGGGACCGGACGTTACGATCATCATAATGACGGCATATGACTGGGTATCGATAGAAGCGGAAGCTCGTGCCGCTGGGGTAAATATGTGCATCAGCAAGCCTATGCTGAAATCAACGCTGGTATCTGCATTTTCAAAAGCCGTCAGCGAGACGGAAAGAGAAAAAAAACAGGTGGCAGATGTCGATATAGATTTTGCTGGAAAGAGAGTTCTTTTAGCAGAGGATCATCCGCTAAATGTGGAGATAGCAAAAAAATTGTTGGAAAAACGACACTGCAAAGTAGAGACCGCTGAAAATGGATTGAAGGCACTTGAAAAGTTCACAAAGGCAGAGGTGGGATATTTTGATGCTATATTGATGGACATCCGCATGCCAGTCATGGATGGACTGCAGGCAGCCAGTAATATAAGAAATTGGGATAAAGAGGATGCGGGAACCATCCCCATCATAGCGATGACAGCAAATGCATTCGACGAGGATGTAGATAAGAGCCGTGCAGCTGGTATGGATGCACACCTTGCAAAGCCCATCGATCCCGAGCTTCTTTATCGTGTGCTATATCGGTTGATTTGAAAATATGATAAAACAGAAAGAGGAAAATTAATATGTGGGTTGTTTTTGCGTTTGGCTCAGCAGTGTTTGCAGGTTTGACGGCAATACTTGCAAAATGTGGTATCAGGAATACAGATTCTAATGTTGCTACGGCACTTAGAACGATTATTGTGCTTGCATTTTCATGGATCATGGTATTTGTAGTGGGGGCACAGGAAGGTCTGGGTCAGGTGACTGGAAGAGTATTGTTCTTTTTGATACTTTCAGGTATCTCTACAGGGGCATCATGGTTATGCTATTTCAGAGCATTGCAGATAGGAGATATCAATAAGGTAACACCCATAGATAAGTCAAGCACGATACTGACCATGCTCCTGGCGTTTATATTTCTTGGGGAAAAGATTACTTTCATCAAATTAATTGCTATGGTGCTGATAGGGGTTGGAACATATCTGATGATCCAGAAAAAAGAAGGGGAACAGAAAAATCCTCAAAGTAAGAGTTGGATCATCTATGCATTTGGGGCAGCGATATTTGCGAGCCTGACATCGATCCTTGGAAAAATCGGAATCGAAAATATCGATTCCAATCTGGGTACTGCGATTCGGACTATTGTAGTTCTCATTATGGCGTGGATCGTTGTATTTGTAACAAAAAAACAGCATACGATCAAGGATATAGATATGAAAAGCTGGATATTTCTTGGCTTGTCCGGGATAGCAACAGGAGCTTCGTGGCTGTGCTATTACAGGGCATTACAGACGGGTGAGGCAAGTATCGTAGTCCCTATTGATAAGCTGAGTATATTGATCACGATCGCTTTTTCTTATATCGTATTCAGGGAAAAGCTGACATGGAAATCAGCAATTGGGCTGATATTGATCGTGGCAGGAACATTATCACTGCTGCTGTAATGGATAGTGGCACTGGCTTAGTGCCAGTAAAATAAAAAAATTGGAAGCCGGTATGTGGAATATCTTCATACCGGCTTCCAATTATTATTTATTACGGTTTCCTCTATATTTTTCATCACAATACTTGCAGCGGTATACTTCATTTTCCTCATCGGTAAGAATAAATACCTGTGCCAGTTCCTGCTCGATGGAGGTGATACAACGTGGATTCTTGCAGCGGATCACGTTGACTACCTGCTTTGGCATATGAAGATCTTTCTTCTCAGTGATCTCACCATTTTCAATCACGTTTACAGTGATGGTATGATCGATAAATCCCAGAATATTAAGATCCAGCATATCAATGGAGCATTCCACTTTGATGATATCTTTCTTGCCCATTTTATTGCTTCGGGCATTTTTTATGATAGCTACACAGCAGTCCAATTTATCAAGCTGAAGATCACGGTAGATCGTCATAGCTTTGCCTGCTTTGATATGATCCAGAACAAATCCTTCTTCTATACGTCCTACATTTAACATACATCCACCTCCAGTAAAGTCAGGATCAAAGCCATACGAACATAAACACCATACTGTACCTGCTTAAAATATACGGCTCTTGGGTCTGCATCAACTTCTGTAGAGATCTCGTTTACTCGAGGAAGCGGGTGGAGCACCAGCATATCCGGTCCGGCAAGTTTCATTTTTTCTTTGTCCAGAATATAAAAATCTTTCATGCGGACATAATCATCTTCATTGAAGAAACGTTCTCTTTGTACTCTGGTCATATAGAGAAGATCAAGCTTTGGAAGTGCATCCTCAAGGCGGATAACCTCTTCAAATTCATGACCGCTTGCTTTTAGCACATCGTCACGGATATAGTCCGGTATCCGAAGTTCCTCCGGAGAAATCAGGACAAACTTTACTCCTTCATAGCGGACAAGTGCTTCGATCAGTGAATGAACAGTACGCCCAAACTTCAGATCTCCGCAAAGACCGATCGTAATATTGTCGAGATGGCCTTTCAGGGAACGTATCGTTAAAAGATCAGTCAGGGTTTGGGTTGGGTGCTGATGTCCGCCGTCACCGGCATTGATCACCGGGATCGTGGAGGAAAGAGATGCAACTAACGGCGCTCCCTCCTTGGGGTGGCGCATAGCGCAGATATCTGCGAAGCAGGAGATCACACGGATCGTATCGGATACGCTTTCTCCCTTTGAAGCAGAGCTTGAACTGGCAGAAGAAAAGCCAAGGGCTTTACCCCCAAGGTTCATCATTGCTGCTTCGAAACTCAGGCGGGTTCGGGTACTTGGCTCATAAAACAGAGTTGCTATCTTTTTGCCGTCACATGCGTGGGCATATTTGTCTGGATTCTTTTCGATGTCATTAGCTAAATCTAAAAGCTGATTCATTTCTTCAGTTGAAAAATCCAGCGGACTCATTAGATGTCTCATCTTAAACCTCCTTGTAAATCGTTTCCTACATCATATAATAAATTGAATTTGATTTCAAGAACTATGATTGGAATTTTAAGGTTCTTTCTTGTAAAATGATGAGTGTTGTACTATAATGGTAAAAATGATTTTAAAAAGGTAAAGTGTGAAACTATGGACTATAAAAAAGCAAGAAGTTATATCGATGAAGCACATCGATTTGGAGGAGAAATTGGCCTTGGGCCAATTAAAAGATTCCTGGAATATCTGGGGAATCCGCAGGATGACCTGCAGTTTATCCATATTGCCGGAACGAATGGCAAAGGGAGTGTGGGGGCATATCTGGCATCCGTATTAAAGGAAGCAGGATATCGAGTGGGGCGTTTTGTCTCACCTACATTATATGAATACAGAGAGCGTATTCAGATCAACGGAGAGTACATATCAGAAGAAGATTTTGGACTGATGATGGATGATATCCTGGCAGCAATGGAAAAGATGAAAGAAGATGGTCAGGCGATGCCTTCGCCTTTTGAGATAGAGACAGCATTGTCTTTTCTTTATTATAGGGAAAAGAAATGTGATCTGGTACTGCTCGAATGCGGCATGGGTGGAGCACTGGATGCTACAAACGTGATCCGGAATACACAATTGGCTGTGATCACTTCCATTAGTATGGACCATATGGAATATCTCGGTGATACGATAGGAGAGATTGCCAGGCAAAAGGCTGGGATCATTAAACCGGGAGCGACGGTCGTTACCTGTCTGCAGCAGCCTGAGGCAGCAGCGGTCATCTCTAAAGTCTGCCGGGAAGGAAGAAACCTTCTTGCCGTAGGAAAGTCAGTGGACGCAAAGGTCTTAGAGTCAGATTTAGAACATCTGACTTTTTGTTATGGGGACAGAACTCTGACGATCCATCTGGCAGGTGCACATCAGGTGGAAAATGCAGTACTTGCCCTGACGGGTATCTGTGCACTTATAGATCGGGGATATGATATATCAGAGGAACAGATAAAAGAGGGATTTGCAAAGGCAGTCTGGAATGGCCGGTTTACAATCCTGAAAAAAGATCCCTATTTTATCATTGATGGGGCCCATAACCCGGATGCAGCGGTCAAGCTAAAAACATCAATAAAGATGTATTTTTCAGGCAAAAGATTGATTTTCCTAATGGGAGTATTAAAAGATAAGCAATATGATGCCATCGCATCGATCCTGGCGCCTATGGCGGATGAGGTGATCGTGATGGAGACGCCGGATAACCCAAGAGCATTGCCGGCGGAGGAACTGGCAAAGACAGTGAAAAAATATAATACAAATGTTCAGATTTCTGAAGATTTGGAGGATGCAGTGAGAAAAGGATTTGATGCCGCAGGCAAAGAAGATGTGATCATTGCATTTGGCTCGCTGTCATTTGCTGGAGATATTACCAGGATCGTAAGTTAAGATAAGCTGGTGAGGAGTGCTGTGAAAACAGTCATAAAATGAAAAAAGACATAGGAGAGAATAATGTTGGATTTACTTGAAATCAGAAAAGAAATTGATACGATTGATGAGCAGATTGTAAGGTTATTTGAAGAGAGAATGCAGCTTTGTTCTGATGTAGCCACATTCAAGATCGAGAATGGAAAAGAAGTTCTGGACAGAAAAAGAGAAAACGAAAAGCTTGAAGCGTTGTGTGCAAAAGCATCCAATCCATTTAATCAGGTGGGTGTGCAGGAATTGTTCCGGCAGATCATGGCGATGAGCAGGAAACTGCAGTATCGTGTATTGACAGAAAATGGAAAAGATGAGAAATTCACATTTAAAAGTGTACGTTCTCTTCCTTTAGCAAAAGCAAAGGTGGTATTCCAGGGAGTGGAAGGTGCATATAGCTTTACTGCTATGCACAGCTTTTTTGGAGAGGCAATAGAAAGCTTCAACGTGGAAACCTGGCGGGATGCTATGGAAGCTATAAGGAGCGGTGAAGCGGACTATGCTGTCCTGCCTATTGAGAACTCTACGGCGGGAATTGTCGCAGACATCTATGATCTTCTGGTCGAATATCACCACAGCATTGTGGGGGAACAGATCATACATGTTGATCATGCTCTTATGGGGTTAAAAAACAGCAGTCTCGAAGACATAAAAACGGTATATTCCCATCCGCAGGCCCTGGCACAGTGTCAGAAGTTTTTAGATGGGCATCCGGAGTGGAAGTCAGAAGAGTTCCTTAATACTGCTATGGCAGCGAAAAAGATCAAAGATGATGGGGATATGTCTCAGGCAGCGATCGCCAGCCCTTATGCTGCTCAGTGTTTTGGCCTGCAGATACTGAAACCACATATTTTCTCCAGCGCACAGAACTCAACACGGTTTATCATTGTATCCAGGAAAGAGATGTATGTGGAAGGTGCAGGGAAAATCAGCGTATGCTTTGAAATCCCACATGAAAGCGGAAGCTTGTATGACATTTTGTCACATTTTATATATAACGATTTGAATATGACAAAGATAGAGTCAAGACCTATCCCGGAGAAAAACTGGGAATATCGTTTCTTTGTAGATTTTGAAGGAAATCTGAATGACAGCGGAGTGAAAAATGCTTTGTTTGGGATCCGCGAGGAAGCAAGCAATTTAAGAATATTAGGAAATTATTAAAAATATATCAGATATGATCATATACGAAAGACAGGTAGAAAAAATGGCAGGAATAAGAGAATGTATTCTCTATAGGAATTTTGAACATGGTGAGTTGCTGCAGGATATGACAAAACTTATGGAGGATGTTCATCATCCAAAGGTTTTATATGGAAAAGAAGATACTTTTTTTAAGTGCTTGAATCAGTTGGTAGAGATGGCAGGGGCTTATGGATTTTCTGGTAATCTGTGGCATAATTATATTACATTTTTGCTGGTAAATAATGAAAATGCGTTTAGTACTGCATGTGAGATCGTGGGACCGGTAGATGGAAGCATCAATGAGATAGCAAAACATGATTTTGAGATATTTAAAGAATTATTTGATTTTGATCTTAGAGAATTTGAGACGATCTATCCGTCGCTGGACAGCAAACTGATCAGTGATTACCAGAATATCAATGAGGGAAGCAAGATGTTTAACAAGAGAATCCGTGACAGGATCTGTTGTCTTGCAAAAAAACTAAAAGAAGCTTCTGATGTGGAAGCATTTATGGAGGCTATGGTACAGTTTTACCGAGATTTTGGCGTGGGAAAACTGGGACTTCATAAAGCATTTCGTGTAGATGGAGAAGTATCACCGGCACAGATCGTGCCGATCACAAATATTGCCCATGTCAGATTAGATGATCTGGTTGGATATGAGATCGCAAAGAAAAAACTGATCGATAACACAGAGGCTTTTGTAGAGGGCAGGAGAGCGAATAACTGTCTGCTTTTTGGTGATGCGGGAACAGGAAAATCTTCCAGTATCAAGGGAATCCTCAATGAATATTATGACAAGGGACTTCGCATCATAGAAGTCTATAAACATCAGTTCAAAGATCTGAATGATGTTATTGCTCAGATTAAAAACAGAAATTACAAATTTATCATATATATGGATGATCTGTCTTTCGAGGAATTTGAGATTGAATACAAATATCTGAAGGCAGTGATCGAAGGCGGTCTGGAGAAAAAACCAGATAATATACTGATTTATGCGACATCAAACCGCCGTCATCTTGTTCGTGAGAAGTTCTCAGACAAGGAAGAGAGAAGAGATGATCTTCATTCGTCTGATACAGTACAGGAAAAATTGTCTTTGGTATCCAGATTTGGTGTGACGATTTTCTTTTGTGCACCGGACAAAAAGGAGTTCCAGAATATCGTTAAAGTTCTTGCTGAGAGATATCAGCTTGAGATATCAGAAGAAGAGCTTCTTTTGGAAGCGAACAAATGGGAGCTGCAGCATGGCGGGCTCTCTGGAAGAACTGCTCAGCAGTTCATAGATTATCTGTGTGGAAAGATGATAACGTCCAAATAACAAGATGGAAAATGCAGTTGTGGATGTGGCATATAACTGCTTTATAAAGATAAAATGCCTTAAGAAAGGGTGTGATGGACTATGGCAGGAATTACATTTGCAGCAATCGATATCGGTTCCTTTAATGTGGTAATGGAGATATTTGAAATATCAAGAAAGCAGGGTTTGAAATCTCTGGATTATGTGGATTACCGTATGGAGCTTGGCAAGGATACCTATGCAGAGGGAAGGATCAGCAATGCATTAGTCAAAGAGTTATGTGAGGTACTCAATGATTTTAAACGTATTATGGCAGAGTACAAAGTGAGTGATTACAGAGTTTGCGCGACCAGTGCTCTTCGCGAAGCTGAGAATGCAGAGATCGTGCTTGGAAAGATATACCAGAATACAGGTATGAGAGTGCACGTCTTAAGTAACTCGGAACAGAGATTTTTGGGATACAAATCCATAGCGTGCATGGAGGCTGATTTTCCTAAGATCATAGCAAAAGGAACGGCTGTTTTGGAAATCGGCGGCGGAAGTATTCAGATATCATTGTTTGATAAAGATATGCTGATCACTACTCAGAATATAAAACTGGGTAATCTGAGAATCAGAGAACGTCTGATGAACTTGGAAAATGAAGTGCTCCATTATGAAACTTTAGTAGAAGAATTTATCAGAAACGAGATCATCAGCTTTAAGAAGATTCATCTTAAAGATAGAAAGATTGAGAATGTGATCCTGGTGGGCGATTATATTCCGGATATTCTGGTAAAATCCATAGATGAGCAAAGGGTGATCAAAAAAGAGCAATTTCTGGAACTTTACCAAAAGATCATAAGCCGTTCACCGATAGAGTTGGCGATGCTTTTAAATATTCCGTTGGAAAATGCCTCGTTGCTTTTGCCGACGGCCATCATTTATAAGTGTTTTATGGATGAACTGGGGGCAGATACGATATGGGCTCCCGGAACCCAGCTTACCGATGGAATATCATATGACTATGCAGAGCGGATGAAGCTGATCAAGTCGACGCATAATTTTGATAATGATATTGTTATGGCAGCAAAGAATATAGGTAAGCGTTATGGAGTGAGCAAACCTCATGTTCAGATGGTAGGGCAGGTTGCATTGACCATATTTGATAATATGAAAAAGATCCACGGACTTGGGCAGAGAGAACGTTTGCTTTTGGAATGTGCAGTTTATCTGCATGACTGCGGAAAGTATGTCAGTCTGGTTAATTCAGCAGATATCAATTATCAGATCATCATGGCAACGGAGATCATTGGTATCTCACATATGGAGAGAGAGATTATTGCACAGACTGTCCGGTTTAATACACTTCCGATGGAGTCCTTTGATTATCTGAGTAAGAGGACAGACCTGGGGCTGCAGGAATATCTGATCGTGACGAAACTTGCAGCGATATTAAAACTGGCAAATGCTATGGATCGAAGTCATCTGCAAAAAATTGTCCAGATACGTGCAGGAGTACGCAATGAACAGCTGGTGATCAATCTTGTGACAAATAGAGATTATACTCTGGAACAGGGACTTTTGACAGAAAGAGAAGACTTTTTTGAGGATGTATATGGAATCAGACCCGTACTTAAAGTAAAACGGATGCTGTAGGGAGGCGTGAAAAGTGGATTACACAGAATATAAAAAACCGGAATATTATTGGAACAGAGAGCTTAGCTGGATGGGATTTGACGAGAGAATCCTGGAAGAGGCAAAGGACAAACAGATCCCTTTGTTTGAAAGGTTAAAATTTCTCAGCATCACATCCTCGAATCTGGATGAATTCTTTATGGTCAGAGTGGCTTCATTAAAGGATATGGTACATGCAGGCTATGAGAAACCGGACATTGCCGGGATGTCTCCGAAGGTCCAGTTGGAAAATATAAGCGGCAGGACTCATAAACTTGTGGAAGATCAATATCGGGTATATAACAAATCTCTTCTTTCTTCTCTTCGTTATATAGGACTTTACGTGGTGAGCAATCACGAAGATCTTACGACAGAGCAGGGAGTCTTTGTAGATGAATATTTTGAAGAGAATATATATCCGGTACTTACACCGATGGCTATGGATTCGTCCAGACCATTTCCACTGGTACGGAATAAAACCTTGAATCTTGGACTGCTGATACGAAAAAAAGACAGCAAAAAGAATAAAGAAGAGCTGGAATTTGCTACGGTACAGGTTCCATCTGTATTGCCAAGATTTGTAGAACTTCCTCGTGGAGAAAAAGGAGAGCGATATGTGATCCTTCTGGAAGAAATCATAGAGCGTAATATCGGAAAGCTATTTCTGAGTTATGATGTGGTATGTGCTCATCCATATCGTATCATGAGAAATGCAGATCTTACCATTGATGAGGACGAAGCAGCAGATCTGTTAAAAGAGATTCAAAAGCAGCTGAAGAGACGCCAGTGGGGAGAAGTCATCCGTCTCGAGGCAGAGTCAGGGATGGATCCACGGCTGCTTAAGATTCTGCGAACAGAATTCAATATCAAAGATGATGATATTTTTGAGATTAAGGGACCTTTGGATCTTACATTTTTGATGAAAATGTATGGTTTGGATGGATTTGAAGAGTACAAAACTGCTCATTATACTCCACAGCCGGTTCCTGCACTTCAAAATGAAGATGACATTTTTACAAATATAAGAAAGGGTGATATATTCCTTCATCATCCATATTATACCTTTGAGCCAGTGGTGAACTTTGTTCAGCGGGCAGCGAAAGATCCGGATGTTCTGGCCATCAAGCAGACCTTGTATCGTGTCAGTGGCAATTCACCGATCATAGCTGCACTTGCTCAAGCGGCGGAAAACGGAAAGCAGGTATCTGTTCTTGTTGAATTGAAAGCGAGATTTGATGAGGAACATAATATTGTGTGGGCAAAGATGCTTGAGAAGGCAGGATGCCACGTAATCTACGGTCTTTTGGGACTGAAGACTCACAGTAAGATCACTTTGGTCGTGAGAAAAGAAGAGAGCGGTATCAGAAGATATGTACATCTTGGAACCGGTAACTACAATGATTCCACTGCGAAATTATATACAGACTGTGGTATGCTGACCTGTAATGAGAAGATTGGACAGGATGCCACGGCAGTATTTAACATGCTTTCCGGATACTCCGAGCCAAATAGTTGGAATAAACTGGTAGTCGCACCGCTTTGGATGCGTAACAGATTCCTGCATCTTATAGAGATGGAGGCGGAGCATGCGAGAAAAGGTCAGAAAGCACATATTATTGCAAAGATGAATTCATTATGTGACAGAGATATTATTGCCGCATTGTATGCTGCCTCTGCCGCCGGAGTTAAGATTGAACTGATCGTCAGGGGAATCTGCTGCCTGAAGACAGGTATACCGGGAATCAGCGAGAATATACAGGTGCGTTCTATCGTTGGTAATTTTCTGGAGCATGCTCGTATCTTCTACTTCTACAGCAATGGTCAGGAAGAGATTTATATGGGAAGTGCAGACTGGATGCCTCGTAACCTGGATAAACGTGTGGAAATCATATTCCCTGTTGAGGATATTAGATTAAAAGAAGAAATCAAACATATTCTGGAGATCCAGCTTGCAGATAATATGAAAGCTCATCTTCTGAATACTGATGGAACTTACAGCAAGATCGATAAAAGAGGGAAAATGTTGGTTTGTGCACAGGATTTCTTCTGTGAAGAGGCTGTGGAGAGAAATAAGAAGCCTGAGGATGTAAAAAAGAATCGTGTGTTTGTTCCGGCGGAACCGGCGGAATAAATTGGGTGGGGACCGCTGCACTTTAGATATTGGGTGCGGCGGTTTTTTTTGAGAGTGGGGGGACGCCATCCATCAGCGGCAGATCTTTAGGATGGAACTTTGAAAAAATAGGAATATCTATGAACGTGCGATCTACCGGTACCAACAAACAGCCAGGGATTGGGGAGGGAGGCAGGCAAACAATTTGAGAGCGTTTAGAGAATCATACAAGATCCACGCCTTAGCAAGCACTTAGCGAAGAGCCCTCTGGCGATGAGCTTAGTGCGGCTTAGGCGTTAGCTTGGATGTTCTCTGCTCTCGTTTGCCCGCCTCCCTCCCCAATCCCTGGTGTCCGCCCCATCCCCCTTTGTTAAAAAAATTTGTAAGTTTTTATTAAAGACTTACCCCCAAATCTCATGATACAATCGAGGTAACGATTCAGCAGATGATATCCCATGAACCTAATGGGATGGATTACATAGAAAAGAGGGCCAGACATGGAGAATACGAATATACTTGTTGTGGATGATGAAAAAGAGATTGCGGATCTTCTCGAACTTTATCTGATAAGTGATGGATTTAATGTTAAGAAAGCATATGATGCCAACGATGGTTTGAGGATCATGCAGGAAGAGAAGATCGATCTTGTACTTTTGGATATTATGATGCCGCATATTGACGGGTTGGAGATGTGCAGACGGATCAGGAAGAATAATAATGTCCCGATCATCATGGTCAGTGCCAAGACACAGGAGCTTGATAAGATTGTAGGATTGACGACAGGGGCTGATGACTATGTTACAAAACCATTCAATCCATTGGAATTGATGGCAAGAGTCAGGTCTCAGCTTCGAAGATATCGGGATTTGAATCCGGCAGCAGAGAAAAAAGCAGATGTTGGGATTATCCAGCTGAAAAATATGACGATCAATAAAGAAACCCATCAGGTTTTTGTGGAGGGAGAAAGTATAAAGCTTACTCCTATTGAATTTGATATTTTATATCTTTTGGCAACCCATCCAGGCAGAGTATTTAGTACAGATGAGATATTTGAGCAGGTATGGCATGAAAAAGTATATGAAGCAAATAATACCGTTATGGTCCATATCCGCCGCTTGCGGGGGAAGATGAAAGATGATGCGAGGGCGGACAAGATCATCAATACAGTCTGGGGGGTAGGATATAAAATTGAAGGCTAAATTCATCAAAAGTTTTGAGGAAAGACTGGCACTTTATATTGGTATCAGTGCGTTGATCACACTGGTCGTAGAAGTTTGTACTGTGTTCTTGATTCGTCTGATAGCAGGAAAGCTGCGCTATATGGGATATCGAAGCGCTTTGATGAGCCCGGATGGGATCAATCCTTCCTTTCGGCTGGGTATTCTTCTGGCAGTTGGTATTCTTGTATTTATTTTCAGCTTTTATTTCCTCGTCCAGAAGTATATGCGATATGTCAGGATCATCATTAATGGAATGAAAGATATCGCGCAGGGAGATTTTGATAAAGATATTCCTGTAGAATCCATGGATGAATTTGGTCAGATTGCTGGGTATCTGAACCAGATGGAGGAGAATATAAAAGTGATCATGGAGAGGGAACGTATCGCAGAGCATACAAAGAATGATTTGATCTCCAGCGTAGCACATGATCTTCGTACACCGCTCACATCTATCATAGGATATCTTGGGTGGGTAAAAGAACAGCCGGATCTGGACGTACAGGTGAGACAAAAGTATCTGGATATCGCCTATCGAAAAGCGCAGCATCTGGAGCAGATGACAAATGAATTGTTTGGTTTTGTGAAGCTGGAGCATCGGGAGATGAGTCTTCAGATGGGAATATTGAATCTTTCCCAACTCTTAGCCCAGCTTTTGGATGAATGTGTACCAAGCTTTGAAAAATATGGCCTTGAGACAGAATATATATGCAGTGATAATCAGGTGATGCTGGAAGGTGATGGCAATCTTCTGGCGAGACTATATGATAATTTGCTGAACAATGCGATAAAGTATGGAAAAGATGGAAAGATGATCCGTGTGGAACTGGAAAAAAGAGGCGATTATGCAGTGACCCGTGTCATCAATTATGGATATGTGATACCGCAGGAGGATATTGCCAATATTTTCCGAAAGTTTTATCGGGTAGAGCAGTCAAGGTCACAAGATACAGGCGGCACAGGACTTGGACTTGCGATCGTTCAGCAGATAGCGGAACTTCATCAGGGTACAGTGAGTGTGAAAAGCAGCCTTCAGGGAACTGTTTTTGAGGTGACACTTCCACTTAATCAGGGAATCGAGGAACAAGATTGAAGAAAAATACGAAAGAGATAAAAAAATGGATGCCATTTTTCGTGGCATTATGTGTATGCATGCTGATCCTGATATTACCGGTCAACACCGATGGAGCTGATGCTGATCCCGTGGCGATATCTTTACATTATGGATTTCAGGATAATCTTAAAACGGGAAGCTGCCTTCCCCTTCAGGTGACACTGGAAAATCAGGGGGAGGAATTTCAGGGAAGGCTTGAGATTAATGTGCCGGCTCCGTCAGATGAACAGGATGTGGCTTCCAGTGTGTTTTTAAATGAAAATGAGTGGGGAACCAGTAAGGACCGGATTTATACCTATCAGAAAGACATTACATTGGCCAAGGGACAGATACTGGAAGAATTGATTTATCTGGAACTTCCGGTTTTTGAAGGACAGCTTGAAGTTGAAGTGAAAGAAAATGATCAGCTGCTGGGAAGCCGTTCCATGCAGTTTGACTTTATGGAAAACAGCTCCAGAGTTCTTCTTGGTATAGTTACAGATAAACAAGAGGAAGATACTCTTGATGGAATGGCAGTAAGTCTGGAGTCGGGGTATTCAGGAGAAGTGTTTGTAAAGACGATATATCTGCGTCCAGAGGAAATCTATGCATATCCAGATGCACTGGAACAGTTGGATGTATTGATCGCAGATACAGATACCGGTTTTACACAGGAACAGCAGGAAGCACTGGCTATATGGAAAAATAATGGAGGATTTTATCTGCAGCGGGAGGAAGGGGAAACTCTGGATTCCGTGTTTCAGACACTCCTGGTCAATGATGGGGAAAGTACGGGAAACACATTTTTGGCACATTTGGAAGAAATGCAGTCATTTTCTTATGGGTCTAGTTATAATCTGAATTCTGTACCGGTTACGAAGAGGCCTTCTTTGGGTATATATCTGGTGCTTTTACTTATCTATCTGATCATGTCCGGGCCAGGGATCTATCTGTTTTTGAGAAAAAAGAAAAAGCAAAAGCATCTGTGGTCTGTTATCTGTGCATCGTCCATAATATTCATGGGGATCATATGGATCCTTGGAAAAAAAACGAACGTATATGCCCCATTTATAAGTTACAGCGGCCTGTATGAGCAGCAGGAAAATGTATGGAGTGAAACAGCTCAGGTGGGGATACAGGCTCCATATAATGACCAATATCACCTTTATATTAACAGTGAATACCGTATGCTGCCTTTGGGGCTTGGTTCGGGCGGAATAAAAGATTTGTCAGAAGCCACATCAGAGCAGGTACTGATAAAACTAGGAGAAAAGAATAATAAGGTAACGGCATATAATGCTTCAGCATTTACTATGAATGCTTTTGAAATCAGCAAAAGTAATCTGGTGGGGGAAGATGAGAGAATCCAGGTGGATTTTAGCGGCGATGGAGAACGGCTGGAAGGAACATGGAAAAATCCCACAAAATACAATATTAAAAGTGCAGTTGTTATCATGAGGGGAAGGGTTGTTTCCATAGGTGATATGGATGCAGGCACAACGGGAAAATTGTCAGATGCGCAGATATACGCATATGGGAACAGTGGTATGGAGTTGTTTTTGGAAGATCAGGTAGATTTTTCGTCTTATGAATATCCGGAGTATGAGATGTCTAATTTGTCCGGACGTATCTGGGATGTGGTGCTCGATCAGAATCAGCATCGGGAATATCTGTTTGGGATTGTGGAAAATCCTGATTTTTCTTTTCAGGGAGATTCTGGATATAAGATACACGGATCTGCAGTGGTGAAAATCCCTATCAATATTGATTGGGAGAAAGATGGCTTGATCTGGCATCAGAATCTTGAGATCGGCGAGAAGTGCAGGAATAGTTCGGCGAGTCTTGATACGAATCTGATGAATGAAAAGGAAGCAGAGGTTGATTATCCATTAAGTGATATGGGAACAGTCAAAGAACTCACCTTTTTTGATGTGGATTATGATGATGAGAAGTATTTTTTCCCATTTGATGGTAAGGTTGCCTTTTTTAATTGGGAAACAGGAACATTTGAAGAAATAGAGAACTGGAAGAGAACATTTGGAGAAAGTGAACTGCAGGCTTATTTGTCTGCGTCCAAAACTCTTAAAGTCCAATACATATTAGATGATACGCTTGATACGACAACACGCTCCTGCATGTTACCATGTCTAAAAGCGGCAGGGGAGGTGGAATAAAATGCTTCATGTGGAGAATCTTTATAAGAAATATGACACAGTACTTGCTCTTGATGGCCTCAATATGGAGATCAACAAAGGAGAACTTTATGGTTTTGTTGGACCTAATGGAGCTGGAAAGACGACAACTATCCGTATCATTGCCGGTTTGCTAAGTGCAACTAAGGGTGAGGTATGGATTGACGGAGAACGGGTAGAGAAGAATACGAAGGTTCTTAAGAGCAAGATAGGCTATGTTCCTGATTTTTTTGGTGTGTATGAAAATCTGACGGTGATGGAATATCTGGAATTTTATGCATCAGCTTATGGGATTTATGGAAAAGACGGCAGCATGAGGGCAAGTGAAGTGCTGGATCAGGTAGAACTTGCCAATATGGAAGCAAGGTTCGTAGATGAATTGTCACGGGGAATGCAGCAAAGACTTTGCCTTGCCAGAGCACTGATCCATCGTCCCATGCTTCTGGTGATGGATGAACCGGCTTCAGGACTTGATCCTGGAGCAAGACGGATCTTTAAAAATGTGCTCCGAAATCTTTGCATGGATGGTTATACAGTGCTCATCAGCTCTCATATTTTGTCAGAATTGGCTGATATGTGCTCCAATGTAGGGATAATCAATCAAGGCAAGATGATCCTTCAGGGAGAGATGGAAGAAATCATGCTTTCTATAGACAGTTCTAATCCGGTGGTGATAACGGTATATAATCAGATGGATCTGGCGATAGAACTACTAAAAAGTCATCCGCTGGTAAGCAGGATATCCATTGACAAAAATGTGATATCGATCATCTTCGGCGGAAGTAAAGAGGAAGAAGCATTGCTGATAAGGAGAATGGTGGATGCAGGAGTTATGATCACATCATTTACAAGAGAACATAACAGCTTGGAATCTGTATTTTTCCATTTGATAGATCCGGAGAGGGGGAACAGCTATGCAGATGAATCCTGTACTTGAAAATGAAATGAAAAGAAACATGCGTTCCATGAGAAGTTCCTGGGTCATATTTGCAGTCAATCTGTTACTTACGATTGTTGCAGTAGTAACTTATTTTGGAATTGGCGGCAAAGAAAAGTATATGACGGCTGGACAGTACCGTTTCCCTATCCAGTGTTATATGATGATGGCATATACATTATTTGCAATGGTATGTGTGCTGGTACCAGGAGTCGCTGGCGGCTCGATCGCCATTGAGAGGGAGCGAAAAACACTCGATATTTTGCTCACAACTCATCTGAGTCCGTGGAAAATCGTGATAGGAAAATTAGAAGCTTCCCTTTGCCTTGTATTTATCATTGCTTTTTCTGCACTTCCGGCGATTTCTTTGATATTGGTATTTGGCGGAGTTTCGGTGGCAGATCTGTTGGGTCTGGTTGCGATTCTTGTGGTATCGGGCATTTTTATCGGAAGTATCGGTGTATTTTGTTCATCAGTGATAAAGAGGACAACGGTTGCAACTATCGTATCTTATGTTGTGGTGTTTTTGCTGGTGGTCGGAACAGTGGTGTTTTTGTGGGTGATGCATTACGTACTGAATATCAGAGCTGAACAGATAGGGAATTATGATGGGGTAAGCATGGGACGGGGAATTTATCTTTTACTCCTGAATCCTGTAGTCAGCTACTTTGGACTTTTGAGCAAACAGGTAGGCGGCGGTTATGAACTGCTGCAGATATGCAATCATCTGGGAGAATACAGCAATGATTTTGGTGTACTTCATATGCTGCCGATTGCAATTGTCCTGCAGCTGATAATATCCGGTATTTTACTTTTTCTGGCGGGCAGATGTATCAATCCATTACGCAGGTAGAAAAAGATCAGGATAGATTATTTAAAAGTTCGGAAGGAATCTTCAAGTTTCCGCGGCCGACTCCAAGATCAATGGAGGGTTTGTTTGTTCCGTGAAAATCAGAACCGCCAGTGATGAAAAGATTATATTTTCGTGCAAGCTGGCGCATATGAGTTTCTTCCATTCCACGATTGGTGGAGTAGATTGCTTCGAGACCATCCAGATCTTCATCAGCTAGTACTTTTACAAGTTCTTCAAGCTGAGTGGAGGAAAGATGATATAAGAGCGGGTGAGCGAGGACTGCTTTGCCATTTCCTTCGTGGATCAGGCGGATCGCCTGTTGGGGAGAGACCTTATGCCGTGGGACAAAGCAGGGAGCGTGGTCTCCGAGATAGCGATTGAAGGCTTCGTTAAGAGAATGGACCTGACCCGTATCCATCAAAAAACGTGCCAGATGTGCCCGTGTCCAGACACTGTCAGGAAATCTGGATTTCATCTGTTCAAGGGTGATCTGTAATCCAGCCTGCTGAAGCTTTTCAATGATTTTTTCGTTTCGGTTTTCTCTTTCTTTTTGAAAATATTGCAGTTGTTCCTGAAAGTTTTTGTTTTGAATATCAATGTTAAGTCCAAGGATATGGATATCCCGGTTATTACAATAACATGTAGATAATTCGATACCGGGGACAACCAATAGTGACGTATCCCGAGAAGCATTCAGTGCTTCAAGGACACCATCTGTTGTATCGTGGTCTGTGAGCGCAATTGCCCGCAGGCCTTTTTTTATTGCATGTTCTACCAGTTGAGATGGTGTGAAGGTACCGTCGGAAGCAGTAGAGTGAACATGCAGATCAATAAAAGATTCCATAATAAATACTCCTCGTGTGTTAAATTGTGGGACAGAAGAAAAAGAATCTTCATATCCTTCAACAGTATAACCAAAAGAAGATAAAAAAACAATTGAAAAATGTATTGACAAAACTGTTCATACTGTATATAGTGTATATATACAGTAAAACAAAATAAAATATAAATCAATAGTAAAAGACAAGGAGTTCAAATGAATATCTTTATCAGCAATACATCGGGAGAACCTATATACAGTCAGATCTGCTGTCAGCTCAAGGAACAGATCCTGTCTGGGGATTTGAAACCTGGTGAGGCTCTGCCATCGATAAGAGCGTTGGCAAAAGATCTAAGAGTCAGTGTGATCACAACAAAGAGAGCATATGAAGAACTGGAAAAAGAAAAGCTTATTAATTCAGTTGCTGGAAAAGGGAGCTTTGTGGCAGAAAAGAATCTTGAGATCATGAGAGAACAAAATCTTAGAAAAATGGAAACGTATATGCAGGAGATCAGCAGACTGGGGAAAAGCCTGGGAATGGATTATGAGGATGCTGCAGATATGCTGAAGGAATGGTGGAAAGGAGAATTATAATGAATGCGATCGAGGTATGTAATCTGACAAAACAATATCCAAAGTTTTATCTGGACCATGTGAATCTTACACTCCCATGCGGATGTATTATGGGATTCGTGGGCGAAAACGGTGCGGGAAAAAGTACAACAATAAAGGCAATCTTAGATATGATCCATACAGATGAGGGGAGTATCAATCTTCTGGGAGCAACAACAGAAAAGGAAAGAGTCCAGGTGAAAGATGATATCGGAGTAGTATTCGACTCTTCAGGATACCCGGACAATCTCAATGCTCTTCAGGTTGGAAAGATACAAAAATGTATCTATACATTATGGGACGATGAAGTTTATACGCAGTATCTTGAAAAATTTGTGATTGATCCAAAAAAGAAAATCAAAGATTATTCCAGAGGAATGAAAATGAAATTATCCATAGCAACAGCACTTTCGCATCATGCGAAGCTTCTGATACTGGATGAGGCAACCAGTGGACTGGATCCTGTATTTCGTGACCAGGTACTGGATGTATTCTATGATTTTATACAGGAAGAGAATCACTCGATTCTGATATCTTCCCACATAGTAAGCGATCTGGAACGAATATGCGACTATGTTACTTTTATCCATAAAGGGAAAATCATTGTGAGCGAGGAAAAGGACGAGCTTCTGGAAAAATATCGTCTTGTCAAAGTATCAAGAGAACAGCTTGATGAACTGGAAGAGGGAGCTGTAATTGGAAAACGTGTAGGCGAATATGGGTGTGATGCCCTTGTCAATATCCATCGGATCCCGGAAAATTTCCACACGGAACGGGCAACATTGGAAGAAATCATGGTTTATATGATGAAGGAGGAGTAAGAAATGAAGGGATTGATATTAAAAGATCTGTATATTATGAGAGACCAAATGAAGATCGTTTTGATCATTTTGCTGGTGTACTTTATTTTGCCTTTTATAAGTGAAGAATATATGACTTTTCCAGCATTGGCGGTCATTATATGCGGAATCATGCCTGTTGCAACGATGAGCTTTGACCGTCAGTCAAGCTGGGATGCCTACGCAGCAGCTATGCCGATACAAAAGAGCAGTATGGTATGGTCAAAATATATTTTGGGGATATTACTTCTTGCAGCAGCAGCTATTCCCAATGTGCTCATAGAGATACCTCTTTCTACGAAGTATCATGTGAACCTGTCAGAAAATATACAGATAATCTGTATTGCAGCAATGGTGGCTGTTATTTATCAGTCTATAATGATGTTTTTGAGCTTTTTGCTGAATGATCCGGAAAAAGCAAGAATCTTGTTTTTTATATTGACATTTGGAGGAGCTGCACTGGTTGGATTGATATCAAAACAGCCATGGTTTCGATTGAATCAGGATATGCATTTTTGGCTTTTGATTTTTGGGATAACAGCAGTTTTATTATTTGTTGTCAGCGGATTTGCATCAGCTAAGATATATGAAAAGAGGGACAGATAATATGCTGAAGAGCGGAGATAAAATTGGTATTGTATGTTGCTCCGATGGTCTGGAATCATCCAAGAAAAGTAGTATGGACCGGGTAGAAGAAGTTCTGAACGGGATGGGGCTTGTTACGGTAAAAAGTCCATTTTTGTACCGGAAGAAGACTATTTCTTCCGGTACGGGGCAGGAAAGAGCCAGAATCATCAATGAAATGTATCAGGATAGAAATATCAAGGCGGTTTTCGATGTCAGCGGCGGCAACCTGGCAAATGAGGTACTCGAGTATCTGGATTATGATTTAATGAAAAAAGAAGAAAATAGAAAAGAATTCTGGGGATACAGTGACCTTACCGTAATATTAAATGCTTTGTATACAAAATGTGGACAAACGTCCTGGCTCTATCAGATACAAAATCTGGCAGGGGAATATGAAAAAGAGCAGACCGAGCGGTTTCGGGCAACTGTATATAGTGGAGAAGGAAACAGGTCCAGAGATGATCTCCAGCCGGACAAATGGCATTATCTGCAAGGTGAAAGGATGAGTGGAGTGTTAGTAGGTGGAAATATCCGGTGCTTTTTGAAATTGGCAGGAACAGAATATTTTCCGGATGTGGAACACAAAATCCTGTTTTTGGAAGGATTTGGCGGTGGAGAAGGAGTGATCTCTTCGCTTCTGACTCAACTTCGCCTGATGGGAGTGTTTGGAAAAATTGATGGTCTCTTGCTGGGTACCTTTACTCAGCTTGATGGTGATGAGGGGACAGATATGGTTGAAAGACTGGTACTTGAGAGCGTGGCTGATCCGTTACTTCCTGTGGCGAGAACACTTCAGGTCGGACACGGAAAAGATTCCAGAGCACTGCATATCGGCAGTGTGATCACAATATAAAATCCAGTGAGGATATCGGTTAAGATTCATTATAAAAAACAAGAAAAACAGTAGAAAGAACTTCCAGCAAATGCTATAATGAGCGAAAGTAAGTCAGCCTGCAAGCGGGTAGGTGGATGGCTCAGATATTAATTGCCGGCAAAGGTGCCGGCTGCGGGAGGAACTGCCTGAATGGATGGATCGAAGCGGAAAAAAAGGACATATATTATTATCATACTGGCAGTGTTCATGATCTTGGGAGTGCTTGATTTTGTGAGAAGTCAAAATGTTGTCCAGTTTGCATACAGCCATTTTCAGGCATGCCTGCTGGAATATGATCTTGCTATGCAGGAGTATCTGGATACGAAGAACGAAGAAAGTCTGGAAAGTGCCAAAAGTGCTGTGGAGCATGTAGAACATATGGATTCCAGCTTTCTAAAGTATCACACATTGTCAGAACCGATTTATCGAAAACGCCGTGCAAAACTGTCGAATTATCTAAGACTGCTGACTGAGTACACAAAGTATCTGCAGGATCAGGCAGCCTGGAACATGGATATAGAAGAACAGGTCAAGGTACTTTACGATGGAAATCGTGAGATTGAGGAACTATTGATCGAGGACAGTATGGATTTTGATTCAATAAACAAAAGTACACAAGATAAGGTGCTCGACAGGGTATCAGAGCTGACGGATGTCATACAGGAAGAAATGGAAGAGTAAAAATCAGAGAACACCATAATTTCACATTTTATTACTCAAATTTGATTTGTAAGTATCTCCAAAAGGGGTTATAATATTCTTAAAAAAAGAATGCAGTTGTACAATGCGGTGCAGATGCATAGTCAAAGAGAAGGTGAGAATGTGAAATTTGATATGCACTGTCATACCAAGGAAGGTTCCATGGATGGCAAAGTAATGATTGAGGAATATATTAAGAGCTTGAAAGAGAAAGGCTTCGGGGGAATGCTTGTCTCGGATCACAACTCATATGATGGATATAGAGAATGGAGAGATTCTATAAAAGGCAAGCGGCATACGGACTTCGTTGTTCTTAAAGGAGTGGAGTATGATACTATAGATTGTGGACATATGCTGGTGATCATGCCTCAGGGTGTGAAGCTGAAGCTTCTGGAACTGCGGGGACTTCCTGCACAGATACTGATCATGACCGTTCATCATTATGGCGGGATTGTTGGACCAGCCCATCCTTTTGGCGAAAAATATCTTAGTATCATGAAAACTCAGGCACGCAAGAAGTTTTACGAAGAGCGGGTGGAAAGCCTGATGCATCAGTTTGATTTCGTTGAGATATATAATGCCTGTGAAGCAGAGGAAGTCAATGAAAAGGCAGCTCAGATAGCAAGAAAATATCATAAGCCAGGATTTGGCGGAAGTGATGCTCATAAGGTGGATTGTATCGGTATGGGTTATACAAAACTTCCGGATGATATCCGGTGCGAGAATGATCTTATAGATTATGTAAAGAAGACTCCATATATCAGCTGTGGGGGAACCAGATATGAACGAACTACAAAAGACAGACTGGGTCCTTTTAACAAGCTGCTTGTTCAGTCTTTTTTCCTGTATAATAAAAGCGGGGAGAGATTAAGAAGAAGACGAAGAGAGAAAGAATTAGAGAATCTTCATTGATAAAAATTTGATATTGCTTTTCATATTTAAAAGTGCTATAGTAGCTTTCGGATATTAGAAAGAGAGGCAAAAAAATGGCATCATATAATTTTCTTTTCGATTTAGCATTAATTTTATTAACTACAAAAGTATTCGGTCTGATCACGAGAAGGTACAATATGCCTCAGGTCGTTGGAGCACTTTTGGCGGGACTTATTTTGGGACCTGCCTGCCTGAATATTTTGAAGGAGACAACGTTTATACATGATACAGCAGAGATCGGTGTAGTAGTCCTGATGTTTTGTGCAGGCATGGAAACCGATATCGATGAGCTGAAAAAAAGTGGAAAAGCATCTTTTGTCATTGCACTTTTTGGTGTTATCGTACCGCTTGTTGGTGGATTTGCAATCGCATATTTCTTTAATAAGCCAGGAGTTATCGATTCAGATGCGAATGCCAGTCTATTTTTACAGAACATTTTCATTGGAGTCATACTGACAGCTACTTCGGTGAGTATCAGTGTGGAAACTTTAAAAGAGATGGGAAAGTTAAAGACTCATTCGGGAAATGCGATACTTGGTGCGGCTATTATTGATGATATTTTAGGTATCATTGCACTTACGATCGTTACCAGTATGGCGGATTCTTCTATTAGTCTGGGAGTTGTTTTACTGAAGATTGTCGGTTTCTTTGTATTTGCCATAGTTGCCGGCGTGATTTTCTATTATGGTTATAAAAAGTGGGAAAAGCTGGCATCCAAGGGACTTCGAAGACATGCGATCGTTGTTTTTGTATTTTGTTTGCTGTTGTCATATTGTGCAGAGGTTTTTTTTGGAGTTGCAGATATCACAGGAGCATTTGTGGCAGGTCTTGTAATATCAAAAACCCAGAGGACACAATGGCTCGCATCGAAATTTGACACGATTTCCTATATGTTCTTGTCACCGCTCTTTTTTGCAAGTATTGGTATCAAAGTTGCACTTCCTAATATGAATGGGACGATCATTGGATTTACAGTTGCGTTGGTTGTTGTGGCTGTTTTGACAAAGATCGTAGGCTGCGGACTTGGAGCAAAATTATGCAAATACAAGAATTATCAGTGTGCCCGGATCGGAGTTGGTATGATCTCCCGTGGTGAGGTTGCATTGATCGTAGCGGATAAGGGTTCTTCTTTAGGTTTGATGGGTACTAATTTTCTGGGACCAGTTGTCATAGTGGTTGTTATTACGACGATCATTACACCGATATTATTAAAATTTGTGTTCAAGTTTGGACCAAATGGAACTACAGGTGCTGGAAAGCTGGTTGAAAATTATGAACAGCTTGAGCGATTCCGTGAGGATGGAGAGATACAAAAACTTAATACTGAAAGCAGATAAGACTCTCACCTCTATAGGTGGTGAGTAAACAACAAACTAGTACGCCAAGGTGTACTTGAATAATAAAGCAGAAAAAATGAGGGCTGCTGCACCGATCAATATAGAATATAAATATTCTAAGATATCGATTAGTGCAGCAGCTTTTGTTGATTTTGAGCGTAGCAGAGAGGGGGAGACATATGGAGAAGAGAATGAAAGATTCCCTTACCAAAGGATGGACATTTGGCCGTTTTGCAAAGGAAGCTTCATTTGCTTTAGGAGAAAAACCGGGAAAAAAAGCAGCATTAGTCACCATGGATATTAATCAGTTCAAATTGATCAATGACCTGTTCGGATATGAAAGCGGTAATGAAGTGATACGTCGTCTTCATATGGTATGGAACGAGCTGCTGATAAAACCGGAGTGCTGGGCACGACATGGGGCAGACTGCTTTGTGGCACTTATGTTTTATGAAAGCAGAGAAGAATTGGAAAAACGTCTGGACTATGTGACCGATAAGATCGGGAAGATCGATATCCTCTCTTTCAAATTATGCCCTTCCTTTGGAATTTATGAGATCGCAGACCGGTCATTAAAAATTTCGGCGATGCATAATTTGGCGGAGATGGCAAAAGCTACCATCAAAGGCCGCCAGGATAAGTGTATACGTTTTTTTGATGCCTCTATGCGGGAAGACATGTTATATCGCAAACGACTGGAGGATGAGATGGAGAAGGCTCTTCTGGATGAAGAGTTTCAAGTGGTATATCAGCCGCAGTTTGATGGAGTAAAAAAAAGAGTAGTGGGTGCGGAAGCACTGGTAAGGTGGATAAAAAAGGATGGAACAGTGATCAGCCCGCAGGATTTTATCCCTGTTTTTGAGAAGGACGGTCTGATCGTAAAACTGGATTCTTATATGTTCCGCAAGGTGTGCCAAAAACAGGAGGAGTGGCTTGAGCGGATAGGTCATGTTGTGCCAGTGTCTGTGAACCTGTCGAAACGCCATTTGTATAAGGGCGATTTTCTCAGTGAGTATCGGCAGATACTTTCCGAATATACGATCGTTCCGGAAGCCATAAAACTTGAGATCACGGAAGGGACAATGGCAGAGCAAAAGGAACATATGCAGGAAATGATCGATCATCTCCATCAAATGGGACTTAAAATATTGATGGATGATTTTGGAACAGGGTATGCGTCCTTTGGAATGCTGAAATCGCTGGACATAGATGTGCTAAAGCTGGATAAAAGCCTTGTGGATGATATAGGAGACTCAAAAGGAGAAGAAATCCTTAAATCTATTATCAAATTGGCATATGCATTGGGGATGGATGTTGTGGCAGAGGGGGTAGAAAAGAAGGAACAATTGGACTTCCTTTTGCAGTGTGATTGTCGGGTTATCCAGGGGTATTATTTTTCAAAACCATTATGTGAAGAAGAATTTGAAAAACTTCTGGAATCTTGATAAAAATTGTTATATAATCGGTTTGAACTATATGGCCAAAAAGGAAGCGAACTAGAAGAGATAAGGATGAAGGAATCTATTTATGGACGAAAATATGTATATGATATTTCGCGATCTGGCGATTATCATTGTGGCAGCAAAGTTTTGCGGAATCGTGGCATCAAAGTTGAAAGCGCCGCAGGTTGTAGGGGAAATAATAGCAGGTCTGCTTATCGGACCCAGTGTGTTTGGAATCGTAAGTGAGTCAGATTTTATGATTCAGATGGCAGAGATCGGAGTCGTTCTCCTTATGTTTTTTGCCGGTCTGGAGACGAATCTGAAAGACTTGAAAAAGACAGGATTTAAGGCACTTTTGATAGCGATAGCAGGTGTCGTAGTTCCGCTCGTGGGAGGATCTATCCTGTATTTTCTATATTATGGAATGGCACCATTTGGCTCGGATAAGTTTTACACGGGTATATTTATCGGTGTTATCATGACGGCAACATCAGTAAGTATCACGGTAGCAACACTTCAGGAACTTGGTAAACTGAAGGAGTCATTGGGAACGACGATCATGGGAGCAGCGATCATCGATGATGTGATAGGTATCATTGTGCTGACGTTGGTCATTGGATTCAAGAATCCAGATGTTTCACCGATGAATGTGGTGAAAAATACAGGATTGTTTTTCCTCCTTGCAGCTTTGCTGGGAGTTGGCGGGTATCAGTTGTTTCGTTTCCTGGATGAAAAATATCCCCATACAAGACGAATTCCTATCTTTGGTCTTGTGCTCTGTCTTGCTTTGGCTTATGTGGCTGAGACGCAGTTTGGCATTGCTGATATTACCGGAGCTTATGTGGCCGGCATTATTTTGTGTAATATTCAGGACTCAGAATATATCGCACGAAAGATTGATATCAGTTCGTACATGATATTTGCCCCGGTGTTTTTTGCAAGTATTGGAATTAAGACATCACTTCAGCAGATGAACCCATCACTGCTGGTGTTTTCCATACTGTTTGTTGTTGTAGCACTGGTTGGGAAAATCATCGGGTGTGGAACGATCGCCCGTATCCTTGGTATTAAAGGAAAAGACACTTTAAAAGTAGGCGTTGGAATGATGACCAGAGGAGAGGTTGCTCTTATTGTCATGCAGAAGGGTATAGATGAGGGAATGATCGATCCGATGTATTCCACATCAGTTATTTTATTGATCGTAGTATCATCTATTATAACCCCGATCATATTAAAAGTACTATATGCGGAAAAAGCAGCCGCGTAAACACAGGAGGAGATTATGAAGAAAGTAGTTAAATTTGGAGGAAGCTCATTAGCAAGTGCAGAACAGTTTAAGAAAGTTGGAGAGATCATCCGTGCAGATGAAGCACGCAGATATGTAGTTCCTTCAGCCCCTGGAAAACGTTATGGTGATGATATCAAAGTAACAGACATGCTGTATGATTGTTATCATGCTGCAGCGGCAGGGGAGAACTTTGATAATAAGATCACTCGTATCAAAGCCCGTTATCAGGAAATCATAGATGGACTTGGTCTGTCTTTATCCCTTGAACACGAATTTGACGTGATCAAAGAAGATTTTAAGAATCAGGCAGGAAGTGATTATGCAGCTTCCCGTGGAGAGTTTTTGAATGGAATTATCATGGCAGAATATCTGGGATATGAATTTCTGGATTCTGCGAAGTATATCTTTTTTGACGAAGAAGGTGTTCTGGATGCAGAAAAAACAGATGCCTGTCTTGCGGCAAAATTAAAAGAAGTAGAAAAAGCAGTTATTCCTGGATTTTATGGATCAGACAGTGAAGGCAATGTAAAGACATTTTCAAGGGGTGGTTCCGATGTTACAGGTTCTATCGTGGCGAAAGCTGTTCGTGCCGATATTTATGAAAACTGGACAGATGTATCAGGTTTTCTTGTGACTGACCCAAGGATCGTGGATGATCCGGAAGTGATCTCAACGATCACATATAAAGAACTTCGTGAACTGGCATATATGGGTGCGACGGTTCTCCATGAGGATGCAATCTTTCCGCTTCGTCAGGAAGGGATTCCAATTAATATAAGAAATACAAACCGTCCTCTTGATCGTGGAACTATGATCGTGGAGAGCACCTGCAACAAACCGAAATATACGATCACAGGTATCGCCGGTAAGAAAGGCTTTGCTTCCATCAATATCGAGAAAGATATGATGAACTCAGAGATAGGATTTGGACGTAAGGTACTTCAGGTATTTGAGGAAAATGGCCTGTCATTCGAACATGTTCCTTCTGGAATTGATACATTTACTGTATATGTACATCAGGATGAGTTTGAAGATAAGGAACAGAATATCATCGCAGGACTTCACAGAGCGGTTCAGCCGGATTCTATCGATCTGGAATCGGATTTGGCACTGGTGGCTGTTGTTGGCCGCGGAATGAGAAGAAACAGGGGGACAGCTGCACGTATATTTGCAGCACTGGCACACAACCATGTAAATGTTAAGATGATCGATCAGGGATCTAGTGAACTTAATATTATCATTGGTGTGGAAAACAGAGACTTTGAGACAGCAATCAGATCAATCTATGATATCTTCGTACTGGCTCAGATTTAGGGTGCCTTGCAAAATGTTATGGCAGGTTCTACATGTTGACATATAATTTGGGAGTATGTTATAATGTGAAACATAGTTGAAATGATTTTGTAATAAAATAGAAAAAAAGGGGTAATAACAATGAGATCGATTAAAAAGGGATTACTTGCAGGGATAGTGATATGTTGTATGCCCATGATGACCGCATGCTCTTTTCAGGAAACATTAGGTGTTTTATGGAACAGCGAGGATAAATCAGCTCAAGAAGAAGGCACAGAGTCAAGTACGGCAAATCTGACAGCAGCGAATATTGATGAGAGTGTTGAACAGCCAACGATAAATAATGAATTGGGTGAGCCTGTTACTTATGGCCTGAATGGTGAAGCTGAAGTGCTTAGTGTTGATGCAGCAGTGAGCGATGGTGGAACTCTTACATATCAGTGGTATCGTAACAATGTTGATTCTAACGGTGGTGGAACAGAGATTGAAGGTGCCACAGAAGCTAGTTATACACCAGCAACAACAGAACCGGGAACCGTATATTATTATGTTGTGGTGACCAATACTGTTGGTGATGGCATACAGCTGACCACAAGCCCTACAAAATGCGTTACGGTAACGGAAGAGGCAGCAGAAGCAACAGGAGCTGCTGAAGAGACAGCTGATGCAGAAGGAACATGGCAGTCCAGTGATAACGGCTGGTGGTTCGAATATACAGACGGAACCTACCCAACCAATAAGTGGGAACATATCGAAGGAGAGTGGTACTCCTTTGATGAAAATGGCTACATCAGAAGAGGTTGGTATCAGGATGGTGAAAAATGGTACTACTTCAATGACAATGGCAGCATGGCGCATGACACGGATATTGATGGATATCATCTGGGATCTGACGGTGTAATGCAGTAAAAAGCAGAGAAGACCACAGGTTTTTCGTTGCGATATATAAAGTTGGATGATTATGTGAAATGTGATTTTATGGGGAGCAGATCTCTATGAAGTCACATTTTGCTTTTTGCTGATTTGCTCGTCGAGGCTTGCAATTTACACCAATGTTTAGTATCATGGAAATAGTCTAAATTGACAGAAGCACAAATCTCTGTCATGGGAAAAGGAAGGAAATGTCATGAGTGATTTGATAAAGGTGGCTGTGGATGCCATGGGCGGTGACTATGCACCACAGGAACCAGTAAAAGGTGCCGTGGATGCAGCCAATGAAAAAACCGAATTGTTTATTTATCTGGTTGGTCAGGAAGACAAGATCAAAAAAGAATTAGAAAAATACACATATCCGAAAGAACGTATCCAGGTTGTACCAGCGTCCGAAGTGATAGAGACGGGAGAACCTCCGGTGAATGCGATCCAGCATAAGAAGGATTCTTCGATGGTAGTAGGATTACGTTTGGTCCGTCAGGGTGAAGCATCTGCATTTGTATCCTGTGGAAGTTCAGGGGCAGTTCTTGTAGGCGGACAGGTTCTGGTGGGAAAGACAAAGGGCGTGGAGAGAGCACCTTTGGCACCGCTTATCCCTACAGAGCATGGAGTATCACTGCTGATCGACTGCGGAGCAAATGTAGATGCGAGAGCGTCTCATCTGGTGCAGTTTGCCAAGATGGGTTCCATATATATGGAAAATGTCATGGGGGTAAAGAATCCGAAGGTAGGGATCGTCAATATTGGGGCTGAAGAAGAAAAAGGAAATGCCCTCGTGAAAGAGACATTCCCGCTTCTGAAAGAATGCAGTGATATCAATTTTATCGGCAATGTAGAAGCAAGAGATATCCCAAAAGGGGTATGCGATGTAATCGTTTGTGAAGCTTTTGTGGGAAATGTTATTTTAAAACTATATGAAGGTGTTGGAAGCACTTTGATATCAAAAGTGAAAAGCGGTATGATGACTTCTTTAAGAAGTAAGATAGGTGCACTTTTAGTGAAACCTGCATTGAAAGAAACGCTCAAAACATTTGATGCAAGCCAATATGGAGGAGCACCTCTTTTAGGGCTTAAGGGACTTGTGGTAAAAAGCCATGGCAATTCCAAAGCCATTGAGATACGCAATGCTATTTTCCAGTGTATTACCTTTACAAGGGAAGATATCTGCGGAAAAATTAAGGAACACATTACCACATAAAGGGGGATGAAGGATAGTTATGGAACTTGAAAAATTACAGATGATAATTGCGGAGGTTTTGAATGTAGATGCTTCTGAGGTAAATATGGATACTACATTTA
Source organism: Clostridia bacterium (assembly GCA_009929525.1). Classification (GTDB taxonomy): domain Bacteria; phylum Bacillota; class Clostridia; order Lachnospirales; family Lachnospiraceae; genus Oliverpabstia. The sequence continues at coordinate 15,308 of SAAH01000009.1, read as the reverse complement.
CGGATGATCTGGGAGCAGATTCACTGGATATATTTCAGATTCTGATGGGGGTTGAAGAAACATTTGATATTGAGATCCAACAGGAGGAAGCAGAAAAGATCATATCTGTAGGCGACGCAGTGGAAGCAATAAAAAATGCAATCGAATAAATGAAAAAGTTTGCTGTCAGCAGCTTTTTTGCACACTATGGTGAACTAAATCTGGCAGGGGATATCTTGGTGTCCCCTGCCTTCCGATGTAGATATGAGACATCGAAACTGAGGAGAAAAACATGGATAAAATAAAAACACTGGAACAGAGGATATCTTATACGTTTCAGAACAAAGAATTACTGAAAACAGCGCTGTGCCATAGTTCTTATGCCAATGAACATCGTATGGACAGATTGGCATGCAACGAACGTCTGGAGTTTTTGGGAGATGCAGTATTGGAACTGGTGAGCAGTGAGCATCTTTTTCATCTTTTTCCAAAGCTGCCGGAAGGAGAACTTACACGTTTAAGGGCAAGTTTGGTATGCGAGCCTACGCTGGCATTTTGTGCAAGAGAATTTGATCTGGGAGAATTGCTGAGCCTTGGCCGTGGAGAAGAATTGACGGGAGGACGACACAGGGATTCTGTTACTTCGGATGCACTGGAGGCTGTCATCGGAGCAATTTATATGGATGGTGGATTTGCTAATGCAAAAGAGTTTATCATGAGATTTATATTGAATGATATTGAACATAAAAAACTCTTTTTCGATAGCAAGACTATCTTCCAGGAAATGGTACAGGGAAAGATTCCGGGAGCTATTTCCTATCATCTCATAGGAGAGGAAGGTCCAGACCACGATAAGATTTTCAAGGTAGAGGTCTGGATCGGAGAAAAATGTCAGGGTGAGGGCAGCGGCCGTACCAAGAAGGCGGCGGAGCAGATGGCGGCATACCATGCTATCTGCAAATTGAAACAAAAAGTAGGTGACGTATGTATCTAAAGAGTATCGAAGTACAGGGCTTCAAATCCTTTGCCAATAAAATCGTATTTGAATTCCATAATGGTATCACGGGCATCGTTGGACCAAACGGAAGCGGAAAAAGTAATGTAGGTGATGCAGTCCGTTGGGTTTTGGGTGAACAAAGCGCCAAGCAGCTTCGAGGCGGCAATATGCAGGATATCATATTTTCAGGAACAGAGACCAGGAAACCGCTGGGATTTGCTTCAGTTGCTATTACTTTGGATAATTCAGATCATAAACTGGATATCGAATATGAAGAAGTAACCGTTACAAGACGTTTGTATCGTTCTGGTGAGAGTGAGTATCTGCTGAATGGAACCACCTGCCGACTGAAAGATATTAATGAATTGTTCTACGACACCGGTATAGGTAAAGAAGGATATTCCATCATCGGACAGGGTCAGATTGACAAGATCCTGAGTGGAAAACCAGAGGAAAGAAGAGAGCTTTTCGATGAGGCAGCCGGTATCGTTAAGTTTAAAAGAAGAAAAAATACAGCGTTAAAGAAATTGGATGAAGAGCAGCAGAATCTTGTCCGGGTAACGGATATCCTCTCTGAACTGACCCGTCAGCTGGGTCCATTGGAACGCCAGTCAGAAACAGCCAGAGTGTATTTGAAAAAGAAGGAAGAATTAAAGATTCTGGATGTGAATATGTTTTTGGTAGAGTCTGCACATATTAAGGATCAGCTAAAAGAGGTAGAGACCAAGTATCAGGCGGCTCAGGGTGAATTGGAACAGACTCAGGCCGATTTCGAAAAAACAAAGATAGAATATGAAAAGATAGAGAACAGTCTTGAAGAATTGGAAGAAAAGATTCAGGCATCCCGTGATCAGGCAAGCGAAAATGCTCTGAAAAAGCAGCAGCTGGAAAATAATATTCAGATTTTGCGTGAGCAGATCAGGGCATCAAAGCAAAGTGACCAGCATTATCAGGAGCGGATCCTTTCCATTACGCAGGAACTTGCCCGAAGGGAAGAAGATGCCAAGAGCCATCTGGAAGAGAAAGTTCATCTGGAAGAATCCTTAAAAGAGATGGCTAAGAAGAGAACGGCACAGCAGGAAAAACTTTCTGCATTACAAGATGAGATAGAAAAATGCACTAAGGTGATCGAAGATGGGAAAAATGAAATCATAGAGATCATGAATCAGGGTGCATCTACCAAGGGAAAGATGCAGCGATATGATGCCATGCTTGAACAGATCGGTATCCGAAAGGCAGCTCTCAGTCAAAGAGTTTTAAAACTCAAAAGCGACGAATCCGAGCAGACAGAGATCATAAAGTCCTGTCAGGAAAAATACCATACGATCAGCGCTAAGATGGATGAGATGAATCAGGACTATCAAAAGACAGAGCGTGAGATCACTGCGATAAGAAAACAGTTGGATGAACAGACGAAACAAATGGAAATCGGACAGACTGCTTATCACAGAGAAGCATCCAGGCTGGAATCTCTTCGCAATATTACAGAACGGTATGAAGGATATGGAAACAGTATCCGCCGTGTGATGGAGCAAAAAGAGCATCGTCCGGGGATCCATGGAGTAGTTGCAGATCTGATCAAGGTAGAAAAGAAATATGAGACAGCCATAGAGACAGCACTGGGTGGAAGTATCCAGAATATTGTTACGGACAATGATCAGACGGCAAAGTATATGATCGAATTTTTGAAGAAAAATCGTTATGGCCGTGCAACATTTCTCCCACTGACTAATATGCGAAGAAATGCATTTAATAATAATTCCGCACTGAGAGAAGAAGGTGTTATAGGTATCGCTGATACGCTTGTAAGTGCAGAAGAGTTATATAAACCTCTTCTTTCACAGCTTCTTGGGCGTACTCTGGTGGTGGATACGATCGATCATGGTATCCTGATACAGAAAAAATACAATCATAGTTTGAGAATCGTAACACTGGAAGGAGAATCCCTAAGTCCGGGAGGATCCATGACTGGTGGAGCTTTTAGAAACAGCAGCAACCTGTTGGGAAGACGGCGGGAGATTGAAGAACTGGATAAAAGTGTAGAAGCATTGAAGCAGGATATGCAGAAGATGCAGACAGCTATCGCTAAGAACAGAGAAGACAGGAATAGACGGAGAGATTACCTTTCTAACCTGACGGATGAACTGCAGAAGCTGCAGCTTGCACAGAATACAGAACGAATGAATATCACCCAGGCAGAGGACAGAAGCCGTGAGATACGAAGCGGTTATGGACAGTTAAAGTCTGAAGGCCGGGAAATCGAAAGCCAGATCCAGGAGATTAAAGCAAACAGTACTTCGATCCAGGAAGAACTTGATCAGTCTGGTATCAGACAAAAAGAACAGGAAGAACTGGTAAGCAAGAATCAAATGATTCTGGAAGATCTGCAGCAGGAAGAGGCGGAACATACAAAAATTCTGAATGAGATCAGTATGGAATACATGGCGCTTGAACAAAAAGAAAATTTTGCCCAGGAAAATGTGGACCGTATCCGTCATGAAGAAGAAAGTTTAAAATCAGAATTAGCGAATATAAATATTTCCATTGAGGAAGGCAGCCAGGATATGGCAAAGAAAGAATCAGATATCCTGGAGATTGAAAAGACGATCGAGGCAGCTGGTAAGATCCAGCAGGAGGATGAAGAAACATTAAAGTCCTATCTGGAGCAGAAGGAAGAACTGAATAGTCAGCATAAAAGTTTCTTCGCACGAAGGGATGAACTTTCCTCTCATATTAATCTTATGGATAAAGAGTGTTTCCGCCTGAACAGTCAGAAGGAAAAACTGGACGAACGCCAGGAAAGCCAGATCAACTATCTGTGGGAAGAATATGAGATCACACCAAGTCAGGCCGGTGATTACCAGATGGAAGAACTTCCAGAGAGAACTGTGATCAGAAAAGATATCGCTGAACTCAAAGATGGTATCCGTAAGCTTGGCAATGTAAATGTAAATGCTATCGAGGAATATAAGGAGATATCAGAGCGACACACATTCCTCAGTGCACAGCATTCGGATCTTGTGGAGGCTGCGGAGACTTTAAAGGGTATTATTGCGGAATTGGATGAAGGAATGAGAAAGCAGTTCGCAGAGAAGTTTGAGCAGATCAGGCTGGAGTTCGACAAGGTATTTAAGCAGTTGTTTGGTGGTGGAAAAGGTACTTTGGAACTGATGGAGGATGAAGATATCCTGGAGGCAGGGATCAAAATCGTTTCTCAGCCGCCTGGAAAAAAACTGCAGAATATGATGCAGCTTTCCGGTGGAGAAAAAGCATTGACAGCGATCGCACTTCTTTTTGCTATCCAGAATCTAAAGCCGTCGCCATTTTGTCTTCTGGATGAGATTGAGGCAGCTTTGGATGATTCCAATGTCACAAGATTTGCGCAGTATCTTCATAAGTTGACAAAAAACACACAGTTTATTATTATAACACATAGAAGAGGCACGATGAATGCAGCGGATAGGCTATATGGTATCACAATGCAGGAAAAAGGTGTTTCTACACTGGTATCTGTTAATCTTATTGAAAATCAATTAGATGAGTAGAAAAGCGGGTATCGGATGTCACTGTAAACTGCCACATCACATTAGGATAATGAATGAGATAAGCGAGGAAGGAATATGTCAGAGGAAAAGAAAGGCTTTTTCAGGAGGCTGGTGGATGGCCTGTCCAAAACAAGAGCGAATATTGTTGCTGGTATTGATTCTATTTTCAGTGGGTTTTCCAGTATAGATGATGATTTCTATGAGGAAATCGAAGAGATTTTAGTGATGGGAGATATCGGTATCAATACAACTACCGGAATTATCGAACATCTGAAACAGGAAGTTTCTGAAAAGAAGATAAAGGAACCGGCAGAGTGCAAACAGCTTCTGATCGATGAGATCAAACGTCAGATGGATGTGGGGGACACAGCCTATGATTTTGAGAAAAGACAATCGGTGGTATTGGTGATCGGTGTCAACGGTGTGGGAAAGACTACATCGGTAGGTAAACTGGCCGGTAAGTTAAAAGATCAGGGCAAAAAAGTAATCGTAGCAGCGGCAGATACTTTCCGTGCAGCAGCAGGGGAACAGCTCAGTGAGTGGGCGCATCGTGCCAATGTTGATCTGATCGGCGGCCAGGCAGGGGCAGACCCGGCAGCTATCGTCTATGATGCAGTGCAGGCGGCGAAAGCGAGACACGCAGATGTACTTTTGTGTGATACAGCGGGACGTCTTCATAATAAGAAGAACCTGATGGAAGAATTAAGAAAGATCTATCGTGTTCTTGAAAGAGAATATCCGGAAGCGTATCTTGAGACACTGGTTGTCCTTGACGGAACAACCGGACAAAATGCACTTGCACAGGCAAGACAGTTTAAAGAAGTTGCAAATGTAACAGGAATCATCCTTACCAAACTTGACGGAACTGCCAAGGGTGGTATCGCAGTAGCAATCCAGTCGGAACTTGACATTCCGGTAAAATATATCGGTGTTGGAGAGACGATAGACGATCTTCAGAAGTTCAATGCAGATGAATTCGTAAATGCATTGTTCCATGTGAAAGAAGATGGAGAAGAAGCGGAGTAACAATCTCTTTGCAAGTACGCCGAGGCGTACTTGAATATGAAAAAATAAATGCATACACAAAACAGGAAGAAGGATAAAAATGTTAACATTAGAAAAATTCGAAGAGGCATCTGAGGTTGTAAAACAGGTAACACAGGAGACAAAACTTATTCACAGTGACTATTTCAGTCAGATGACTGGAAATAAAGTATATCTCAAACCGGAGAATATGCAAAGGACCGGTGCCTACAAGTTGAGAGGTGCTTATTATAAGATCAGTACTCTTACAGATGAGGAACGTGGAAAAGGTCTGATCACAGCATCTGCAGGCAATCATGCTCAGGGTGTGGCTTATGCTGCAAAGGCATTTGGCGCAAAGGCAGTGATCGTTATGCCGACGACAACCCCACTGATCAAGGTAGAACGTACAAAGAGTTATGGCGCAGAAGTAGTTCTCTTCGGAGACGTTTATGACGAAGCATGTGCCCATGCATATGAACTGGCTGAGGAACATGGATATACATTTATCCATCCTTTCGATGATCTGGCAGTGGCGACCGGACAGGGAACTATCGCAATGGAAATCATCAAAGAACTTCCGTTGGTTGATTACATCCTTGTTCCTGTCGGTGGAGGCGGACTTGCAACAGGTGTATCTACATTAGCAAAATTATTGAACCCAAACATCAAAGTGATCGGTGTGGAACCGGAAGGTGCAAACTGTCTGCAGGTATCTGTTGACAATGGAGAAGTGACTACGCTTTCAACTGTCAATACGATTGCAGATGGTACAGCAGTAAAAACTCCGGGAGAAAATATCTTCCCGTATTTGCAGAAAAATCTTGATGAGATCATTACGGTACCAGATGATGAACTGATCGTAAGCTTCCTTGATATGGTCGAGAATCATAAGATGATCGTGGAAAACTCCGGTCTTCTTACAGTAGCTGCGCTGAAGCATCTGAATGTGAAAAATAAAAAAATCGTATCTGTTCTCAGCGGCGGTAATATGGATGTGATCACGATGGCATCTGTGGTACAACTGGGACTTATCCAAAGAGACAGGATCTTTACGATCTCTGTACTTCTTCCGGATCGTCCAGGTGAGCTTACCCGTGTATCTCAGATTATTGCAGAAGAGCAGGCAAATATCATCCGTCTGGATCATAACCAGTTCTACAGCACCAACAGAAATGCGGCTGTGGAGCTTAAGATTACGATGGAGGCATTTGGAACGGAACATAAGCAGGAGATTATTGCACGGTTGGAGAAGGAAGGGTATAAGCCTAAGTCTATTCGTCCGAATCTGTAAAGTTATAGGACGCCCTACGGAGCCAACAACCCGCCAGAGGGGATCGAAGATCCATTGGTGGGGAGCTTCGCTGTGAAAATCCAAGTAAAAAAGAGACAACTTCTATAGGGATCACCCCGTAGAAGTTGTCTCTTTTTTTCTAAGATTTTCATCAGCTTGCTCCCGACATCAATGAATCTTCGATCCCCTCTGACGGGCCGTTGGCTCCGTAAGGCGGGATTGTGGTGTGGGGAAGGGATGGTGGACTGGAAGTGGTGGTAAGAGTGTGAGGGAACAGCAACTTGTTATCAGGGGCAAAGACAAGCAAGATTCGCTTCCTGCCCTGTGTAAGGAATAATAATGCGGCAATAGTATGTCTCACAAAGCGTGTTGCCAAACAATGAATGGGCAGTAACGTTTGTATGGAAATATATGCAGAAAATAATAAAATTGTATCAAATTTTGCAATATTATATGGTATACTGTGAAAGAAATTTCAGGTTTGTGTCGTTTGTGGTGTAAAGTTGGTAAGTGATGTGGCTGTTACTTAAAAATGCCATTGGCATTTGGTAACGCAGCAAGTACACCAGGGTGGACTTGAAATTATGATTATATAGAGATAGGAGGCGGATGGTATGTATGTAGCGATTTGCGATGATGATAGGGCGTGGAGTAAGAAGTTTAGCAGGCTGGTACGTGATCATGCAGACAGAATCTCGCTTGAGCTGGAAGTGATTTGTTTTGAGAATGAAGATAAACTCTTTAGTTATGAAGGGTTTCCGATAGATGCTCTTTTTATGGATATTCAGTTGGGAAACAGGGACGGGATCGATGTGGCGGAGCAGGTGAATAAGAAGTGGGAAAAATGTCAGATTATATATTTGACGAATTATCTGTATTATGCTACTGAGATTTATAATACAAGACATGTTTTCTTTGCTTTAAAAGAGCAGTTTTCTGACAGAATAGGTGAGATATTTCAAAAGCTGCTCCATGTGCAGCAGCAAAGTGAGAAAAAGCTTGTTTTCTCCGTGATAGGTGGCAGTGAAGTTGTATTGGCACCGGATGAGATCTTGTATTTTGAAAGAGTAAAGAGAGTTACGGTTATTAAGACGGTATGGGGTGAACATGAAGTATGGACAAAGCTTCGGGATATCATGGACATGCTTCCGGAACTGGATTTTGTTCGCTGTCATAACAGCTTTATTGTATATTTTCCGGCGGTGAGAGAACTTTTAAAGGATTCTTTTATCATGAATGATGGTTCCAAGATAATAATAAGCCGGAGTCATGTAAAGGAAACAAAGGAAGCATTTGCAAGGTGGGCACTTACACAGACATCATAGAAGGTTGAGGGAGGGGAAATAGTATGGCAGTGATCATAGGAGTGTTGTGTGTCCTTATTTTGCTGGTGATCGTATTGTTTATTGCGGGCAGACGGATGCAGATCCAACAACTTGAGCAGGAGAATCATCTGATGCAAAACTATATGTCATCGATGCAGGAGTTTTATGAGACTGTGCAGGAGAGGATAGAAGCAGTCAGGCGATATCGCCATGATCTGGCAAAGCATATACAGACACTGGAAGCATTGATAGAAAGACAGGAAGGCAGCGAAGATATTCAGGGATATATGGATAACCTGAAAGGAAGATATCAGACATTAAAGAAAGAAGAATACTGTACAGATGAGATCGTCAATTCTGTATTATCCATTAAAGTGCAGATGTGCAGAGAAAAAGACATTCCGCTGGAGCTTCATGTGGAGGACATCACCTATAGCGGTGTCAAAGAGGTAGATATGGTTGCACTGCTCCAGAATCTGCTGGATAATGCTATGGAAGCAAATGAGCGCATTCCTTCAGGAGAGAAAAAAGGCATCATTCTGGAGATGGGACAGATAGAGGATAAGATCCGAATCAGGGTGCTAAATCATGTTCGTCCGGGTGAAGAAGTTGTATTTAAGACCTGGAAGGAGAAGAAGGAAGAGCATGGAATCGGTACAAAGATCATAGACAGTCTGGTAGATAAGTACCATGGTACCAAGGAAATTGCTCAGGATATGGAGAAAAATATTTTTGAAAGAGAAATTTTCCTTGTAAGAGAATAAAATCGTATGGTGGAATCTGGAAAAGAATCAGAGGGATCAGGAGAATGATTGAACATGGAATTGGTCACGGTATTGCAGAATAGTTAAAGGAAGAACAAAAGGGATTGATAGTTTGGGGGATTGATTTTAGTAATATATTAGCAGAGGCATTTGAGGAAATAGTTATTAATATTGCCTGTTTGTCAGTGTTTTTTATTTTTATGAAACAGTGTGTGGGATATCGCCGCCCGATCCGGTGGATGGTACTTGTCAGTATAATAAAGGCGACAGAACAGAGCATTATTTTTCCAATCGTATCTAAGCTTACGGATGAAAGCATGATGGTTCAGCGGACACATGAGTGCGTGATGATTTTCTTTTGCGTATTTAACTTTTTATCATATGGTACACCTTTGGCGGCGGTGTGGTAAAGGCAAATCTGTTTGGGGGCGTATGTGAGATTGGGGCGTGTACGATACTTTTACCAGTTACAGGCATTGCAAATGTGTTGTCCGGGAAAGGATTTAGCTTCAATGTAGATGTGGACTCGACAGGTTATGCTGCTATAGTTTTGTTTTTTGAGTTCTTTTTTTGCTGGATCGTTGTCCGCGTATTTGGAAGACAGATGAGGAAGATACAAAAACTTCAGTTAAAACATGCAAGGCTGTTATTTGTTTTACTTATTTTCTATACAACGGTAAGTACGATCACTACCAGGATATCTGTGGAGTCCAACTATGATTACTATTCGGTGATCATGGAATCGGCGGCAGGTGTGCTGATGGCAGTCATCATAGTGATTCTTGCATAATTTTATCAATTATACTGGAGAAAAGTGTCCAGTGAGCATGAATATCTCACCTTATCACAAAATCTGATGGAATCAAGTTATACGGCGATCCAGATGCAGATCCATCAGATGGAAGAAAACCAGAAACTGATCGATACGCAGATGAAAAAGCTTACTTTAGACGGCGAAGCGATATATGATTCAGAGAAAATAACGTCGTATCTTCAGAATCTGGAAGAGGAATATCAGATGATCCAGCAGGGTTTTTCCTGTGGTATCGTAGACGAAAAAGATATGATGAAGCTTTTAATCAAATTATTTGATTATGGAATCGGAGAAGACAGGATACTTGAGAAGAATAAAACAATAACACTTCATGCCACATGGATTCATAATCAGATAGTCATCGAGTACTCATATGATATGGAAGAAAGAAAAGAGAGTACTGCAAAACAAAAAAAGCGTTGAACAGACTATTGAGAGAATTTCAGAAAAAATATAATGCAGCGATTCATTTTGAAAATACGGAAAGCAAAATAAAGGCGGCAATCATATTACAAAACAGATAAAGGGTGAGTCTGCCAAAGCAATGATCCAAGGGCAGATGAGGAAAGAGTATGAATGGGATAGAGCTAAGTGGACTGATCGCAGACAGTTTCCAAAAGATAACAATTAATTTTTCGGGAGTGCTGTTTAGTATGGTTTTTTTGACCCTGTTTTTGGGAAGGAGAAGGTCACTGAAGGTGATGGTGATCTATCTCGTCATTAAGCTGCTCGAGCAGAGCGTGCTTTATCCCTTAGGTCTTCAAATGATCGATGACAGGGTGGCGGTTCAGGCCATTCACAGCTGCATGACCATGTTGGGATTTATACTGAATTTTTACATATTCAACTATACCTTTAAGGGCGGCATGGTGAAGGTCAATCTGATTTCGGTTGCCAGTGAACTGGTAGTTGTAGTTATTTTTGCAGGGGCGATAGCGTGTACGAACATCGTGTTTGGGGTAAAGAATTTATTTGAAGTAAAGATAGATTCGCTTATCTATGCAGTGACATTTGTTGTGTTTGAGATCCTCCTGTGCCTGATCATCGTACGTATCTTTGGGAGCCTTATGAAACGGGTACGTTCATGGAAAGTGAAACATCCTGTCATATTATTTGCACTACTGATATTCTATACGGTACAGGGAACTTTGACACGGGTGACAGAGGTAGAAGATTATAACTGGATCATGATGTTTCAGGTAGCTGTCATCGGCTTACTGTTTGTCGTGATCGCACTTTCGGTAACATATTTTTATCAAAATTACTGGAAGAAAGTCAGAGATGAACATGAATACCTTGCTCTTGAGCAGAACCTGATGGAAACTCATTACACAGCGATTCAGATGCAGATCCATAAGATGGAAAAAAATCAAAAATTGATTGATGAACAGATGGAGCGGATCATGAGGATCGACGTTGGCCGCGATACGATTGCCTCTTACCTGCGCGAACTGGAAGCACAGTATCAGTTGATCCAGTCGGGCATCTACTGTGATGAATGGACGGTGGATGCAGTATTATGCAGACAAAAAAAGCGATGTGAGGAAGCAAATATCGCAGCAGATATATCGATGCAGGGATATCGGAGTGGTGGTATGGATGAAAAAGACCTTACCCAGGTGCTTTTGAACCTGTTTGATCAGGGGATACAACTTATCAGATCAATGGAAGAAGAAAATGATCGTAAGCTTCGTATCCACGTGGGAACGGTGGCGAATCAGACGATCATAAGGGCAGATTATAACTATACTGTGGATATCAGGCAAAAGAAACAGCGAAGACAGCAGCTTGATAAGCTGAGGAAAAGTCTTAGAAGATACATTGACAAATATCATGGTACCGTACGATATATGAACGATAAAAATGGGGTAAGTATCGTGATTGCGGTATCAAATAAGAGTACTTACAGCAATTATGCCGAGACATAATTGAAAACAAAATAGCAAGTGAAATGTGATACACTATTTTTATACTTCAGAACGGATGTTTTGGAACAAAAATGAGGGAATATTATGGAAGAGATTGAAAAAATATGGTCCGGCTGGAAGATGGTCGAACTGATCGGACAGGGTGGTTATGGAAAAGTATATAAGATAAAGAAAGAGTCTTACGGACAAACGATCTATTCAGCAGTTAAAGTGATCGCAGTCCCGGAAGATGAATCGGAGATCACAGAACTTGCGGCTTCCGGTATGGACGAAAAATCTATACAGGAATACTATGATACACAGATTAAGCAGATGATTGCAGAGATTGGCTACATGGTGAAGATGAAAGCCGACAGCCATGTGGTATCTATCGAAGACTGGGAAGTAAAAGAAGAGAAAGACAAGATTCATAAGACCATCTATATCCGTATGGAACTTCTGGATAATCTCGATGACTTCCTGAAACGATGCGGATCAGATACAAGAACGATCGTAAAACTGGGTATGGACATCTGTACAGCCCTGGAATATTGTCATGCGCAAAATATCATACACAGAGACATAAAACCATCCAATATCTTTGTGTCCGAAAGAGGAGACTTCAAACTGGGAGATTTCGGCGTGGCAAGGCAGATGGGCACAAACAGTATGTCGATGTCGAGGAAGGGCACTTACTCCTACATGGCACCGGAGATGCTCAATTCCAGGAGATATAACCATACCGCAGACATCTATGCGTTGGGGCTTGTTCTCTATAGCTATCTAAATCATGGGAGAATGCCTTTTTTGCCATCTTATCCGCAGAATTATCATCTGGAAGATCGTGAGAAAGCATTTTGTCAAAGAATCGCAGGAAAGGATCCGATTCCTCTGCCGGATGGCTGCGATCCAAAGCTTGGAAGGATCGTGTGCAAAGCCTGTGCCTACCATGCCAAAGACAGATATCAATATGCGAAGGAAATGAAAGAGGAGCTTCGATCATGGCTTTCTTCTGAGAAAAATGCAGCAGAGGGAAACATAGAAATATTTGAGAAGAATCCTGAACATATTGATCAGGCAAACGGAAAAACCAAAACGGATAAAAAGAATCTGCCAGCTAAGAAAGAAAAAATCCCGGCGAAGCGTCCTAAAAAGAAAAAATCCCATGCGGGAATCATAATAGGGCTCATATGCCTGATCCTTCTTGGAATCGGAGCCAGAGTATTATGGAATAAGAAAAATGCTTCCGATGCACAGGCAGGCCAGACATCAGAGCAGACGCAAAATGAAATTGATACACAAAATCAGTCAGTTAAAGTTGTGGATATGACAAATGACCGCGAAAAGGTCGAGGGTATAGATATGTATCTGATAAAAAATATCCCATTGGATGTTCCGAAGGAAGAGATCTGTCAGTGGTTAAATGAACAGGGATATGTATATGAGAAAACGGGAACCATTTATCATGGAGCGTCTATTTTTGAAAATGAAATGGAGAATGGCATTATCCAAATGAATGAAGAAAGTGGATGGACTGTATTTTCTGAATTGTCACCGGCCGAGAAACTAAAGATACCTGTATTTGCCCATTCATGGATCATATACAAGAAGTCAGGAGAAAATCTAAGAGCGGCGTTTGATACGATCGCCAGCTATCTGAATAGCCAATATACCTGCGTGAGTGATTATGAAGATGAAGGACTTTTGCAATACTCATGGGAGAACGAGGGACGTTATTATCGTTTGCTCTGGTGGCCGGCATCGGGTGATGATCAAAAGGAGACTCTTTCCTTTGAAGTAACATGTGAGCCAAAAGCTGATCCGGAAAGTGTATTACTGATCCAGCCGTTTCTGGAAAACTTCCCAGTAGATAAGGAAGAAGATGCTAAGAAATGGCTTGAAGATCATAATTATGAATATGAGAAGGATGGCTCCTGGTACTACATTTGCAATAAAGAAAAGACCTTTGCATGCAGGTACAGTGCAGATGAACAGACATTGTCATATGATGTTTATGGAAAAAACAAAGAAGAAATCATGGAATATATGGAACAGCTTATTCTGGATACGGTAGGTGAAGGAGAGGAATGGACAGAAAGCAATCAGCTGACGATAGGAGAAAAGAAATATGGTGTGTATCCGGTTACTAATTCTCCAAATGTGTCATTAAAAATCCAACCTGCATAGAAGCATTTAGGTTATATAAAAAGGTCGAGAAGAGTGTTGGTTCTTCTCGACCTTTAATATCACCTTTGGTGATGGGATTTTGGATGGTGTCTCTCAGAATACGGTCTGCTGCATAGTTACGATTATTTTACGGTAACAATCTCATATTCCCGTGTACCAAGTCCAAGTTTCTCAGCATGTTCAACAGCAGACATCCAGTTTGTCTCAGGGCTTACCTTATGGAAATGGTCGCCGTCATTATGCTGGTGATCTCCCAGTAAACTGTTACTGATCGCCGGCTGTCTGTTAACAGCATCCGCACATGCAACATCAAGGGCAACTGGATCAAAGGAAGAGAAGAATCCCACATCTGGAACGATAGCTGCATCATTTTCAGCATGGCAGTCGCAGTATGGAGATACATCGATGACCATATTGATGTAGAAAGCAGGTCTTTTATCTACTACAGCTTTTGTATATTCAGCGATTTTCTTGTTCAGGATATCATTAGATTCATCAGATGCCGGTTCGATCGCATCCTGAGGACAGACACCGATACATCTTCCACATCCTACACATTTATTATGGTCGATCGATGCTTTTTTGTCTGTTACAGTGATGGCATCATGGGCACAGATTTTTGTACACATTTTACATCCAACACAACCGTCCTGTTCAACATGTGGTTTTCCGGCACTGTGCTGCTCCATCTTGCCAGCGCGGGAACCGCAGCCCATACCAATATTCTTAAGTGTTCCACCGAATCCGGTGGCTTCATGACCTTTAAAATGTGCCAGGGAGATGAATACATCAGCATCCATAACAGCCTGTCCGATCTTGGCTTCTTTTACATATTCGCCGCCTTCTACAGGAACCAGTGCTTCATCTGTTCCCTTCAATCCGTCAGCAATGATCACATGACATCCGGTGGAGAAAGGAGAGAAGCCATTCTCATAAGCGCTGTCCATATGGTCAAGAGCGTTTTTACGCCCGCCTACATATAAAGTGTTACAGTCTGTAAGAAATGGTTTTCCGCCCAGCTCTTTTACCACATCAGCAACAACTTTTGCGTAATTTGGACGGAGGAAAGCAAGGTTTCCAGGCTCTCCAAAGTGAATCTTGATCGCTGCGTACTTTTTATCAAAATCGATATCAGCGATGCCGGCTTTTTTGATCAAACGTTTCAGCTTTTCCGGGAGACTGATAGAGTTGTGAGTTCTAAGATCTGTAAAATATACTTTTGATGGTGCCATATTAAATCCTCCTTCATGTACCTGATAATGGGGCGTTCCCCAGTACCTTTAAAATTATGTGTTTCATGATCTACATAAGCCGCATGAAATGCGATTTAGTAAAAACATTTTACCATTTACCAAGAACGAAGTCAATAAAAACAAAGCTTGAGTTTCCGCAAAATGTAATTTCAAAAGAGATAACTTCTTCTAAAGTACCAATCTGTCCTATTTTTGAAAAAAATGAAAAGACAGTATTGTG
>SAAH01000084.1 GCA_009929525.1 Clostridia bacterium | reverse complement strand
TTCACAATACTGTCTTTTCATTTTTTTCAAAAATAGGACAGATTGGTACTTTAGAAGAAGTTATCTCTTTTGAAATTACATTTTGCGGAAACTCAAGTCAACACTTATTTCAGAATCTTTTTTAATTCATCCATAAATGTATTGACATCCTTAAATTCCCGATAAACAGAAGCGAATCGAACATATGCAACAGCTTCAAGATCCTTCAGCTTGTCCATCACGATCTCACCGATCACATTACTTGGGATCTCCCGTTCTTCCATATTGAAAATCTCTGTCTCTACGGAATCCACCAGCTCATGGATCTGTGCAGCACTCACCGGACGTTTGTGGCATGCCCTTAAAACCCCTGCCTCGATCTTCGAACGGTCAAACTGTTCTCTATTCATATCTTTCTTGATCACGATCAAAGGAATCGTCTCTACCTTCTCATAAGTAGTAAATCGTTTTCCACATTCATCACACATCCTGCGGCGGCGGATCGCAGTGTTTTCGTCTACCGGTCTTGAATCCACTACTCTTGTATTATCCTGATTACAATACGGACACTTCATCTTTTCTTCCCCGACTTTCTCCTTAATATTACGTCAATAGTTTAATATATGATTAAATATAATATACTTCATGAGATACCGTCAAGAAAATTGTCCTGTTTTCATATAAATATAATGATGAGAAGGACAAAAAATGAAAGGGATCAGCACATGCGTGTCTATGAACTAAAACAAAAAGAAGTCATCAACACCTGTAACTGCAAAAATATCGGCTGTCCCGTGGATGTAGGATTCGATCCTGTTACGGGGCAGATCACAGAACTGGTCATCCCAGGTCCAGGAAAATTGTGCAGTTTTCTAGGCCGTGACAGCGAATATTGCATCCCCTGGAGCTGCATCTGCCAGATTGGTGAAGATATCATACTTGTCAATATTCAGGAGGAATGCTGTCTGAAAAAATTATAACATTCCCAGCAAATCCATGAGAAAAAATCTCTTGTAAGCTTGCTATTCACCTTCTAAAAATGTTACAATAAATACTAATGAATAAATCTGCATGAACACATCACAAAGGAGGAAATATTACATATGTTAGTCCAATTTTCGCTGACAAATTATCATAATTTTAAGGAAACTGCTCTCTTGGATATGTCAGAAGCCAAGATCACTGAATTGCCTGAGCATCTTCTGCACAGTCCCTCTGACGACCTGGGGATTCTTCCCATGACCGTGATCTATGGCCCGGATGGCTGTGGAAAGTCAAATTTTCTAAAGGGGATCCGTCAGCTCCAGAATCTGGTTTTGGATGCTCCGTCTGCCATAACTGATAAGAAATACTTTTGTTTTGATTCTTCCTATAAGAAGCAGCCTACAGAATACGATATCACATTTCGGATCAATGATCGGGAATACGATTATCAGCTTAAGATGATCGGCTCCATCATCATCGAAGAAAATCTTTTTGGACGATATCTTTCAGATTCTTCTTATGATGTTCTTTTTGACCGTGATGGTGAAGGTGTCTTTCTTTGTTCTAGCTGGCAGAATACAGATGTCTCTGATCTGACAGATAGCCTTCCTCTGCTTTATTATCTTGGAACACAAAAAAAGGATGCTGAGCTTTCCTCCATCCTTGACTTTTTCCAAAATATCATATATCTATCAGGTCATAAGACCAAACAGGATCTGCTTACCAACGCAATCAGATCAAAAAAGATAAAGCCGTTATTGCTGGCTCATCTGCCTTTGCTCGGCCTTGATATCACAGACCTTCACGCTTCCTCAAAAGGCACAAGCTGCACCCACATAAATAACGGCAAAACTATAGATTTCTCCTTTGAGGAAGAATCTGCCGGAACAAGACAGCTTCTTATATTGCTTTCCGCCATCCTTATCTCCCAGGAAAAATCATCCCTTCTCCTTGTGGATGATCCAGAGATCCATCTTCACCCGAAGGTTCTTGGATACCTTTATGGCCTGGCTTCCTCTTCTGCCAATAAGGGATCCTATGCCCAGCTTATCGCAGCCACCCATGAAACATCAAACATGAACAATGGGATTTTTCGCCGTGATGAGCTATGGCTCATAGATAAGAAAGAGGATGGATCCGCTTCCCTCTATACACTCGCCCTCTTCTTAAAGGAGAATGGCGAAAAGGTTCGAAAAGACGAAACCTACTTCAAACAATATCTCGAAGGGCGCTATGGTGCTCTGCCGGACATCATGTAGGAGGACTGTCAAGATGAATATCCAAATACCTAATGAAATATTACTGATTCTTTCTTTGTTTCTATTATTTGGCGGTGTCCTCGTCTTCTATTATCTCTTCGGCAATATCGGACTGTACTGCTGGACAGTATTTGCCACGATCACAGCAAATATAGAAGTTTTGATCGTTGTGCAGGCCTTTGGTATGGAACAGACACTGGGAAATGTTATGTTCGCCACGACCTTTCTCGTAACGGATATCCTAAGTGAGATGTCAGGGAAGAAGGAAGCCGGCCGGGCAGTCAATATAGGAATTCTTACCTCTATATTTTTTATCCTGGTTTCCCAGCTCTGGCTTCTTTATACACCGGCAGAAAGTGATTTTGTTATGCCGAGCATCCAGG
The DNA here is from genome assembly GCA_009929525.1 of Clostridia bacterium. Taxonomy (GTDB): domain Bacteria; phylum Bacillota; class Clostridia; order Lachnospirales; family Lachnospiraceae; genus Oliverpabstia. The sequence continues at coordinate 15,781 of SAAH01000084.1, read as the reverse complement.
CAGTATTTTCCAATACTCCCCGGCTTATGCTCTCAAGTCTTCTTGTATATGCCATCTGTCAGCGTTTCGACGTATGGGCATATCACAAATGGTGGGCTTTTACAACAAAGAAATGCGGAGACTCCGCTCGTTTTCTCTGGCTTCGAAACAATGGTTCCACACTGATCTCACAGTTTCTGAATACATTACTTTTCACGCTGGGAGCCTTCTTTGGTATCTATGATACAAAAACACTTATCTCGATCATCATTTCCAGCTATGTGCTCTATATTGTAACAAGTCTTCTGGATACGCCTGTGATCTATCTTGCAAGAAAGATCACTCCTAGAAATATTCAGGGACGAAGATAGGTCTTCATACTTTTTAAAGCATTTTTTTCCAGACGACTGACCTGGGCCTGGGAGATTCCGATCTCCCGGGCCACTTCCATCTGGGTCTTCCCCTCAAAAAATCTCAATTTTATGATAAACTGTTCCCTGTCATTCAACCTGTTCATGGCATCTTGAAGTGCCAGCTTTTCCACCCAGTTTTCTTCCTTATTCTTTTTGTCACTGACCTGATCCATTACATACAGGGCATCTCCGCCTTCTGTATATACTGGCTCGTACAAACTCATGGGACTCTGGATCGCATCCAGTGCATAAACAATTTCCTCCTTGTCTATACCAATGTCCGATGCGATCTCCATGATCGTCGGTTCCTTCAGATGTGTCTTCACATAGCTTTCCTTCGAATAAATCGCTTTATATGCAATATCCCGCAGTGAACGACTGACCCGGATCGCATTATTATCCCTCAGATATCTTCTGATTTCTCCGATGATCATCGGCACTGCGTAGGTGGAAAATTTGACATTCAATGTCGTATCAAAATTATCGATAGCCTTTATCAGACCTATGCAGCCGATCTGAAACAGATCATCCGCATTTTCATTGCTGCTGGCAAATCTTTTGATCACGCTCAGCACAAGCCTGAGATTTCCCTTGATGTATACTTCTCTTGCCTCCTTATCCCCTTCTTTTATTTTCTCAAAGAGCAATTCTTTTTCCTCATTTGTAAGTATCGGTAACTTTGCGGTATTTACCCCGCAGATTTCAACCTTATTAAGTGCCATATTAAGAATCCTCCTAGAATCATGTGTTTTTTGCTTCTAGTTAAAGAATTCTCATTCTGGCTTTTTGTTATTCCATTTTGGAAAAGATTTAATAAAGTTTTACCCCTTGACTTTCTTACCTGACCAACTGAGGATTTTGTTATTTTTCTGCATTAATAATAGATCTAAAACTTATCGATAATGCTGGCGCAGAGGCGCTGATGAAGAAATGTGTGACTGCTCTCCAAGAACCGCCCTGCCTTTGAGCCTGAATTGATCCATCATCTCGTAGGTGAGACTGAGCTGTTCCGGTTCTTGGGGCATTTCCTCCGGAAGTGCCCATTTTGCATAGGATAATTCATTATCGTCAAAATGGAAGTTTTCAGAACCTTCCACTTCGCAGAAGAATCCAAACAACAGAGAATCAGAAAATGCCCATGGCTGACTTTTATAATAATGGAGGTTCTTGACTTTCAGCCCTGTTTCCTCCATAACTTCACGCTTCACTGCTTCCTCTGCGGTCTCACCTACTTCCATAAAACCTGCAACCAGCGCATATCGTGCGCTGTGGGATTTGTCTGCATATCTGGTCAGCAGGATCTTGTCTCTGGAAACGATCCCTACGATAGCAACTGGAGAAATCTTCGGGTATACGGTCTGATGGCAGTGTTCGCAATATACCATTCTCTCTTCCGTAGATTTCTTCATCGGTCTGCCACAGCTTCCGCAAAACCTATTGGACTGATACCAGCTGGCGATATGGCAGGCTGTAGCTGCCGCATAGCAGATCCACCTTGGATTGCAGCTTCTTAATGCCGCCATCGGCTGATAACTATATCCATCCTCCATAAATTTCTTTATGATCCCATCTATCCTGTTTTCTTCATTTTCTTCTGAGAGCATAAAAAAGGCCCGCTCACTGACTGAAAAAAGATAATCTGTTTTTATATTCTCCTCCCCTAAATCCTTTATCTGCGGTAAAACTATCTTATCTTCTTCTTTTTTCAATAAAATCATCCGTCCAGAAACAAAAACCAGATAATCATCTTTCTCCGGTTCCTGTATCCTGAATGCATTATCCAACTTATATGGTGCTATATCCTGTATCATTTTACATATCTCCTCTCATTTGCCCTGCTGAAAACTAACTGATCGGTCAATCCGCCAACCAATCGCCTAATACCTGCCTAACATATCAATAGCAATCCCAATTGTACCATACTTTTGTAAAATCTTTTTCTTCCAGATCCTTTTTAGATATGAAAAAGTTGCCAACGCCCACATCACCCCACATGATATCTTTCACTGAGTCCAACTGAAACAGTAATATCTGAGGCATCTTAGCCTCATCGCCAACTTCTCTTGGATCAGCCTGCGTGAAAAATGGATAACCGCCAATCTGACATCCATAGGCATGGATCTTATCCGCCAGCAGGTTGCATACTTCCTCCTCCAGATCATAGAACCCGCCTGCATCCTCATCCACAAGACCTGCACAATTGGTCAGCAGATATTTGTCCATCCTGTAATCTCCAGGTGTGACCGGCTGCACCTCTGCCTTGCCGACTAATTTATATTCTGTAGCGATATCAAAAGGCATACTGGTTTCCACTTTCCACGCTGGGGAATGTACACATTCCGGCTCCACTGTCTTTGGAAACTTTTCCAGATACCGGATTCCCCATCGATGCTGGTTCATAGGCTCATCAAAATCGCAGCCATACAGGTCATCATCTCCTGCTATAAAAATCTGTAAAAGTCCTTGTTCAGGGAAACTTTCTATATGGGGAATCTGCGAAAAATTCACCTGTGCAAGAAGAAACAGTTCTTCTCCTGTCTCCTGATTTTTCAAAGGTTTCATATTTCGAGGCACGTAATACTCTCCGCCGATCTTGCTGTCAAAAAGCCCTGGTTTTTCCTTTACCAATTCAAATCCGACAACCGGCATACCTGTGGTTTCTTTTAATCTGTCATATATTGCTTCCACCTGTCCCGCTGCACGGTTTTTCGCCTCTTTCGATGCCGCACTTCCCGCTGCCCTACTCAGACTCTTCCCATCATTCTCCCCTGTCTCTTCTTCTGTTTTGTCTCCTATTAACCATTTTAAAAATCCCATCTTATACTCTCCCTTCAAGTAAAAATCTATATGATATCCCTTTGGTCCCTTCATACCTTCGCATCCACACCCCTGTGATGCCGTCCATCGGATCATTACCCTCTTTATCTTTTTCTGTCTCATATAGAATAACATGTCACCTGATTTTTGCAATAAAAAATGACTAAATTGCAGCAATAAAAATACCGCAACCCAGTCATCTTATTTATTATACAAATAATATTGCGAAAGCATTTAGGAAATCGTTGCCCCATCCACAGAAAGAATGGTTCCAGTCACATAACTTGCCAGATCGCTCGCCAGAAATAAAAATGCATTTGCAATATCCTCCGGCTCGCCCATACGTCCAAGCGGTATCGTTGCTACCAAACGCTCCACCATATCCGCTGGCAACGCAGCTACCATATCTGTCTTTATGACACCAGGTGCCACCGCATTAACACGGATCTTATCAGGACCAAGTTCTCTTGCCAAAGATTTTGTCAGTCCATTGACTGCTGACTTTGATGCCGGATATCCACATCCAGACCGCTGTCCGTAAAGGCTCACCATGGAACTTGTGTTGATGATAACTCCTCCACCCTGCTCTTTCATGATCGGTGCAGCTGCTTTCGAGCAATGGAATACCGCTTTTACATTCAGATCCATGATCTTGGAAAAATCAGCCGGATCATACTCATAGATGGATTCCCTTGCTGATATTCCTGCATTATTTGCCAGAATATCAATTTTTCCAAATTCTTTGCGAACCTGATCAAAAGCTTCTTTCACCTGCTCATAGTCTGAAAGATCCGGGCAGATTCCCATCACTTGATACTGGGGATTTTCTTTCTTTATCTTTGCCAGTGCTTTATCTACTGTTTCCTGTCTCGATCCGCACAGCGCAACCTTTGCCCCTGCAGACAGATATTTTTTTACAACTTCATATCCGATTCCTCTGGTTCCGCCTGTCACAACTGCCGTTTTGCCTTCTAACATACATGCTGTATTCATCTTGTTTCCTCCTTTTAAACCAGAATTCCCCCTATCTCTTGTTCTCTAATTATTTTCCCAGAATTTCTATCCTATTATACAATCTTTTCAAAATCTTCTGCTCCATGCTTACAGATCGGGCAGATAAAATCCTCTGGCAATGGCTCACCTTCATAAATGTATCCGCAGACTTTGCATCTATATCCCTTTTTCTCCGTTTTTTCCGGTTTTGGTTTGATATGATTCTGATAATAGGTGTAGGTTACTGGATTCACTCCAGATAAGATTTCTCCTGCTGACACATCTGCAAGAAATAATGTATGCGTCCCCAGATCCATAGTATCCACTACCGTGCCTGAGATATAGGCACTTGCATGTTCTTTCAGATATATCACATCATTTTCCGCTCTTAATACCTTATAATCTTCTAACTTATCTACATCCCTGCCGCTCTGGAATCCAAACCTTTCAAATACAAAAAAAGGTGTCGTCTCATCAAGGATCGATATATTAAACTTTCCTGTTTTCATTATCATATCATGTGTATAGTTCTGCTTGTTTACTGCGATGGTGATCCTATTCGGTGATGTTGTCACCTGTGCCGCAGTGTTGATGATACATCCATTATCTTTATCGCCATCCTTTGCTGATAAAACAAATAATCCATATGTCAATTGATACATCGCTCTTCTATCCATTACATGTCCTCCTTATAAATTAATAATAGTAATTGTTATTATTATAATATATGAATTATCTGACTTTGTCAAGGTTAATTGATCATTTTTCTGATGATTCATTTTTCTCTATGCGGATCATAAATCTTAGGATATCCTTCTAACAAAAATAAATGCATGAGCCTAAAAAAAGTGTTATATCAAACCTGCGTCTGATATAACACCTTTTATATGATACCCTATCTCACCCCTATAGATCAGCTCATTTTCTATATGTCACGCATATATCTAGCGAGCTGTAACTACCTCACACAGTTCTCCAAACAGTGCCTCGTTCAGGTTCATGCTTGCCAGTGTTGCCACTGCATCATTTCCCTGCATCTCTACTGCATTAAGAACTTTTTCTTTCAGATTATATTCTACCTGTGCTTTCTCAAGCAGCTTATAGCAGCGGTCTGCAAGATTCTCACCACATAAAGGAAGACCCTTGGCGAATTCTACAGTGATTTCCTTTTCTACACTGGTTTCTGGAATCTCAATGATCAGGCTGGACGTTTCTTTATCATAAGATACTTTTGCATCCAGCTTCTCTCCGGCTGCACTTACTTCCGGCTGGATATTTTCTGCTGCTACGAATACAAGCTTCCAGCTTCTCTTTTCTGGTATTACAGAAAGATTGCCCATAGCTTTACCGATGGTGAAACGATCCGCAGCACCGCCTGCAAATGTCAGCTCTGTTGCTGCCCAGTTTTCATCCTCATCCTCTGGTGTATCTCCTGCATCTTCCCATAATGTAAAGTTTCCGTCCTCAGCTGCGAAGATTTTCACTTCCATAGCTTTTGGATTATCCACACTATTATCAAATTCTCTCATGTCCTTCATAGGAACGATCGCTCCTGCCTTCATAAGAACAGGCATATCTTCTACCCCACGCCACAGATTCAGCATTCTGCCACCTCTATAGACAACACCAGTAAAGAAATCAGCCCAAAGGCCACTTGGCAGCCATGTTGCAGCTTTTGCAGCACGTGCTTTCTCATCCTGTTTCTCTGTGATCGGAGACACGATAAGTTCAGAACCAAAGTAATATTCATTTGGAACTTCATAAGTCTCATTTTGTTCCGGTTCCATATAATACATCGGCTGAACAAGCGGCAGTCCATCACGACTTGCACGGCGGTTCATCGTATACAGATATGGCACCATGCCATGACGAAGTCTCAGATACTCTTCCATCACGCTCTTGGTGATCTTATCAAACTTCCAAGGCTCTTTTCCATTAAATGGGTTATCCGTACTATGAAGACGGTTGATCGGTGAAAATACTCCGTATTGCACCCAACGAGCCATCAGTTCATCATCCCTTACACCCATCATATGTCCGCCGATATCATGGCTCCACCAACCATATCCAACATTGCTTGCTGTATTGGTAAAGTAAGGCTGGAACTGAAGGCTTTCCCATGAGATCACGGTATCGCCTGAAAATCCTACCGGATAACGATGGCTTCCTACTCCTGCATAACGGGAGAATGTAATAGAACGGGTGCCTTTCCATTTGCTGTCAAGATAATGATAATGATTCAGCATCCATAAAGGATCAAGTCCCGGAACTTTCGTAACGGTTCCCTGCTGCCAGTCGAGCCACCAGAAATCAACGCCCTCTTCCTCAAGAGAATGATGAAGTTCTTTCAGATATACTTCCATAAATTCCGGATCTGCCGGGTCAAACTGTACCGGAAGTTCACTTGCCGGATCCATACCCAAAGCTTTTGCCACACGCTCATATGGTTTTTCAAAAGCACGAACACCATCTGCCGGATGCACATTCAATGTGATCTTCAGTCCATGTTCATGGAGCCATGCCATAAATTCTTTTGGATTCTGGAAGAAGTTTTTATTCCATGTATATCCAGTCCAGCCGCTGCCGTACTTAGGATCCACGTCATCTACGATGTGCCAGTCCATATCTACAACTGCTACTGAAAATGGAATCTCTTCTTTTTCAAAACGCTCTACTAATTCCACATATTCATCCTGAGTATAGCGATGATAGCGGCTCCACCAGTTACCCAGTGCGTAACGAGGCAGAAGTGGTGTCTTTCCACAAAGATAATAAAAGTCCTTCAGACACTCCAGATATCTGTGTCCATATCCGAAGAAATATAAATCCTCGATTCCCTCTGCTCTCGGTGCAACCCATCCATCTTCTGAAAGTGCCATCGAATGACTGTCGTCTACCAGAGAAAAACCATTGCGGGAGATCACTCCATGACCAAGAGGAATCGCTCCGTCGGCCTCATCAAGAGTACGCGCGGTACCTCCCAGATCTCTTGGCTCTTCACCATAGTGCCAGGTTCTCTCAGATGCTCTTCCACCATTTACCTTGATCATCAGACCATTTGCTGCAAATGATTTGCGGTTATAATGAAGTTCCAGTTCTGCTGTATAGATAGATAATTCTTCCTCATCATCTACCACACGAAACTGCGGTACTGGAAAATCTCTATTGAGGATAGACTGTGTTGCGCGATCCTCAAATGTTCCATTTTCATTGTACTCCATACGAATCAGTGATGGTGTTAATACTGTGATTCGATAACAGTCACCCACGATTGCTGCATCTTTATTACAGAGCGGATGATGCTCGATCTGATATCCTTCCATTCCCATCTTTGTTGTTCCTCCTTATGTTTTCTTTTTATTGATTTTTAATCTGTGTACTACTAAAATAGTCACTTTTATTTTCAGGCTCTACACATTCTCACGAGTAATGTTTTTGAGCCATCGATAACTCTTATAATGTTTGTAGACGAAAGGCATCTTCACAAATTCATCCAGACAGATGACAAAGTATACCCACATCGGCGGTAATTTAAATACAAAAGCACAGATAAATCCAAGTGGAACAGAAAAGCACCACATATCGATCGTGTCACAGATGAATCCAAATCTGGAATCGCCTCCCGATCGAAATACTCCGCATATAACGGTCGTATTCATGGCCTGTCCCAGGACATAATATACATTGATAAAAAGCATCACTGTCAGATACCCTGATGCCACCGGTGTCAGATCTACCATCATAGCCATCAAAGGTCTTACGAGCAGTACCAAAAGACCACCAGCGATCCCGCTCACAAAGGTAACCTTACAAAGTCTGGAGGCATCTCTTTTTGTATCCTCCATCCTTCCGTCGCCAATCTGTTTTCCCAGATAGATCGCACCGCCATTGGCGATACCAAAGCAAACGACAGTTCCGAGATTTCGTGCGACCACAACTACCGAGTTGGCTGCAACCATATCACTTCCCAGATGTCCCATGATCACAGAGTACATAGAAAATGCCACTCCCCAGACTACTTCATTTCCAAAAGCCGGAAGTGCATACTTTAGGTAATCCCGAAAGAGAACCGGATTCTTCTCAAATACTGCCGATATACGCAGCCTCACCTTTTTGAATCTTGCTGCATCTACAAGACAAATAAAAAGTTCTATTCCCCTTGCTATGACAGTAGCCGTCGCTGCTCCTATGATTCCCATCTTCGGAACACCAAAAAGACCAAAGATAAATACTGCATTTAACAAAATATTCAATATCAGAGCTGATCCAAAGGTCACCATAGAAAATACCACTCGTTCGATACTTCTCATGATACACAGGTATACCTGTGAGATACTCATCAAAAGATAAGAAAAACCGATCACTTTAAGATAAGAAATACCACCTTCGATAAGCACCGGATCACTGGTAAATATCAGCATGAGATACTTAGGAAAAAAGAATGCCAGGATAAAAAATGAAAATGAAATACCCACAGAAAATCGCATCGCGATACCCATGATCTTCTCTATCGCTTTCGTATCCTGCTTACCCCAGTACTGAGCTGCCATCATCGTAGCACCCGATGCTATACCGGAATATACCAGTGTCAGGATAAACTGGATCTGATTGGCCAAAGATACTGATGACAGTGCATCCTGCCCCACATATCCAACCATGATAACATCCGCCGAACTTACCGCCGTACTGATCAGATTCTGAACCGCGATCGGAAGTACCAGTCTAAAAAGGGAACGATAAAAGTTGCCTCCGCCCCTTGCTTGATTCTGCATAAAAAAATCCCCCATTGTCTGTATTCAATAATAAACTTATTATAATACAAACAATGGAGAATTTCCTCTGTTAATCTGATAAAATATTACTTTATTTTGACTTTTGTGTTGTACTTGATCCATGGTAAGAGCAGGCACCATGACAGCCGCTGCAGTTACCGCCGCAGATCACTGACTTTCCTGCTTTTTTAGTTTTCACCATACTGCGGATGATCAAAGACACAATGAATATCAAGACCGCTGCCACTATGATCGTAGCCAGATTTTCTATGATAAAACTCATACTGTCATCTCCTTTTCTTACTTATGATGTTACTATGCCAGACTCTTTGCTTTTATATTTAAGGTACCGCTTTCCCTATATGGGCGAACAAGCAGATATACAAAGCCAACTACGATGACAACAGCAACTACCGTCCCAACTCCGAATCCACCGCCGGTAAAGAAAGTGCCAAGCTGATAGATACAAAGGGAAGCTGCATACGCCAGGATCGTCTGATATCCGATGGCGATCCAGAACCATCTGGTGTTATTCATCTCTCTCTTGATGGCACCCATCGCTGCAAAACAAGGTGCACAAAGAAGATTGAATACCAGGAAGGAATAGGCCGCGATCGTTGTCATACTAGCTGCAAGTGTTGACCAGATTTCATCTCCATTTTCAGCAACTTCTGCAAAACCATACAGGATACCAAAGGTACCAACTACATTTTCTTTTGCAACAAGACCTGTGATTGCTGCAACTGTTGATTTCCAGTCACCCCATCCAAGAGGAACGAAGATCCACGCCAATGCACTTCCGATATTGGCAAGGAAACCATCACTCAAATCTTCAACCATCTGGAACTTGCCGTCTACGATACCAAAGCTTGAGGTGAACCAGATAAAGATAGTAGAAAGAAGAATAATCGTTCCTGCTTTTTTGATAAATGACCAGCCTCTCTCCCACATACTGCGAAGTACATTTCCAACAGTTGGAAGATGATAGGTTGGAAGTTCCATAACAAACGGTGCCGGATCCCCAGCAAAAATCTTTGTTTTCTTAAGAATGATACCTGAAGTAATGATCGCAACGATTCCCACAAAATAAGCACTCGGTGCAACCCACCATGCTCCGCCAAACAGTGCACCTGCGATCAGCCCGATGATAGGAAGCTTCGCACCACATGGGATAAATGTTGTTGTCATGATCGTCATCTTGCGATCTCTGTCATTTTCAATCGTACGGGATGCCATAATTCCTGAAACTCCACATCCTGTACCGATCAGCATCGGAATAAATGATTTTCCTGAAAGACCAAACTTTCTAAAGATACGATCCATGATAAATGCAATACGCGCCATGTATCCACAGCCTTCAAGGAAAGCAAGGAAAATAAACAGCACCAGCATCTGCGGAACGAATCCAAGAACAGCTCCTACTCCGGCTACGATACCATCAAGGATCAGACTCTGAAGCCATGCCGCACAACCGATTGCCTCAAGACCTGCTCCGATCATGACAGGAATACCCGGAACTTCTGTACCAAAGAAACTCCAGCTGTCACCAAACAGCCCATCATTTACCCAGTCAGTCACCCATGTACCCACGGTTGTCACGGACACAAAGTATACAAGAAACATGATTGCTGCAAATATCGGAAGGCCAAGCCATCTGTTAGTCACAATTCTATCGATTTTGTCAGAAGTTGTCAACTGGCCTTTGCTCTTCTTCGTATAGCAGGATTTGATGATGGAAGATATGTACATATATCTCTCATTCGTGATGATACTTTCTGCATCGTCATCCTGTTCTTTTTCTGCCTTTTTGATGATGTCTTCCACTGAAGGAACCACTTTCATTCCTTCGATGATCTTATCATCACGCTCAAATAACTTAATTGCATAAAAACGTTTCTGTTCTTCCGGAATATTGATCCCCGCCAGCAGGTCTTCGATTTCTCCAAGTGCCTGCTCAACTTCATTTCCAAATTTATGAACGGAATCGTTATTTTCTTTTTTCTTTGCAATCTGTACTGCCATTTCAGCTGCTTCTTTGACTCCTGTTCCTTTCAGTGCAGAGATGGCCACTACCTGGCATCCGAGGGATTTGGCAAGATTGGCAAGGCGGATCTCATCGCCGCTCTTTCCCACCATGTCCATCATATTTACAGCCATGACCACCGGGATTCCAAGCTCCATCAACTGTGTAGAAAGATACAAGTTTCTTTCCAGGTTTGTTCCATCTACGATATTGAGTATCGCATCCGGACGTTCTTTGATCAGATAATTTCTGGCAACCACTTCCTCCAGTGTATAGGGTGATAAAGAATAGATACCCGGAAGATCCATGATCGTTACATCTTTTTGACCTTTCAGCTTTCCTTCTTTTTTCTCCACGGTAACTCCCGGCCAGTTTCCTACAAACTGATTAGAACCGGTCAATGCATTGAACAGGGTTGTTTTTCCACTATTCGGATTACCCGCAAGTGCAATTTTCACTGACATTTTTGCTCCTCCACTCTCTTACTCTCATTTGTTAGCATCCTTAGATTTTATTTGTATTAGGATCCATCTCTTTCGTTAGATCACTCTAACTTTTGTTAGGATTTGCTAACCTCGTATTTATAAAATTGCGGGATTTCACCCGCTATATTTACCTATATTTAGATATTCTTGTTCCTATACGCCTGTATATCCCTACATTTGTATATTCTAATTTTCTCTCACAGCACAGGTTATCCTGCCACCTCGATAAGCTGTGCATCTGCTTTTCTAAGAGATAGTTCATAACCTCTTACCTGCACTTCGATAGGATCTCCAAGTGGAGCGACCTTTCTCACAAAAATCTCTGTTCCCTTTGTGATTCCCATATCCATGATTCTGCGTCGTATAGCGCCTTCTCCATGGAGTTTAACCACTCTCACTGTCTTTCCGATCTGCGTTTCACGCAAAGTTGCCATTTTTCATCCTCCTCTTTTATACCAAAATCTTATTTGCCATCTCGCGGCTTATCGCCACTCTTGATTCTTTTACGTTGACGATCACATTTCCCTGGTTTTCAGAGACAACAGTGACATTACCTCCCACAACAAAACCAAGACTTTCTAAAAAGCGACGTACATCTTCTTTTCCACCAATCCTTTTGATCAGATTGTTCTCGCCTGTTCTAGCCATAGTAAGCGGCATCATGATTCCTCCTTTATCCAACGATATGATTCACTATAGTATCGTAAAAGTAAGTAATAACTAACTTTCGTGTTGAAATAATGGTTAGATTTCTCTAACCGTTATCTGTAGATTAGCACAGGCTAACTGGTTTGTCAATACTTTTTTTAGAGGGGAGGGGACGCAGAGGAACCGGGCGGGAGGGGTAGGGGGACAATTTTTGGGCGGTTCCTCTGCTGTTTCTTGGCTGGGCTGGGGGGTTGTTGCGTGGAGATGTTGGTTCAGAAAGCCTATCAGGTCTCGATAGATTCCAGTCGGCAAAGAAAGGAGATACTTTCATTTATTCCCATACCCAGCCCCACCGACGCCGACAGCCACTTCAAGCAGGACAGCGGCAGGTTAGCATCGCGGGAAACGAGCTGATAAAAGAATAAGCGAGAGAAGGGCCGTTTTGGCCCTTCTCTCGCTTATTCTTTTACAGTGAAGTCCCTTGCCGGGCGGGGATGTCAGTGTTGGTGGGTGTCTCCCTACCTACATTTTTCCTTTAATAGCCTCAGCCAAAGCCTCCAGACTCTCCATCTGCCCCTCTTTCACAGCCGATCGAACAGTCACGCCTTCTTCTATCAAAGTAATATTCTTCATGCTCTCAAATATCTCTTTCATCTGTTTCGTCACCATAGGTGCCCAGGTTCCGTTTTCCATCAAAGCAACTGTGCGGTTCTGGAGATTGTGTGCCTTGAGTTCCAGCAATACCGTCTCCATCTTTGTAAAGATTCCTCCATTATATGTAGGTGTGGCAAATACGAGATGACTGCATCGAAATGCCTCCGACACGATAACGGATGGATCCGTAACAGAAACATCATACATTGCAATATTTTTAACTCCCTTATCAGCAAGTTTTGCTGCCAGGATCTCTGCTGCATTCTCTGTGTTTCCATAAATGGACGCATAAGCGATCATTACTGCCTGATTTTCCGGTGTATAGCTGCTCCATTTGTCATATTTTTCGATAAACCAGCCAATATTTTCTCTCCATACAGGTCCGTGGAGCGGGCAGATCATCTTAATCTCCAGTGTCGCTGCTTTTTTAAGAAGGTTCTGTACCTGGATGCCGTACTTTCCTACGATATTGATAAAGTATCTTCTGGCATCATCCAGCCAGTCTCTCTCAAAGTCTACTTCATCGGCAAACAGATTTCCATTGATTGCGCCAAAAGTTCCGAATCCGTCTGCTGAAAATAATATCTTATCTACGGTATCATATGATACCATCGCCTCTGGCCAGTGGACCATCGGCGCCATAACAAAGGCAAATGTGTGTTTTCCAGTACACAAAGTATCCATTTCTTTTACAATAACGGTCTTTGCATCCACATCAAAGTCAAAAAACTGCTTCAACATAGGAACTGTCTTTGCATTGCATACAAGTTTTACCTCTGGATATCTGCGGACCACTTCACTGATCGTACCACAGTGATCCGGTTCCATATGATTTACAATGAGATAATCCAGTGCTCTTTCTCCCAGCACATGATCCAGATTTTCAAAAAATCTTGTACTTATAGAATGATCAACCGTATCAAGGAGAACCGTTTTTTCATCCATCAAAACATATGCATTATAGGAAACTCCCCTGGGAATCGGATACACATTTTCAAACAGTGCCAATCTGCGGTCGCTGCCGCCAACCCAAAAAAGATCTTCAGTCACTTTCTTTACACAATACATGACAGTACCTCTCTTTCATTTTCCTTTTGTATTTTATATTTATATCTTTGATTTTCATTGTAATTATAACTGTTAATATATCCCTTTGCAAGGTTTTAAGGGCTCATTCGTATCGAACAATTTCTTTTCTCAATCTTCTCATGATCCGCTTCTCAAGCCTTGAGATATAGGATTGGGAGATTCCAAGAAGATCGGCCACTTCTTTTTGTGTTTTTTCCTGACCATCCGGCTGATTCAGACCAAATCTAAGACAAATGATCGTCTGCTCCCGTTTTGAGAGTTTATGGATGGCCTTTCCAAGAAGCTTACATTCTACCTCATGTTCCAGCCCTTTATATATGACATCTTCATCAGTGCCCAGAATATCAGACAAAAGAAGTTCATTCCCATCCCAATCCACATTCAGTGGTTCATCGATGGACACCTCAAGTTTTGTTTTATTATTTCTTCTCAGATACATCAGTATTTCATTTTCGATGCATCTGGAGGCGTAGGTTGCCAGTTTGATCTGCTTTTCAGGATTGAAGGTATTGATCGCTTTTATCAGGCCTATCGTACCTATGGAGATCAAATCCTCCATCCCAACACCTGTATTATCAAACTTCTGGGCGATATATACCACCAGCCGCAGATTATGCTCGATAAGACTTGCCCGCGCCTCCTGATTATTATCTTTTCTCAATTTTTCTATAACCTCTGATTCCATCTGCGGAGATAATGGTGCCGGGAGTACGTCTGCTCCTCCTATATAATAGAGCGCCCCCGGGCGTTTCCACATCATCCTTGAAAATCCTGATACCATACGAATACGAAAATGACTGGGTAATGTTGCCTGCATCATAAGAATTCCTCCTAACTGTTTATTAGATTTGGATGCAAAATCACCTGATAATCCCCATGAAAGGAACTATTTTCCCTGGAAAAAGCGATCACCGGATGGATGATCTCTTTATGTATCTTTACTCCTTCCAGACACATCGAATCCAAGGTAACTGCAAGAACGATCCCCTTGCTGCAGCCCAGACTGGTAAAAGGAATAAAATGTGGTTTAAGATTCCCAAAATCATTTCCACATATTTTTCCTTCACCAAATTCCATCAGCCGCTCATTGATGTTAGCCGGCAAAATTGCTTCAAGTACCGCCATTTCTGCGATACATACCGGTTTGCCGCTTATGGGATCCATCAAACTATTTCCTGTGTCCAAAAGAGCTGTTCCCTCTTTGCATTTTCCATTCGCGTATAGACGGACTTTGAAGATACGATCCGCCTTTTTTTCCGCTCGGGCATATGCCCGGATACCGGCTGCGAGAAGCAGATAGCTGATGGTCCCTGATAAGACAAATATGCGGACTCCCTGAAAAAGCGTATACCGCTGAATCAGCTGCTGTGCACCGCCAAGCAGGATAGAGGCAGCATAAACAAGCAAAACTCCTTTTACCAGATTCCTGATTTTTTTGATATTACATCCAAACCTTACCATCATAGTATTGACCACCACATGCACCAGTATCGTATTCAGAAGCCGACTGCCTGGAAATATCGCCAGCAGGCACAGACCCGCTGCGCCTATACAGGCTCCCAAGAGACTTCTCCGAAGTGTGGCAGAACCCCGGAGCAGCCGATTGACCAGTCGAAGCAGGAAAAAATCCATCACGCAATTCTTTATAAACAAGACGTCTATGAAAACTTCATAGTACACAAAACACCCCCTTGTTCCTGTATTGAATACGTACTTACTGGAATAAGCAAGTATCATTATATGGGATAAGGGGGTGCCGATTTTGTCAAATAAAGGGAGCAAAATCCATAATTTTATCGACAACAGCTTTTATTATTCTTGAGTTTCCGCAAAATGTAATTTCAAAAGAGATAACTTCTTCTAAAGTACCAATCTGTCCTATTTTTGAAAAAAATGAAAAGACAGTAT
>SAAH01000206.1 GCA_009929525.1 Clostridia bacterium | reverse complement strand
ACTATAGAAAAATCGAAATTGATGTAAACGATAGGGCAGTTTATCAAATATTGTAAGCTGCTTTATCGTTTACACCAACTTCGATTGGTTTCTAATCAATTTTCTGTTCCCTATAAAATTAGTTTATCGGGATTTACCAAATCGCCAAACAACGAGTCATAAAACTCTTTAAACCAATATTTACTCTTTCTTCCCAGTGTACCTCTTGGCCTTTCTGGTTACCGTACCATCTACATGGCGTTCAATGTTGCTTCTGCTCTCACGCATTTCCTGAACTGCCCGGAACGTCTCTCGTGAGATGATAGACGGGTGATGATCCTCCTGGATGTATTTCTGATGTTCTCCGTTGTTTGGTATTCGCTTCTTCTCCGGGAAGTTAGGGGAGAAGGTCTTATAGAGAATGACATCACCGACATATTTCTCATTGGCCAGTATGGTTTCGATGGAACGCTTCGACCAGGTCGTTTTTCCCCTGGAAGTCAAAATTCCCTTTTCTTCCAGATACTTCTTAATCCCGCCGATACTATATCCATCCAAGTACATCTGGAATATCTGCCGTATTACCTCTGCCTCCGGATCGTTGATTACCAGGCTGCCGTCTTCAGCGTTGCTGTATCCGTAGCATTTCCGGTTATATATTTGTGCATCCGGGTTCTGGGCAGCCTTATCCAGGCTCCACTTGATATTCTCACTCTTGTTCTCAGACTCGCCCTGGGCAATGGCTCCATAAAGGCTAATAGCCAGCTCTGCTTCGTTGTCAAAGGAATACAGCTGCTCGTTCTCAAAGTAGACAGGGACATTCATCTTCTTCAGTTCCCGGACAATAGTCAGAACATCTACCGTATTTCTGGCAAATCGGCTGATGGACTTGGTGTACACAAGAGTCACTCTCCCGGTTCTACAATCGTCCAGGAGCCGCATTAAGTTCTTACGGTTATCAGATGTCCTGCCGGACTGAATGTCCAAATAGACGTCATACAGCCGCGCCTGCTGACTATTAGCCACATCCGCAATAAGGCCGGAAAGCTGGTGACCAATGCTCACGACTTGTGTTTTACTTGCAGTGCTGACACGGCAATAAATGCCAACCTCATATCTTGACGGCGGTAATGGCGGATGCTGTTTCAATTTTTTAACGATAGCCATAATGCCCTCCTGCGTTATCGTTATAGAGTACACCCGTATAGGCTGTTCTCATTATAACTCAGATTAGGCTAACTGTATATAAAAATGTAAAAATCATTGAAAATAAAGGATTTTGGGAGTACGGATAACAGCATACTTTACATTCATCGTAACCACCATTTTGATACAATCGAACGATTGCACCCCCTAATGCACCCCCTAAACACAGGAAACGCACCCTTCCATCCGGCATTGAATTAGGCTACTCTTCATTTTATGAAAAGATGCAGAGCAGTCATTTTGTTCACGAAAAAGAGATATCAACGCTGGGGAAGCAATATCTCTTTCTTCTTATTATAATTCACTTGTCAAGTCTCGAACAGGAATCTGCCGATGTCTTTTTCCTAGTATAAACAAAATAATTTCAAAGAAAACCTTTTTTTAAAAGTTACTGTAAACGTACTGGATTCTTACAAAAAATATCATAAATTTTTGATATAGAAATCAATTTGTCGACACACTAGATAAAATAACAATTTTCTTTATAATGACTTTAAATTATAAATTGGATACTTTTTCTTATCCTCCTCCGTTATCTTTCGTATAACTCGACAAGGATTCCCAGCCGCTATTACGCCATCTGGAATATTGCGATTTACTACACTGCCAGCACCAATTACTACATTACTGCCAATTGTTACACCAGGAAGTACTGAAACATTCGTGCCGATCCATACATTATCACCAACCGTAATCGGCAGAGCGATTTCCAATCCGAGATTTCTCTGTTCTGTGTCAATCGGATGCCCTGCTGTTGAAAACACGCAGTCAGGAGCAATAAACACATTATCCCCAAAGGTAACTTTGGCACCATCTAGAATTGTTACATTATGATTTGTATAAAAATTCTCGCCTACAGAAATATTCACACCATAGTCGCAATAAAAAGGTGCAGCTACAACAACATTCCCCTTAATCTGTCCAAATAACTTATGCAATACTTCTTGTTGCTTTGTAACATCCGATGGTCTACACATGTTGAACTCATAACAAAGATCAGAACATTTAGTACGCATATCAATTAAATCGGAATCATAATTCGCATCATACAAAAATCCAGCCTGTGCCTTTTCCCACTCTGTCATCATCCATCCCTCCACAATTCTAACATCCAAATAGTTCCACTGTTTTCTTCATTCTCTCTGCAACAGGGACTCCGAATGGACATCTTGATTCGCATGCCTGACAGGAGATACATTCAGAGGCTTTATGTTCCAGCAACATATAGTGAGACTTTATTGTTGCAGGTACTTTCGGCTGCATCGCCGCAAGATCATAATATTTATTGATCATTGCAATGTCTAGTTCTGCTGCACACGGTTTACAATGACCACAATAGGTACATTCCCCTCTGCAAGAATGAAATGGCGCATTCGCAAGCACTGATGCATAGTCTTTTTCTATTTCCGAAGCATTCTCATAATGCACTGCCTGATCAACCTGCTCTTTTGTATCATAACCACATAAAATCGAAGATACTCCGGGACGTGTAAGCGCATAATGGATGCACTGTATTGGTGAAAGACTCACCCCAAACGGCGAGCGTTGTTCATCAAACAATCTGCCACCGGCAAAACCTTTCATAACAGTGATCCCAACATTTTTTTCTTCACACAGCTTGTATAATTCTGCCCTGTCAGTATCAATGCCTGAAATCTTCTGATCATATTTATATCCTTCTGAAAGTAAATCATCTAATTTTTCACTGGCAGGCAACATATCAAATGCAGGATTAATGCTAAAAAGAATCATCTCTATGAAATTCGATTGCACAGCCAGTTTTGCAATCTTAGGATTATGGGAACTCATTCCTATATGACGGATCGTACCTTTCGCTTTCAACTCTTTTACATATTCCATAAACTCAGAATTTTGAAGATACTTCCAGTCATCTTCCGTATCCACATAATGAATCATTCCAAGATCAATATAATCAGTCTGAAGTCTCATAAGCAGGTCTTCAAATGCAGGTTTCACATACTTCATATCCCTGGTACGTACATACTGACCATCCTGCCAGGTAGATCCCAGATGTCCCTGTACATACCACTTTTCTCTGTTTCCAAGCATAGCCTTTCCGATAATATCCCTGGATTTCGGATCAGGCATCCAGCAGTCGATGATATTTATGCCTTGTTCCCCTGCATACCTTATAAGTTCTATGGATTCACTTTCCGGGTGGCGCTCCAACCATTCACCTCCAAATCCTATTTCACTTACAAGAAGACCGGTTTTTCCTAGCAATCTTTTTTTCATATTCATTTCTCCTACATCCAACCATGATTTATATTTCTTCATCAGGAGCCTGTCCATCATGAGCAAGCCATTTACATTCCGTGATCTCCATATCAGTGAATGTTGCTTTGAATGATGAATCTTCAGCACTACATGCATAAATACCAAATTGAACAAAATCGCTGCGCGATGGCCTGCCAAGGCTGTGGCGCAGTTTTTTACTTTTTCTAAAAAAGGCAGTGACAGGATTGTCCCAAGATAGTA
>SAAH01000083.1 GCA_009929525.1 Clostridia bacterium | reverse complement strand
AACCGCTACTTTTATTTTTAAAAAAATTGAAATTCTTTCAAGAAAGTGGTGGAAACATTGTAACTGGGGCTAGCCGTCGCGCTAGCGACTTGGTACAATTATGTTAGGTATTATACCTGCTTGCAGAATCTGCAAAGTGGTATGGAGAATAGTTATTGAACAATATGGAGGAGGAAGAATATGAAAAAGTGTCCAAAATGTGGTCAGATATATCCTGATGTGGATGAGTTTTGCGATGAATGTGGGGAAAGACTGTATAGTGTACAGACAGGGAACATGAATAAGGGCAGGTCATCACAGACATCAGGAAGAGGAAAAAGTCCGGTGCCGATCATTATAGGCTGTATAGTGGCAGCAGCGGTACTGATCGGGGGTACAGTGCTGTGTGTGAACCTAATTGGAAATCGTTCTAAAAACGAGGAAGCGTCAGTGTCTAAAGGGCAGGAGGCTGTAAGCCAGGTGGGAGAAGAGAAAAAAAGACCAAGACTCAGCAGTTCGGCCGGAAGTGAGGAAACGATAGATGACATGGACGAGGCTGATGATATAGCAGATGAGATATTGGAAGGAGATTTGTCGGAAGAGGGAGTTGGAAATGGAGCTATTTTGGATCATGAAGGGGAAGCCCATGTTACGGTGGATGATCAGAGCAGCAATCCGCAGACAACATATGAGACATATTATGTAGTAAACTGTCAGGAAAGCATTACGCTTAGAAAATCACCAAGCACCAATGCCGGCGAAATCTGTCAGATACCTTTTGGTGCAGCTGTAAGTTATGTAGAAACTGCGGAAAATGGATTTTATAAAATCATATATAATGGGAAAACAGGCTATGGCCTTGCAGCCTATCTGGATGTGACAGCTCAGGCACAGCCGAAAGCAGCATCAGATCCTGGTACAAAAGCGTCAGCAGCATCTGCACAACAGTGTTATGTAGCACATTGCCACGAAAGTATTACACTCAGGACGAGTGCCAGCACCAGTGCCAGCGAAATCTGTCAGATTCCATTGGGAGCCAGTGTGACATATCTGGATGCGGCGGAGAATGGATTCTATAGGATAAGCTATAATGGCAATACAGGATATGCACTGGCATCTTACCTGGAATTTGGAGAGGCAGAAACATCGGTATCCTATATGCAGGTTGTAAATTGTAAAAAAAGTATTACCCTTAGAAAAACTCCGAGTACAAAGGGGGAAGAGTTCTGTCAGATACCACTGGGAGAGGTGGTCGAGTTCCTGGGAACAGCGGAAAATGGATTCTATATGGTTTCATATAATGGATATACAGGGTACGCACTGGCAAGTTACCTGACAGAATGGTAGGCCGAAGGAAAGCCCTTGTCTATGGGCTTATCGGTGTAGCTTTGACTGCTGTGATATGTGCGGGTGTAATCTTATGGGCATGGAAAAAGAGTGAGAACGCGGGCACAGAAAAACAAATGAGCCAGAAACCGACAGTAACAGGGCAAACAGATGCAGAACAGCCAGGCAAAGAAAGCATATCAGAGACGGAGATTTCGGGAGAAGGGACATCTGATGCAGAAGTATCAGGGAATGAAAATGAAGCAGATGTCCTCAATAAGGATACACAGTTACAGAATCAGGAGAGTGATTTGATGATTATGAGTGATCCTCAGATGTATACTTATGATGATCTGAAAGCAGATGCGGCGATAATAGAAAGTGTATATCCAGATTTTGTCAAGGCAGACAGTATGGGAGAGACTTTAGATGGAAGAGAGCTCTATCATTTTGTGATCGGTGATGAAGAGGCAGAAGAAAAGATATTTATCAATGGAGGGATTCATGGGCGTGAGTATCTTACCAGCCAGCTGGTTATGAAGCAGATGGTGTATTTTCTGCAGCATTTGAAAAATAAAGACACATATCAGGGAGAAACCTATGAAAGTCTTATGGAGGATCATGCGATTCATGTGGTTGTGATGGTAAACCCGGATGGAATTTCAATTAGTCAGAAAGGAATGGAAGGAATACAGACAGAGGCTATAAAGACGAAGGTGGAAAGCATTGCGCTGCTTGATGGACAGTCTGCCAGCGGTTCTTATCTGACAAGGTGGAAGGCAAATGGAAATGGTGTGGATCTGAATCGCAATTTTGATGCACTATGGGAAGAATATGCGGATCCGGCAGGACATCCATCTTCTGATCATTATAAAGGAACGAATCCAGGAAGTGAAATGGAAGCACAGGCACTTATTAAGCTGACCGAGGAGCATGATTTTGTAAGAACAATAAGTTATCATACGCAGGGAAATGTGATTTATTGGTATTTTGCTCAGGAAGGTCAGCTATACCGGGACACAGAGATATTTGGAAAAAGAATCTCCCAGCTTACAGGATATCCCATGGACGCAGATTATGAAAATCTTGATCCTGCAGGGTATAAAGACTGGGCAATCAGCAAAAAGGGAATTCCCAGTCTTACTATAGAAGTAGGCAGCGAAACATCGCCGGTTCCGCCAGAACAATTTGCGGAAATATGGAGGCGAAATGAATTTGTATGGGAAGAAACTCTGTTAGATATCTCAGAATAGGGGGAATCATACGAGCAATGCAAAACTTCATAAAGAGTTTATAAAGTTTGATAAAACCCTTGCTTTTCTAAAGTAATGTGTTAAAATTATGAAGTGTGCTAAGAAAATTAAGAGAAGTGCCAAATAAAATAAAGCACACTAAAAAGTAATGGGGACGTATTTTATACGGGGCGAAGGAGCGAATTATGAGCAAGAAAATACATACAGAAGCTGTAGACTATTTATTTGAGGCAATATTACATCTGGAAAGTAAAGAAGAGTGTTATACATTTTTTGAAGATGTATGTACGATCAATGAACTTTTATCTTTGTCACAGAGATTTGAAGTTGCACGTATGCTGAGAGAAAAGAAGACATATCTGGAAATATCGGAAAAGACAGGGGCATCAACTGCTACGATAAGCAGGGTGAACAGATCTTTGACGTATGGAAATGATGGATATGAGATGGTATTTAACAGACTTGAAGCTGAGAAAAAACCGGAAGAATAAAAGCCGGTAATATAAAGGTAAGAACATAAGAAGAGCAGATGTATGATTTGATCAGGTTACAAGATTGGATCATACATCTGCTTTATATTTAACTTAGTATAGAAATATTGCTATTGGCTGGATCATTTCGACTTATTGTCTTTTGATCTGCCGTCTTTTGAACGCTTAGTCTCAAGCTGATCGATCAGGTTTTCAATGATCTGTTTTTTGATATAGACATCAAAACTGAGCATACAGATAAAAGAGAAGGTAGTCAAAAAATCACGATCTTCCTCAGGTGCATCCTGAAAAGTATCTTTGGAAGTATTATAACTGTCGGTGATATCCTGTTTAAGAATGTCAACCTGTGATTTTTCCAATCGAAATACTTCATTGTAGACATCTTTTAAAGATAGGCTTTCTTCTCCCTGAAAATATTTTTCCGTGATAGGATTGAGCAGCGACTGAATATCTGTGATGGTAAGAAGATTCTTAAAATAGTAGATAAAAACAAGAACCAGCAAATGCTCCTTGGAATATTTCTTCTTTACAGGAGGAGGAAGCAGGTTGTTCTTGGCATAATTGTTGATCATAGTCTTTGTCAGGATCTTATCGCTTTCGTAACGCTTGGAAGCTGAAAGCTGAGCATCCATAAATGTTGTTACCTGATCCATATATAATGGGATATTGGGGACGTCTTCCGGCTTAATATAATCGATACGGGAGAGACTTTCCAATATACTGTTTAGCAAATCATTTGTGTCAATCGTCATCATATCACCTCTAGCCCCTATTATATAGTTTTTAATACTATTTGTAAATCTTTTTTTCGTTGACTTACCATAGCCCTCATGATATGATGAACACATGTACGAAAAAATGGATGGAGAGGGTCATATGAGCAAGTACGATAGTTTGAATTCCATGCAGCAGGAAGCTGTTTACCATACAGATGGGCCGGTTTTGATACTGGCCGGAGCCGGTTCCGGAAAGACGCGAGTGCTGACTCACCGAATAGCATATTTAATAGAAGAAAAAAATGTAAACCCATGGAATATCATGGCGATCACATTTACAAACAAAGCAGCTCAGGAGATGCGGGAGAGAGTAGACAGCATCGTTGGATTTGGCTCTGAGAGCATATGGGTGAGTACTTTTCACTCAAGTTGTGTTCGGATGTTGAGACGATATATAGACCGCCTCGGGTATGACAATAATTTTACGATCTATGACACCGATGATCAGAAGACGGTGATCAAGGAAATATGTAAGAAATTGAATATTGATACAAAACTTTACAAAGAACGTTCACTGATGTCGGCAATCTCATCTGCAAAGGATGAATTAGTATCACCGGAGGAATTTCGTCTGAATGCATCTACAGATAATAACTGGGCAACACAGACGGTGGCGAGAGTATATAGTGCTTATCAAAAGCAGCTTCGCCAGAATAATGCGCTGGATTTCGATGATTTGATCGTTAAGACGGTGGAATTATTCCAGAATTGTCCGGATGTGCTGGATTCTTATCAGGAGAGATTTCGCTATATCATGGTAGACGAGTATCAGGATACTAACACAGCACAGTTTAAGTTTGTCAGTCTCCTGGCCAACAAATACAAGAATCTTTGCGTAGTCGGTGATGACGATCAGTCAATCTATAAGTTCAGAGGGGCTAATATTGGCAATATTCTTGGATATGAGAAGGTATTTCCAGACGCGAAGGTGATCAAGCTGGAACAGAATTACCGTTCAACCCAGAACATACTGAATGCAGCAAATGAAGTGATCCATAACAATCAGGGAAGAAAAGCAAAAACTCTCTGGACTTCCAATGAAGAAGGAACACCGTTGCATTTTCGTCAGTTCCAGAATGGGTATGAAGAAGCAGAATACATAGCGGGTGATATTTCCAGCAAGGTACGGGAAGGTACATATGAGTATAGGGATTGTGCAATTTTGTACAGGACCAACGCGCAGTCACGACTTTTCGAGGAGAAATTCCTGATCGGAAATATTCCTTATAAGATTGTTGGCGGTGTAAACTTTTATGCCAGAAGGGAAATCAAAGACCTATTGGCTTATTTGAAGACTATCGATAACGCAAGGGATGATGTGGCAGTCCGCCGTATCATCAATGTGCCGAAGAGAGGCATCGGTGCGACTACCCTGGGAAAGGTTCAGGAATATGCAGATGGGATGGGTATGGGATTCTATGATGCATTGAGACAGGCTGATGGTATTCCCACACTTGGAAGGGCAGCAGTAAAGGTGAAGCCTTTTGTTGATTTTATCCAGAAGTTCAGGAGCCAGTTGGAGTACTTGTCTGTGTCTGAGATACTTTCCAAAGTGATCGAGGAAACGGGATATGTAAAAGAACTTGAGGCTGAGGATACAGATGAGGCCAAGACTAGGATAGAAAATATCGACGAGTTGATTTCTAAAGTGGTATCTTATGAAGAAGAGGCGGAGCATCCAAATCTGAGTGAATTTTTGGAAGAAGTTGCTTTGATCGCAGATATCGATTCTGTGGATGATAATGATAACAGAGTTTTACTTATGACGCTTCACAGTGCCAAGGGTTTGGAATTTCCAAATGTGTATCTGGCTGGTATGGAAGATGGAATCTTCCCAAGCTATATGACGATCGTGGGTGATGATCCGCTTGAACTTGAAGAAGAACGGCGTCTGTGTTATGTTGGGATCACAAGAGCGATGAAGGAACTGACATTGACGGCAGCCCAGCAGCGTATGATCCGCGGGGAAACCCAGTATAACAAGGTGTCTCGATTCATAAGAGAGATACCAAGAGAACTGGTGGAACTGGGAAAAGAGATACGCGAGCGAAAGATCACGAAGATGCCGGAGGCAACAAATACATATGCTAAGATGCGTCAGAGTTATAGTGCGAATGCATTTAAGCCAAAGCAGTTTGAAGTGAAAAAAGCGGCTGGACTTGATTATCGTGTGGGTGATAGTGTGCGCCATATGAAGTTTGGAACAGGTATTGTACAGGCCATCGTGGATGGCGGAAAAGATTTTGAGGTTACTGTAGACTTTGAAAAGTCAGGAGTTAAAAAGATGTTTGCTTCCTTTGCAAAATTGAAGAAAGTATAATATTTGTATTTTTCATAATATCTGAGCGGCTCAGATGTATTATGCCGGCATAGCTGACGAGCCGTACTTGAATGTAGTATAGCAATATTTCATAATTTTAGTGGTAAATTAGTATGAATGGTGGTATAATAACAATAGTTTTAAGAGAGGACGGTGTTCGGAATGAATAAAATTGACGAACTGATGGCATTACTGCAGAAAAAAGAAAAAGAAGAAGAAAAATGTAAGAATACAATCGTTTGGGTATTGGCTATTCTTGGTGCTGTTGCAGCAGTTGCAGGTATCGCGTATGCAGTATATCGTTTCTTCACACCGGATTATTTGGAAGATTTCGAAGATGATTTTGACGATGATTTCGATGATTACTTCGATGACGAAGACGGAGAAGAAAACTAAAAAAGGCAGGAGAGCTTCGGAGGAGACCCCGAGGCTTTCTTTTTTTCGGGGTAAATGTCTGCACGATGGTTGCTGAAATGAAAATATGGAAAATTTTCCAATAATAATATAAGGAGTATGCACGTGAAAAAAGGTGAAATATACGAAGGTATCATAGAGAAGATAGACTTTCCAAATAAAGGAAGGGTATATATAGAAGATCAGCTGGTTACAGTGAAAAATGGTATGCCAGGGCAAAAAATCCGTTTTATGATCAATAAAAAGCGGGCAGGACGTGTGGAAGGCCGGCTTCTGGAGGTGCTTGAGAGGTCACCTATGGAGGTAAGGGAACCGGTTTGTTCTATCTTTCCCCAGTGTGGCGGCTGTATGTATCAGACGATGGATTACAAAAGCCAGCTGGAGATGAAGCAGCAGCAGATACAGGAGCTGATTGATGAAGCAGTGAAAAATGGCGGACAGGTGGATGAAAATGGTGATCCGGATTATCTGTTTGAAGAAATCAAAGGAAGTCCCATAGAGTTTGGATACCGTAATAAGATGGAATTCTCCTTTGGGGATGCCCAAAAGGATGGGCCGCTTACTTTGGGACTTCATAAAAAGGGGAGCACTTATGATGTCCTGGATGCAGTGGACTGCAAGCTGGTCCATGAGGATATGAATAAGATACTTGTCTGTATATTAGAATATTGCCGTGAGCAGGGATTTTCTTATTATCATAAGATGAAGCATGAAGGCTATCTTCGCCATCTTTTACTGAGACGGGCAAATACTACGGGAGAAATCCTTGTGAATCTGGTAACGTCCACCCAACTGGAGCCAGATCTTACGCCGCTGGTTGAAAGGCTTCTGGCACTTCAACTGGAAGGGAAAATCGTAGGAATCCTTCATATAATTAATGATTCTCTGGCGGATATGGTAAAAAGTGATGAGACGAGGATCCTGTATGGAAAAGATTATTTCTATGAGGAGATCCTGGGGCTGAAGTTTAAGATCACACCATTTTCTTTCTTTCAGCCGAACTCTATGGGAGCTGAAGTACTTTATCAGACAGCTCGTGAGTATATTGGTGATACGAAAGATATGACGGTGTTCGATCTGTACAGCGGCACTGGTACGATTTCACAGATCCTTGCATCGGTGGCTAAGAAGGTGATCGGAGTGGAGATCGTGGCTGAAGCGGTGGAAGCTGCCAAAGAAAACGCAAAGAGAAATGAGATCAGCAATTGTGAGTTTATCGCAGGGGATGTTTTGAAAGTGCTTGATGAGATTGAGGAGAAGCCGGATTATATTGTCCTTGATCCTCCGCGAGAGGGGATACATCCTAAGGCATTGCCAAAGATCCTTCGATATGGGGTAGAGAATTTGGTTTATATATCTTGTAAGCCTACCAGTTTGGCACGGGATCTTGAGGTATTCCTGGCGAATGGGTATCGGGTGGTGAAGGCAGTGTGCGTGGATCAGTTTAGTCAGACCGTCCACACAGAATCAATAGTGCTGTTACAAAGAGTTGAAAATAGAAGATAAATGAAAGGACTAATCCCCCAGCTATGCTGGGGCGAATGAAGTAGTCGGAGACGATGGCTTTGACGTCAAGAGTTAATAAATAAAATGCCGGAGAACGGTTGAAACAAGGGATTTCAAGTATTGGGCTGCTGATTGCCAGATGCTTGAAATCCCTTGTTTTTTCATATAGTTCTTCTGATTGTTATGATTTTATCATAGGGTTAAGATCCAATTGATTTTTAATATATCAGCAAACAAAGTGCATGTTTATAAAATACATAGTGATAATAAACAAAAAAACAGCTTAATATTATATGTTTTGCCAATAGAATTGGATGCAGACAAGATATATACTATACTTATGGTTGAAAGATAAACATAAGTGACAAATATAACAAGATAAGAAATGGAGCGAAGGAGAAATAATGAAGCTAACAATTAATGGAATCAAAGATCAAGCGACATGGGCAAAAGCAGGAATTCAGCTTCCGGGATATGATGTGGAAGCAACATCAAGTAAGGCAAAAGAAGCCCCTGCATGGGCGCATTTTGGAATTGGCAATATTTTTCGTGTTTTTATAGGTGGTATAGCAGATGGACTTTTAGAGAAAGGCATTCTGGATCGAGGTCTTACCTGTGTAGAGACATTTGATTATGATGTAGTAGATAAGATTTATGAACCGTTTGATAATCTTGGGCTGAGTGTGATCTTGCATGGAGATGGAACAAGAGAATATAAAGTATTGGGATCTCTGGCAGAAGCAGTTAAAGCTATGTCATCTGATGCCATGCAGTGGAGCCGGCTTAAAGAAATTTTTACCAATCCTTCCCTGCAGATGGTTTCTTTCACTATTACAGAAAAAGGGTATGCGCTGCAGAAAGCTGATGGAACATGGTTCCCGTTTGTAGAGTCTGATATCAAAAATGGTCCGGACAAAGCAGTAGGTGCAATGGCAGTAGTAACAGCTATGCTCTATGAAAGATACAAAGCAGGAAAATATCCACTGGCACTCGTATCCATGGATAATTGTTCACAGAATGGTGCCAGGCTTCGGGAATCCGTACTGGCTATGACAGAAGAATGGAAAAAAGCAGGATTTGTGGATGAGGGATTTGCTGCTTATGTAGGCGATGAAGAGATAGTTGCTTTTCCATGGACTATGATCGATAAGATCACACCGCGTCCAAGCGAACAGATCGCAGAGGATCTTGAAGCATTAGGCATAGAAGATATGCAGCCTGTTATCACAGGGAAGAGGACTTATATTGCACCATTTGTCAATGCAGAAAAGCCGCAGTATCTTGTAATTGAAGACAGATTCCCAAATGGAAGACCGGCATTGGAAAAAGGTTTTGGAGTATATATGGTTGACCGGAAGACTGTGAATCTATCAGAACGTATGAAAGTGACCGTATGTCTGAATCCGGTACATTCTGCTACCGGTCCTTTGGGCGTGACATTAGGATATGATTTATTTGCTCATATGCTCAATACAGATGAAGATATGATGAAGATGGCACGTATGGTAGCTTATGATGAAGGTCTTCCGGTTGTGCCGGATCCGGGCATCCTTTCTCCTATGGATTTTGTGGATGAACTTTTTAATGATCGTTTTCCGAATGAATATCTGGGAGACACAAATCTTCGTCTTGCAGTAGATGTATCACAAGGGGTAGGAGTCCGTTTTGGGGAAACCATCAAAGCGTATGTGGCAAAATATGGTGATGCTTCCCGCCTTACAGCGATTCCGCTTGGAATAGCAGGATGGCTCAGATATATGCTTGCCGTAGATGATGCAGGAAACAAATATGAACTTGCTCCAGATCCAATGAACGAAGAGATTCAGGAACTGTTCAAGGACATCGTAATAGGAAAACCAGAAACATTCATCGATCAGCTAAAGCCAATCCTTTCTAATGAACGTGTCTTCTTTGTGGATGTTTATAAAGCAGGTCTGGGAGAAAAGATTGAAACTATGTTCAGGGAAATGATTGCAGGTCCTGGTTCAGTAAAAGCAACTGTACGTAAATATGTAGGGGCTAGATAAGAGCAAGGGCAAATACAGCAAAAGACAACACACATTATATATATAGAAACAACCACTTTGAAAGGTGGTTGTTTTTTTAATAATACATTTGTCTTGGAAGTACGAAAATGCGGGATATCTACCATTATTCGATACAGGATTTCTTGTTTTGAACTTTGTCTTGGGATATAATAAAACTACATGATATGATAAAAACAAGGAGGGAATGTGCAAAAATTTATCATTTGTGAGAGGAGATAGGTTGCCATGGAATACATAAAAGCAATAGACATAAGAGAACTTACGAATCCAGGAGTTGTTTCAAGACAGTTATTAAACCCGGAGAATTCCGAAAGCATACGAGTGACGGTTACAGAAGTTCATGTTCAGCCGGGTGCGGTACAAAAACGTCATTTTCATGCTGAATCAGAGCAGATATGGTATGGAGTACAGGGAAGTGGTCTGTTACTGCTGGCTGATGATAAAGAAAAGAAATTCTTGTCGGGGGACGTTGTACGTTTTAAAGACGGAGAAGTCCACGGATTGAAAAATACGGGAGAGAAAGAATTCGTATATATTGCAGTAACTTCTCCACCAGTCAACTTTAAAGAGGCTTATGAGGAGAGTCGTTGAACATGATTCAAAAAAAATAAAAAAATTAAAAAAAAAGGAAAAAAATAAAACTTTTTTTAAACCAGCCTTGTCTTAGTTAATGAAAAGAGGTAAAATTCAATCTGGTCTATGTTGGATAGCCTCAAATATAAGAAAAAGGAGAGGGGAAATAAAGTACAAAAGTACAAAAATGTGGAAGTGAAAATGCAACAATCGAAATGATCCAAACAGTTGGAAAAACAAAAAACAGGAGGATACGAAAAATGATTTGTAATAATTGTGGAAAACAGGTAGCTGATGGAATGAAATTTTGCCCGGAGTGTGGAAACCCAGTTGGAGCACCGACACCGGAAACTATAGATATGGGAGTTGAAAATACTTTGGAATTTAATCAGGATCCAACGTATCAAAATGTCATTAAGGCAGATCAGAGTGAAGGCATAAAAAGAAGAGGTGGTATAGTGAGAGGACATAACATAGCGCATATTGGTATTTTATTTGCTTCTATCTTAACTATGATCGCCGTATTCTTACCTAACAAAGCGATATGGAATGCTGAATCTATTGCATTAAAACTTAACCGTATGGGAACAGATTCATTTGCAATGATATTTATACTGATTGCGCTGCTTGCGTTTACAATTATCATGTCGGTTTTTTATAAAAAAATATTGGCAATAGTTGGTTCATTTGCAAGCCTGTGTTGGATTATTTTCACGTTTAAAAAATGCGGTGAATCCGTGCTTACAGGACGTGGATTTTTACTCTTTTTGATAGGTGGAATCATACTTGTCATATCAGCTGTAGGTTCCTATATGATAGAACGTAATAGATAATCTTACATATTTTGATATGTGTAGGCTTGCAGCAGGGGAGCTGGGGCATGATTTAAGGGAGTAATGGGATTTTGAGAGAGAGTTTTTCTCATGATCACATTGCTCTTTTTTTGATTCCCCGTTCTCGAATTGACTTCATATGTAGAACTTCGTATTTATTTTCCTAAGGCATAAGGGTATAATAAAAATAACATCGCTACACATAGTATTGGGAGGATAACCGATGGTATCATTAAAAACAGTAAAAGCCATAAGAAATGAATACAAAGAATATCTGTCCAAGTCACATCCGGAATGGACTATGCATACAGTAAATACCCATGTTTCCGATGCATTTTACATATGGAATAACGATATTGCAAAGTCTTTTTGGGAGTGCCTTGTTTCAGAGGAGAGCATGGAAGAAGCCAGAATGGCATTATATGAATATCTGGAAAAAGTAGTTTTTTCTGATCGGGCGGAGAAAAGAACTGCATCTTATTATAAAGACTTATGTATGCTGAAAGAATATATTGATAAAGAATACGGCGGTATCAGAGAACGGGTTGGTTCTGAATATGATGCGGAAAAAGTAATGTACGACTACGCCAAGCTGGTATATGAAGGCAGGAAGAATATTGATGAAGCCGCAAAAGAATTGGCTAAAAAGATTACTTGCTATGGTGTCGTTTCACACAAATTCGGCTGCCTGAAAAAGTATATCAGATGAGTGGAAATCAGATTACGGTAAGGACTTTAAATCTGGACTGTGATTTTATGAAGATTACGGAGCAGCTAAATAAAGTTGTCGAGGAGCATTTTGATATCAAAAATGATGCCTGATCTACAACTTAGGTTTTGCAAAGAAGGTTATAATGTGATAGTCTATTTGTAAAGGATAAGATAAGAAACGATGGGTTGTTTTTTGGAAAAGGAGAGGGTGAATATGTGTAAAAGGATCATTTTGATCAAAAAAACAAATAACATGATAGGATATAAGCTCTATATATCACAAAAATGATGTGATGCGATTCAATATATAGAGTAAAGCCGGAATCGCGACAGCAAATATGTTTTGTGATAACTTAATATTATGATACCAGGTTCAAAAGGTCATTATATGATTAAGGGAGTGAAGGCATGACATATTTGAATGGAAAGGAAATATTACCAGAGGAGCTTCTCAGGCAGGTACAAAGATATTGTGCAGGCGGGCTGCTGTATATTCCTAAAGAAGAAGGAACCAGGCAGGTTTGGGGAGCCAGGACAGGGATAAAAGAAGATCTGCATATTAGAAACAATATGATACGTGAAAAAAAGAAAAATGGAAGTTCGATAAAAAATCTGGCAGAAGAGTACCATCTGTCAATCGATAGTTTAAAGAAGATTTTGTACGGTTCTGAGGCTAAAGAGAAAACGAAAAGAATAGAAAAAGCCAGAGAACTGGAGATTTTGCAATAACAAAAAAGAAGTGTATGCGCTTTGGGCACAGCAGGGCATACACTTCTTTTTTGTGTACAGTTTATTTATAATCAATTGCTACCATCGGAATATATGATCAAAAAGCTATAATAAGTAGAAAGAAATGAACTGCAGAAGGAAGTAAAGGTGGTGCAATATGAAAAAACAATTAAAGGAAAGCCTGAGATTCGTATGGAAGTATGACAAATGGTGGGGCGGAGCAAAACTTGCGGCTGCATTGCTGTTTGCCATATTGGTCCCTGCAAATACCATTTTATTACAGAGAGTATTTGACGATATTGCGGATATGATGGGAAAGAAAAGTTTGTCTCCGATGTTTTTTCTTGATTTTGGATTAATGATCGCAATGATGCTGTTAGAGACAATTCTGACGCGCCTGGATAATTCCATAGAAATAAAATTTGATATGCATATGACCGATAATCTGGAGAAAGACATCATAAAAAAATATAAGAATATAGATTACGGATGCTATGAGAATAAAAGTACCTATGATATTATCTCAAGAATATCCCAAAATCCAAGTGGAAAGATAAAATCAATCTATTGGAAAATAATTGAAATCATCAAAATCGTTGTTACTTTGTTGGGCTTACTGATGATCTATATGCAGGCCACGGCTTTGCTGATTATAGTTTTTCTCATATTTTTACTGCCGATGCTATATCAAAATTATAGAGCAGGGAGCTTATGGTATGACTTATATGAAGCTCAAACGGAAGATGAACGCAAAATCTCGTACTATGGAAAACTGTTAACAGACAAAAGAAGCCTTGCAGAACTGAAGATATACGGGGCAGTAGAATACATAAAAAATCTGTGGGAAAAGCAATCAGACAAAATGCTTTCAGAGAAGAATACCACTTTATCAAGAGTCAGAATATGCCTGTTGTTAAAAAGTTTATTTGCCGCTTTATGGTATATGAGTTCTGCAGGACTGCTGCTATATTGTCTAATGAGTGGGAAGATATCTATGGGATTATTCGTTGCATTATTTAACGCGACACTGAATGTCGTAGATATCATTACGGGGCTGCTTGAGGTGTTTGGTGATTTTTCAAAAGAGATCAAAGAGTCATCGTACATATCCCGATTTTTTGGATTGAAAGAGGCAGAAGCAGGAAATCAGATAGTCCAAAAACCAGTCAGGACGATCCAGTTTGAAAATGTACATTTTGCGTATCCAGGATCGAAGGAGGAAGTACTGCATGGAATCAGCTTTGACCTGGATCTGTCCCGAAGTACAGCTATCGTAGGGGAAAATGGTTCGGGGAAAACCACAATGATCAAATTGCTGTGTGGCCTATATCGGCCAACAAAGGGAAGGATCCTGTTTGATGGTAAGGATATCAGTAAAATAAGTACTGCCCGGATAGGAAAAGCTATAAAAGTTGTATATCAGGATTTTTATCAATATGAGCTGACTGTACGGGAAAATGTGGGATTTGGTAATCTCCAGGACATGGATAATGATAAAAAAATAAATGATGCTTTAGAATTGGCAGGTTTTCAAAGTACAGACAAAATGGGTCTGGACAAGAATCTGGGGAAGCTTAGTACAGATGGGGTGGATTTGTCAAAAGGGCAGTGGCAAAGGCTGGCAGTAAGCAGAGTCTTTATGGATGAAAATGCATTTGCGATTCTGGACGAGCCGACTGCGTCTATGGATCCTTCATCGGAGAGCAGGATGTATCAGATTTTCTATTCTGTTATGAGATCCAGGGGAAGTATGATGATCTCTCATCGACTTGCCAGTGCCAAAATGGCCGACAATATCCTTGTGCTAAAACAGGGAAGCATAATAGAAGAAGGAACTCATGAACAGTTAATGAAGAGTCAGGGGGAGTATTGCAAACTCTTTCGTAAACAGGCCCAATGGTATACTCCAGAGGAGGTGAACTGAGTTGAAGATGAAGAGATTATTACTCCAGTCGATAAAAGATATTTTCATGATCACACCCGGGACGATTATCATGCAGGTGATCTGTATGTTGGGGCAGTCTGTTTTGACTGCCGTTAGTACCTGGATGGTATCCGTATTTTTAAATGATATATATGAAACTAACTTTGAAGAAAGCGTGATGAGCCTGGGGATCATCCTGGGGATATTTGCTGTCTCAGAAGTGGGAAACAGCATATTTTATTCCTGTATGATCAAAATCGATGCGAAGACAGCCATGAAGCTAGGCAGGAATCTGGGAGAAAAGGGATCCAGACTTTCGCTGATCCAATATGAGGACACAGAGATAAATAATAAGCTGAAGAGGGCACAAAACAGTATCGAACAGGGGAAATTTTCGGATTTGAGTTTATCGGTGTTCAATATATTATCAGAAGCACTAAAGGTGGGAAGTACATTGATCATATTGACGAGTTTTAGCCCAATCCTGGCAGCTATTTCTTTATTGAGTGTAATTCCTTACTTTCTGATCCGGATCATCAGGGGGAAGGAATTCTATGAACTAAAAAACTATCAGGCGGCAGGTGAGCGGTGCAGGGATTATCTGTATCATTTATTTGCAGACCGGCGTGCAGTTAAGGAACTTCGCATCTATGGAATCGAGGAGTATATAGAAGAAAAATTGTATCGGACCAGAGACGGGCTCAATAAAGAAATTTGGGACTATAAAAGAA
Source organism: Clostridia bacterium (assembly GCA_009929525.1). Lineage (GTDB taxonomy): Bacteria > Bacillota > Clostridia > Lachnospirales > Lachnospiraceae > Oliverpabstia. Next base: position 2,860 of record SAAH01000083.1, on the reverse strand, counting down.
AGGATATCAAAAGTCTTTTCTGGTGCGATATCTTTTGCAGGAGTGGATATATAATCAGTATGTTTATTGCTGTTTTACTGCTATTAGCGAAGGAACTGGACTTTGGCATGCTGGCGGCGTCGATAACAGCATTTTCATCCTTTCAACTGGCATCAAAATATTTTTTGATAAGTTTGGGAAGAATCCCGGAGTGTGCATCCTTTGTAAATGACTATTATACCTTCATGAATCTTGAGGAAGAGCGGATGGGAGGAGACAAACTGGATATGGATTTTACCAATATAAAAGTAAGCAATCTTTGCTTTTCTTATCCGAATACTTCCAATCCGGCATTATCTCATGTAGATTTCTCCATAGACAAGAAAGAAACAGTGGCTGTCGTTGGGGAGAATGGAAGTGGAAAGTCAACATTGATCAAAGTATTGACTGGATTGTATCCGGTTCAAAGTGGGAAAGTAATGTATGGAAATCAGGATATCCACTCGCTGGACCCTAAGGATCTGAGAAGTAACATATCCATGGTAAGCCAGGATTTTGTCAAATATGAAATGTCCCTGAGAGAAAATACAGCCATCAGCGATTGGAGATACATGAAAGATTCGGTCAAAATCCAGAGAACACTTGACAAAGTGGGATTGTCGAATATCCAAGACATCGGAATAGAATCGTTAGATCAAATCCTTGGAAATGAGTTTGGCGGAAAAGAATTGTCCATAGGGCAATGGCAAAAGCTGGCGATCGCAAGGGGCATGTTTCGGGAAAGCCAGATCACAGTTCTGGATGAGCCAACCGCAGCACTGGACCCTGTGATGGAGACCAGTATCCTGAAAATGTTTTTAAGAATTGCGAAAGATAAAACTACGATCATAGTATCTCACAGGATAGGAATCTGCCGTGCGGTAGACAAGATTATTGTGATGAAGGAAGGAAAGGTGTGCGAGGTAGGCAGCCATAAAGAACTGATAGAAAAACAGGGGGAATACTACCGGCTTTATATGATGCAGCGTCAGTGGTACGTGGAGTGATCGGATGGACATCCTGAGAAGAGGATAGCTCTGAAAAACAAAATTACAGATTATGGATGAGATAATAAGGGAAAGAGATTTAGCGAGGTGGAGAACATATGAAAAAAGGTTAAGAATTAGCGGAAGAATCTTAAAATTATGTGAAGTGAGTTGTTTCTTTTCGTAGAAAAACGTATAATAGAAAGCAGAAAAAGGAGAAAAATGCAGCACTGTTCATTCAGAAGCTGCTTTTTTTCTATACAGCTAAGAAAAGTAAGTGAGGCGAATCAGTTGAACAATATAGGAAAGAAAAAAGCAAAAGGAAAAGATACAGCATCTCAAATGCAAAGAAAGACCACCAAACAAACATCAAAGCAACTAATCGATATCCACGGTGACGATATTACGATAAAGAATGAAGAAACGCTGGAGATCAATGAACTGATGCCGGTGATGACTCCTCAAAGTGATGATATGAAGCATATAGCCAACATGAAGTCAGAATTTTCACAGACGATGGATCCCATCCTGCGGATGTATAATGCGGCGATGAATGAGGCAATCGCCCGTTTTGAGATCATCAAAGATGAATTCCATTTTCGGAAGATGAGGTGCCCGATCCATCATATAGATGCCCGGCTAAAGTCGGCGGACAGTATCCTTGGCAAATTGGAAAAGAAGGATTTGAACCTGACATTGACTTCTGCATGTAATAACATCTATGATATCGCAGGAGTGCGGGTAGTTTGCCCTTATGTGAAAGATATTTATCTGCTCCGTGAGAGAATCATGGCGCAGGATGATATTTTTATCATGGAAGAAAAAGATTATGTGGCACATCCAAAGAGAAATGGGTATCGCAGTCTTCACATTATTATCCGTGTTCCCGTCTATTTTATGAATAAAAAGCAGCTGGTGCCAGTGGAGTTACAGATCCGTTCGCTGGCGATGGATCTTTGGGCAAGTCTGGAACATGACTTAAAGTATAAAGCATATCAAAGCACAGAAGAAATTGATTTTACGGCAAAGTTATATGAGTGCAGCCAGCTGATCTATCAGGCGGAAGAATCCATGGAGAAAATAAATGACCTTCTGGAGGACTAATGAGGGAGGAAACTTACATATGGAGAATACATTTCTAAAGAAAATCGCCACAAGTAATCTTACGAGGGCACAGCTAAGTATCGCAGATTACATAGCGAAGAATCAAAAAAGAATTCTTAATATGACAGCTCAGGAGATCGGACATGCGATAGGGGTTAGTGATGCATCGGTGATCCGTTTTTCAAGGGCAGTGGGTTATGAGGGATTTTCAGATCTTCGGGAGCATATCCGCCAGGAGTTGAAAGAACATAGTGAAAAAATCGGGAAGCACTCCTTGTTTGACCGTTTTGTCATGCAGACAGAACGTTACCAGAATGTAGAGGGAACCAGAAATGAGATGCTCCGCCTTATGGGGATCAATCTGGAGAGTTCATTAAGACAGCACGAAGAGTGGCGCTACGAGGAGGTAGCAGACCATATTCTGAAGGCAAATCGCAAGATGGTGATAGGGATCCGCGGCGGAAGCGGTTGTGCGGCTCAGTTCTCTAGACTGTTGGGGCATATCACCAGCAATGTGGAGTGCATTACAAATGAGGCTCATGATCAGATGAGTAAGCTTATGGAACTGGGGAAGGAAGATGTGGTCATCTTTTTGAACTTCCCAAGATATTATCTGGTAGATGAGCAGATGGGGTCGATCATTAATAAAAATCAGGTAACTGTTCAGTACCCCATTAGTCAAAAGTGATTTCTGGGGTACCTGCTATTGCATTTTGAATTGCTTTGTAAGCATTAATTCCATGCTTTTTTGC
>SAAH01000082.1 GCA_009929525.1 Clostridia bacterium | reverse complement strand
TTCACAATACTGTCTTTTCATTTTTTTCAAAAATAGGACAGATTGGTACTTTAGAAGAAGTTATCTCTTTTGAAATTACATTTTGCGGAAACTCAAGTGTATTTGATACACCAAAAGAAATAAGACATAATGAAAGTTCAACTATACTTTTTTTTAGCGGGAGGCACACAGCTACAAAGGAAATGGTTGGTGACTTCAAAGTGCGGGGAACTATAGGATGTGTCAGAACTGAGCAGGGTTGGCTGATCAATACCGTTCATGCTTCTGTTCCTAATTATGTTGTAGAGAAGAAGACGCTGGAGCAGGAGCTGGAAGAGACACGTAAGAAGGAACATATACTTTTATCATATATTCCAGGTGGAGTAGCTATCTATCGTATGAAAAAGGACGGAAGATTCGTTACAGATTATGTGTCAGATGGCTTGGGAAAAATGTGCGGGTATGAAAATGGAGCCAGGCTGCATGAAAGTATACACAAAGATGCGATGGTCATGGTTGCCGAAGAGGATGCAGCGATAGTAATGGCGGCGGCAAGAAGGAGTATAGAAACGGGTCAGGGCATTAGCATCAGATACCATCTCCACGTAAAAGATAAACCGGATGTGTTGAACAGGCTGGATGCGAATCTCATGGACGGTGATCTGGCAGAAGATGATATTGCCGTATGGTATGCTGTTCATACGATCGTCAGTGAAGAGTCACAGCAGATCATCCGGGAACAAAAACAGCTGCAGGCATTGATGGATGATGTCCCTGCAGGTATAGGAATTTATGAAGTGATAAATGGCGAGATCACTCAGAATTATATGAATGATGCGTTTTATCAAATGCTGGGCACAACGCGTGAAAACAGAAGGAGATATTTTGGGAATAATACGCTGAAAGCAGCACATCCAGATGATTTTTTGCCCATTCGCACAGCACTTAAAAAACTGATGAGCGGTGAAAACAGAGCCGAGGCTACCTATCGTATCTTAGTGGAGAATGATAGGTGGTTTTGGATCCATTTGACGGGATCCATTGTGGAACGAAGAGAAAACTATATGAAAATATATGCCACGCTTTCAGACTATAATGAAACCATGCAGGCTCAAAATGAACTGGAATATGGCAGGATCACGTTGAAGACAGCACTGACTGCAGCAAAGGTTTTGACCTGGAGGTATGATTATAAAACATCACGCATTACAGATTCCCTCACTTTGGGGGAAGCGTTCCATTTGCCTAAAGTAGTTGATAATGTACCGCAGTCCATCATAGACATGGGGTTTATTTCTGATGAAAGTGTTGATGGATTCCGTGGATTATTTGAAGAAGTAAAAACTGAGAAGACAGTACATGCAGATGTGAAAGCAAATGTAAAAAATGAATTGGGCTATGCCTGGTATAGACTGATGTATACTCCAGTCTTTGATGTGTTGGGAAATTATCTGGATTCGATAGCGATAGCCATAGATATTACGGAACAGAAAGAACGTGAACTGCGATATGAAGAACAACTGCGTCTGAATCAGATCGCAGCACAGGGAGCATTAGCCTATGCAAGTTACAATCTCACAATAAATACAGTCACAGAATATGAAAGTGATAATCCTAAGCTATGTGAAGTGATGAAACATGGGGTGGCAGATGAGGTACTTCGAGGTATCCAGAACATCGTTTGTGATGTGAAAGACCAGGAAAAATTCGCATTATTAGCGACATCCAAATCCATGATAAAAGCCTATCAAAGCGGTATTTCCCATATTGAGGTCCGACACCGCCTGAAAGAAAACAGCGGATGGATGCAGACGACATTTGATATGATCGCGAACCCCCGGACTGGTGATATCGAAGCAATCGGATTCTTAAGGGATATTACAGAGATAGTACGCTCGGAATTAGTGGTCAACCAGCTTTTGTCGGTGGACTATCAATCAATTATCATGACTGAATTAAAGACTGGTTTGGTGATTCCATTCCAGCATGATAAGAACGATGGAATTTTGACAGAAATTGTTAAGATGCAGAGAGAACACGGAGACATTACCAAAGGATTAAATGCATTTTTTGGAAAGTATGCGGTTCCTGGAACGGTATCAAAAGTAATCGAAGAAAATAGTCCTGGATACATTAGCCGAAAGCTAGATATGGCACCATTTTATGAATGTGTTTATTCCTTGATGTGGAAAGGGAAAAAGCACGATTATCGTATCATCTATGCATATTTGGAACCAGGCAGGGAAGTTTTGCTGTGTGCGATCCAGGATGTAACGGAGATGTATGAACAGGAGGAAAAACAAAAGGAGAAGCTGTCTCTGGCACTGGAAGAGGCAAAGGCTGCGAATAAGGCAAAGACAGCTTTTTTGTCTCGGGTAAGCCATGATATGCGAACACCATTAAATGGAATCCTGGGATTGACAACATTACTGAAGGAAAGCACTACAGATGATAAAATCAGCCGGGATCTGACAGAGCTTGAGATGTCGGGAAAGTATCTTCTGAATCTGATCAATGATACGCTTGATATGAGCAGGATAGAGAGTGGAAAACTGGAACTCCACCCATATGTATGTGAGGGGAAAACGCTGTTCAATAATGCACTGGGACTGGCAAAACTGAGTATGCAGGCAAAGAATATCCAACTGCATGTCCAGGCAGATGAACTTCCATTTTCAATCTTGTATGTTGATGTGGAACGTATCGAGCAGGCCGTATTGAATGTACTAGGGAATGCTGTCAAGTTCACACCTGCCGGTGGGCGGATAGATGTGATCATGACAAACATTGGCATTGAAGATGGAGTGATCACAGATAAACTGATCATTCGTGATAGTGGGATCGGTATCAGTCCGGAATTTTTGCCAAGGATTTTTGATGCATTTTCACAGGAGGATGCGACACGTACCAGTTCCTACCAGGGGACAGGGCTTGGGCTGGCAATTGCAAAACAGTTGATACAGCTTATAGGCGGAGATATATCAGTGGAGAGTGAGTTGGGAAAAGGAACCTGTTTTACGATCATTCTGAAGCTGAATATCGCTACAGATGAACAGGTTGCAAAATGGAAGGAAAAGCAGCAGATCAGTTATGATAAAAAAGCAAACCTGCAGGGGCGGCGAGTGCTGCTTTGTGAGGATCATCCTTTGAATACAACGATTGCTACAAGACTTTTAAATGCAAAGGAAATGATCGTGGAGCACGCGGAAAATGGTCAGGTGGGGGTAGAGATGTTTGAACAATCTGTTCCCTTCTATTACGATATTGTTTTGATGGACATCCGTATGCCGGTCATGGATGGTATCGATGCTGCAAAAACTATCCGCAGCCTTCCGAGGCCTGATGCAGAGGTGGTTCCTATCGTAGCGATGACAGCCAATGCATTTGCAGATGATGTCAGTCAGACAAAAGCTGCCGGTATGGATGTTCATCTAAGTAAACCGATCCAGACGGATGTGCTGTATCGAACATTGGGAGAACTATTGAAAAAGGGCAGGTCAAATTAGAAAGCAAAATGCCTGAAGGGCAATTGACTACAACGAAAATTAAAATGAAAAGGGTGGATGCTCCCGGAAATATCAGCACAGTCAGTAAATCGCAATGATCATGTATAACAAAAAAGATTTCCGTATGGAAATCTTTTTTTAATAGCGAGAGGGGGATTCGAACCCTCGACACCGCGGGTATGAACCGCGTGCTCTAGCCAACTGAGCTATCTCGCCATATCATATATACTTTTGTAAAACATATCTTCAAAAGAAGAATGGAACCTACAGGGCTCGAACCTGTGACCCTCTGCTTGTAAGGCAGATGCTCTCCCAGCTGAGCTAAGATTCCAAGGGCCAATGGTATATACCATTTGTATGGGACAAGAAAATCTATCGAAATTCTTGAGTAGCGAGAGGGGGATTCGAACCCTCGACACCACGGGTATGAACCGCGTGCTCTAGCCAACTGAGCTATCTCGCCATAATTATGTAACTATAAAATTTGTAAATGTGCAATGGATCTTTACACAACAGAATGCGTTAATCGCAACCTGCCTTGCTATTATATAAAACTGACGTAAGAATGTCAAGAACTTTTTGGAAAAATATTTTGTGCATTTATAGGGGATTTTTTGTTGTATTGTTCCGCAGCGATTAAGCTAGCATCACCGCGGCGGGACATTATAATGTTAAGTGTTTTGGTAGCAGCATTGATAGACGGATGGTGTGAGAACACCTTACAGGAAATGTAAGAATTGCCGAAAAATCGCAGCTGATTTTCACCATACATGTATGAGGTGGAATAGTTTTAATATACACTATTTGACGAAAAGAGGAAAGCAACAATATGTTGCGGGATATTCTGTCGAAAATGTGCATGAACTGTGCTTCTTAATTTTTATTGAAAAACAGGTCAATGTGAGGTATGATGGTGCAAAGATAAGAAATACGAAACGAGAACGGAAAAAGAGTAAGAAAACGGCGCAGGAGGACAGGATGAAGATCAATGTAAGTAAATTTAGCGGTATGTGTACTTGTGGGAGAGAACATGAAATTAATGTAAAGGATATCATAGTGGAATCAGGAGCAGTGAACAGCTTGCTTGCTTCTATGAAAGAAGGTTCGCTTAGCAGTTACCGTTCGGCAGCGATCATATGTGATGAGAATACGAAAGCTGCAGCAAAAAAACACATGAAAGAAATATGGTCGATGTGTGAAGAAATATTGCTTCCAAGTGAAAACCTTCATGCAAACAATCATGGAGTTGATCTGGTCCGTCAAAAGATACAGGGAAAAGATGTAGATCTGATATTGGCGGTAGGATCTGGTACTGTCCATGATCTTAGCAGATTCGTGGCATATGAGATGGGTATTCCTTTTGTATCTGTTCCAACAGCAGCCAGTGTGGATGGGTTTGTATCGACTGTAGCGGCGATGACCTGGAACGGAATGAAGAAAACGATGCCGGCGGCGGCACCGATTTATGTCTATGCGGATTCTGAGATTTTTTCTCGGGCTCCTTACAGGCTCACAGCCTCAGGAATATCAGATCTCCTGGGTAAATATATAGCACTTACAGATTGGAAGATTGCCCATGAAGTGACGGGTGAATATATCTGTGAGAGAGTATGCCAGTTGGAGATGCAGGCGCTGGAAGAAGTAGGAAAGTGTCTGGAAGGACTTCGTGGGGGTGAGACGGAGGCGTATGAGGAATTAATGTATGCACTTCTTCTTTCGGGACTGGCGATGCAGATGATAGGAAATTCCAGACCTGCTTCCTGTGCAGAACATCACGTCTCACATCTTTGGGAGATGGAAGTTATCAATGATCATGTGGATGCTCTTCACGGCGAAAAAGTGTCGATCGGATTGATCTTGAATACGGAACTGTATGAGAAAATATCTCGAAGCATAAGGCGCGGCACCTGCAAAGTGAAACCCTATGAGGGCATGGAGCACGAACTCATAAAGGAGACATTTGGTGCGAAAGGATTATATGAAGCAACGATGGAAGAAAATACGCCGGATCCTATGCTGGCAGTAGATGCTGGAAAGCTGGAGAAAAGTCTTGAAGCCATTGCAGACATTATTGATGAGATGCCAAAAAAAGACGAGATGCTCAAGCTGTTGGAACGTGGTGGCTGCATAAAGGATGTGGAGGAGATCGGAATATCCAAAGATCTCATTGCACTTACCCTCCGGTTATCTCCTTATGTGAGAAATCGTCTCAGCTTTAACAGAATGAGAAAGATGCTGGTATATCCGGAATAAAATGTGGAGAATATAAGTGAGAAAGGCAGATATGGTGGATAAGATGAGAGTTGGAATGGGTTATGATGTTCATAAACTTGTAGAAGGAAGAAAATTAATCCTTGGTGGGGTAGAGATACCGTGGGAACTGGGACTTCTGGGGCATTCGGATGCGGACGTTGTCGTCCATGCGATCATGGATGCTTTGCTGGGTGCGGCTGCACTTAGAGACATTGGCCGCCATTTCCCAGATACCGATCCGCAGTATAAAGGGATTTCAAGTATACTGTTGCTGAAAAAGGTGGGAGAGCTGTTGGATGAAAAGGGATATCAGGTAGTGAATCTGGATGCCACGATCATTGCTCAAAAACCAAAGTTATTGCCATATATTGACACGATGATCGAAAATGTTGCAGAAGCATTGAATCTGTCGGTCGATCAGGTGAATATTAAAGCAACAACAGAAGAAGGGCTGGGATTTACTGGGACGATGCAGGGAATCTCTTCTCAGGCTATCTGCATGATTGAATCGAAGAAACACTGAAAAATAGATGATACGTCCTCTTTTTCGATTTGAAGAGATAGATGAAGAAAAGGTTGACAAAACCTGAAAATTTGAATACACTAAACGAAGGGTTTAAAATCAAAAGATATGTGAAATAGATAAAAGCGAAGAACGGAAAGAGTATCTGTCAAAAGGAACACAGAGAGGGAGAGCCATCGGCTGGAAGCTGTCCCGGGAATTTTGCAGAGAAGTGCATCCGGGAGCTGATCTGGTGAACTGGTATTGCCGGCTAGCCTGATCCGTAAGCATACGTTACATGTGGCGAGAGAAAGATGTCAATATAAAACATCTTTAACTAAGAGTGGAACCGCGGATTACTTCGTCTCTTTTATGAGAAGTAGCTGCGGTTTTTGTGTCGTATGGAGAAAATGCATCCTATGATACAAAATACTCGACATGACATTCGTGAAAGGAGGACTGGAAGTGAGCTTTATAAAACATTTTAAAGAAGAATTTCAGGTTATACAGGAGAGAGACCCTGCCATAAAGACACCGTTGGAAGTGCTTTTGTATCCAAGCTTTCGTGTTATGATAAAATATAGAAAGGCCCATAAACTGTACTTGAAAGGCCATTATTTTATGGCAAGATGGATATCACAGAGGGCAGCAAGAAGAACTGGTATAGAAATCCATCCGGGAGCAACGATAGGAAAGGGACTTTTCATCGACCATGGAAGCGGTGTTATCATCGGAGAGACCGCGATCGTGGGTGATAACGTAACGTTATATCAGGGTGTGACCCTTGGCGGTAATGGTAAGGAAACCGGTAAACGTCACCCAACGATCAAAGACAACGTGATGGTAAGTGCAGGAGCCAAAATCATCGGTTCCTTCACGGTCGGAGAGAATTCAAAGATAGGGGCTGGTTCCGTTGTGCTGGAGGAAGTTCCGCCAAACTGTACCGTTGTGGGTATTCCGGGAAGAGTTGTCCGACAGAAGAATATGAAGGTTCCAAGAAATAGTATGGATCACTGTCACCTGCCGGATCCGGTACGTGACGATATCCGTACTTTACAAAGAGAGAATACAGCACTTACCAATAGAGTTTTGGAGATGGAAAAAGAATTGAGATTATATAAAAAAGAGAGGGAGAAAAAAGATGAAACTGTATAATACACTTACAAAGAAAAAAGAAGAATTTGTTCCGCTTGAAGAGGGTAAGGTAAAGATGTACGTGTGTGGACCGACAGTATATAACTTTATCCATATTGGCAATGCCCGCCCGATGATCGTGTTTGACACCGCACGCCGTTACATGGAATACAAAGGCTATGAGGTGAATTTTGTATCGAATTTCACCGATGTAGATGATAAAATCATAAAAAAATCCATCGAGGAAGGCGTAAGTGCGGAAGAGATTTCTGAACGTTATATCAAAGAATGCAAAAAAGATATGGCAGATATGAATGTAAAGCCTGCAACTACACATCCGAAAGCGACACAGGAAATCGGTGGTATGATCGATATGATCCAGGATCTGATTGAAAAAGGTTATGCTTATGCAGTTTCCGGGACAGTATATTTCCGTACCAGAAAGTTTGATGAGTATGGGAAATTATCTCACAAGAATCTGGATGATCTTCGTACTGGCAATCGTTCCCTCCTTGTATCTGGGGAAGATCAGAAAGAAGATCCATTGGATTTTGTTCTCTGGAAACCGAAAAAAGAAGGTGAGCCTTTCTGGGTTTCTCCGTGGGGAGAGGGACGTCCGGGATGGCATATCGAGTGTTCTGTAATGTCGAAGAAGTACCTTGGTGAAGAGATTGATATCCATGCCGGCGGAGAAGATCTTATCTTCCCTCATCATGAGAACGAGATCGCTCAAAGTGAGTGCTGCAATGGAAAAATATTTGCCCGTTACTGGCTTCACAATGGATTCCTGAATATAGATAATCGCAAAATGTCAAAATCTCTTGGCAATTTTTTCACCGTCAGAGAAATCGGAGAACAGTATGATCTTCAGGTCCTGCGTTTCTTCATGCTGAGTGCACATTACAGAAGCCCGATCAACTTCAGCCAGGAAATCATGGAATCTGCTAAGAGCGCTCTTGAGAGGATCGTTACTGCAGTGGCGAATCTGAAGCATTTGTCTGAGGCAGCAGGAACAAAAGAAATGACGGAAAAAGAAACAGAACTTGTCAAAGAGATGGGAGAATTCAGAACGAAGTTCGAGGAAGCTATGGATGATGATCTGAATACGGCAGATGCGGTGTCTTCGATCTTTGAACTGGTGAAATTTGCAAATACGAATGCAAATGAAGAATCCTCAAAAGAATTTGCAGAGGCTCTGAGAACAGAAATCATATCACTGAGTGATATCATGGGATTGATCGTAGAAAAAGAAGAAGAAAACCTGGATGGTGAGATCGAGAAATTGATCGAAGAACGTCAGGCAGCAAGAAAAGCAAGAGATTTCAAACGTGCAGACGAGATTCGTGACCAGCTTTTGGCACAGGGAATCGTACTTGAAGATACAAGAGAGGGAGTAAAATGGAAGAGAGCATAAGCTATCTGAAAGAACAATTTCAGCTGGAGGATCAGGACATACGATCCTATTCTCCTCTGGCACTTGCTTATATCGGCGATGGGATCTATGAACTTTATATCCGGACGATCCTGGTACAGCAGGGAAATTGTCAGGCCAGTAAGTTACATAAGAGAGCAAGCCGTCTTGTAAAGGCAACGGCACAGTCACAGATGATCGATGTACTTGAACCGGTATTTACACCGGAAGAAGAAGCAGTATACAAACGCGGAAGAAATGCAAAATCATATTCCACAGCCAAGAATGCCACGACAGGCGAATACCGACGGGCAACAGGATTTGAGGCGGTGATGGGATATTTGTATCTGACGGGACAGTACTGCAGGATGATAGATTTGATAAAAATCGGAATGGAGGAATTAAGTGACGGAAAATAGAAAGAATTATGGTAATAAAAGCAGGGAAAACGCTGAGGTTCTGGAAACTGGCAGTGAAGGAAAGGGCGAAGAAAACAGGATCGAAGGAAGAAATGCGGTTCTGGAGGCATTTCGTTCCGGAAAGACAATTGATAAATTGTATATTCTTGATGGAAGTCAGGACGGACCGATAAGAACGATCGTGCGGGAAGCAAAGAAACATGATACGATCATTAATTATGTTGCAAAAGAACGTCTGGCACAGCTGTCAGAGACAGGCACGCATCAAGGGGTGATAGCGATCGCAGCATCTTATGAATATGCAACGGTGGAGGACATCCTTGCGAGAGCGAAAGAAAAAGGCGAGCCGCCATTTATCATGTTATTGGATAATATAGAAGATCCACATAATCTGGGAGCAATGATCCGTACAGCCAATCTTGCCGGTGCACACGGTGTTATCATACCAAAACGCAGAGCGGTAGGACTGACAGCAGTGGTTGCCAGAACGTCTGCAGGTGCACTGAATTACACACCAGTAGCGAAGGTGACGAACCTGAAGACAGTGATGGAACAGCTGAAGAAGGAAGGAATGTGGTTTGTGTGTGCTGATATGGGAGGCACTCCTTACTATAAACTGGATCTGAAAGGACCGATGGGTCTGGTGATCGGAAGTGAAGGAGAGGGCGTGAGTCGTCTTGTAAAGGAAAATTGTGATTTTGTTGCATCGATCCCGATGAAAGGTGATATAGATTCTCTGAATGCTTCCGTAGCAGCAGGGATCATGGCATTTGAGATATTGCGCCAGCGCGGATAAAATAGCAATGTGAAATGATGAAGACGTGATGTTTGTAATTCTACAGAGATGACAGGGCACAGGGGGTATGGATAAATGACAGAAGGATATATGAAAGATTATGCGGATCATACAGATGAAGAACTGCTTGAAAGCTTGCGTCAGGGTGAGCAGGAAGTAATGGATTATCTGCTTGATAAGTACAAGTTCATGGTCCTTCAGAAGGCCAGGATGCTTTATCTTGTCGGCGGCAGTCAGGATGACCTGATCCAGGAAGGAATGATCGGTCTTTTTAATGCGGTGAGAGATTATCGCAGAGACAGAGATACCTCTTTTTATACTTTTGCACAGCTATGTGTGGACAGGCAGATATATAAGGCGATCAAATCTTCAAACCGCCAGAAACATCAGCCCCTTAATTCCTACGTTTCACTCAGCAGCGATGAATGGGAAAGTGAGTATGACAGTATAAGTCAGCAAAGCCCGGAAAACATAGTGATAGCCCAGGAAAATGCAGCCCATCTGGAAGAAACCATACGCCAGCAGCTCAGTGAATTTGAAAATCAGGTTCTGGGATTGTATCTGGAGGGAAACGATTACCTGAAGATTGCAGAAAAACTCGACAAAACCCCCAAGTCCATCGACAATGCCCTGCAAAGAATCCGAAGCAAAGTCAGGGAATGCCTGCATATGGGAAACGAACAATAGTTATTTTTCTTTGATGAAATTTCAAACGAATAGTACTTGACTTTTATGTCGCTTTTTGATAAAGTAATTAACTGTGGTGAGAAACGATTCAAACGTTATGAAAGCCACAGTAAATGCTGATATGGCTCAGTCGGTAGAGCGTCGCCTTGGTAAGGCGGAGGTCACGGGTTCGATTCCCGTTATCAGCTTTATTTTTTTGTCCATTTTTAAGGTATATGTTGGAATTTGAAATAAACGATACCTCATGTCAAATAAAAATGAATCAAACGGAGTAAATGAACATATATCGTTATTCCTATCCAATCCCGGCGGCATATAAGAAAAAAGTCTTCAACAATACCCCATATCACACATCCCTTGCCGAAAACACCAGATTTTCACTGGATGAATCATATCCTCTTTGAAAAAACAGCCAGAAAGGAAACTATCCCCCGCTCCAAGAATAAGATAATAAAAAGAGAAAGAGGCTCATTCGCTCAAATGGAATTAACCTTTTTAAATGAATTCTACATGCCCATAGTACTTGCAGCATGCCTTATCGTGGGATATTGCATCAAGCATATCGAATGGATCAGTAAGCGTGTGAGGGAATATATTCCGACGATCCTGGCGATACTTGGAGCAATTTTAGCCTGCATTTCAAAAGGAGATATCACCTTACAGCTGATAGTAGCAGGAGCTTTTACCGGCCTTACGTCCACAGGACTTCATCAGGCATTCAAACAGATCATAAGCCGGAAAAACAGTGCAAAATGTGATCAGAAGGAAGGGGGAATATAAGTATGACGGCATTAAACCAGGCAAATACGGTAGTTGCTTTTATGAAGGGGCGGTATCGAAAAAATCGATATACGCAAAGTTCACTCAGATATAAAGTGGAGGAGGGATGGTCAGACTGCTCATCGCTTGTGAGAGCGGCCTACTTGAAGGTGGGAGTAAATATAGGAAGCTGGACTGGTGCACAGGTGAAAAAAGGAAGAAAGATCAAGATAAGGACCACATCCCGAACGAGAGATACCAGTAATATGCAGATTGGCGACCTGATGTTTTTTAAGCGGCCAAACCATGTGGAAATGTATGTGGGTGGAAATCTGCTTCTGGGGCATGGCTCGGGGGTGGGTCCCAATTACCATAATATCAATACCTATCGCCAGGGGGATTTCTGGCAGGTAAGACGGTATATCCCGGACATCGGGGCAGTAACGCCTGCTCCGGATCAAAAACCGGAACCATCAACTGGCTGGAAGCCGTCAGGTACTGCTACTTGTAGTGCAGATGGTGTAAATATCAGGAAAACAGCCAAAAAGACCGACGATAATATATTAGGAAAGATAAACGGCGGAAATCGCTTTGAAATAGATGGAAGAAAGTCAGGAAGCTGGGTGCATATAAGAGTCATGCTGAATGGGAAGAACCGGATCGGCTGGATCCACCGGGATTATGTGGATTATGATCAGGAGGAAAGCAATGAAATACTCACTGCCATAGCAGATCTGAATGTACGTATCTGGGCAGGTACGTCCTATGAAAAGCTCCAATCATATCCAACGATACCAGAAGGGAAAAAGGTAGTGAAGCTGAGTGAAGTAAAGGCAAAGAACTCTGATATATGGTATAAGATCCGTATCAGCGGAAAACTGGGAGATAAAGTAGGATTCGCAAGCAGCCGATATTTAAAATAAAAAAGAATCCTGCCTGCAGGATTCTTTACTGGAGCATATGAGATTCGAACTCACGGCCTCCACAATGCGAATGTGGCGCGCTCCCAGCTGCGCTAATGCCCCATTCAGCGATAGCCATTTTTCAGCTGATAATCTTTCGGGGAACAGTGGAATTGTTCTTTGAAGTATCTTGAAAAATGCTGTACATTTGTAAATCCACAGAGCCGGGCGGCCTGCTGAACCTGTATTGCTTCATTGGTCAGCAGGGTTCTGGCTTTTTCCATGCGCGCCTGAATCAGCTCGGCCTTAGGCGCAGAGGCAAAGAATAATTTGTAATAATGATAAAATTGGCTCTTCCCCATATTACTCATCTTACATAGACGATCCATCGTCCATTCCTCTTCGCAGGAGCGGAGCATCGCCAGCCTGAGATTTTGAAAATCCTGATGCAGGCTGGAAGAGACAGGTCCGTCTTCAAAGACAGGCTGCTTTAAAGAGCGGGAAAGTTGGAGAAATAAACTCTCTGCCAGAAGCTGAAGCTGCTCTTCATAATGAAGGTTCTTGGAAAGATATTCCTGTTGGATGGACTGCAGGATGTTGTCGATCATCTTATGATTATCAGGATAAATCAATTGGTTTACAGGTATGTCATATCTTTCTTCAAAGTTGAGATCCGTTGAAAAATGCATATAACTATTGCGAAACTTCCGAACTGCCTGATAGTGCTGGCAGGTGCCGGGAGTATAGAGGAGACATGCATTTTCACGGGAAATCGTAAGCTGTCCGTTCAGATAGCATTTCATGGGAGTTTTGAGTAAGAGAAACAGGTAATCTCCACGGCCGTTAGGACGATAGATGAGATCGCAGTCATAGTTGGAACGGTTATATTCGCAGTAGTTGATCTGGAACATGGGATACCTCCTGAAATTCAAAAAAATGCAGATGCTTTACATTACAAAAATCCTAACATAAGACCGGAAAAAAAGTCAAGTTTTTCGGAAAAAAGGAAATAGAAGAAATACGAAAGAAAGGTTAAAATAAAGGAAAGATACGCATTTTATCAATCTTGGAAATATTAAAAAGGGCGGAAAAAATACAGAATAGTAATCGTAGGAGGAATTTTTAATGAAGAAAGCAGAATTGATCGTAGACAAGCATTTTCTTGTGAGTGAGGTAGACAAAAGATTATATGGTTCTTTTATCGAACATCTTGGGAGGGCAGTTTATGAAGGAATCTATCAGCCGGGCAGTCCATTTGCAGATGAAGAAGGACTGAGAAAAGATACGATGGAGCTGGTCCGTGAACTGAACGTTCCGATTGTCCGTTATCCGGGAGGAAATTTTGTTTCCGGTTATCACTGGGAAGACGGGGTTGGCCCGAAAGAAGACCGTCCGGCAAAGGTAGATCTGGCATGGCAGGTGATCGAGACCAATGAATTTGGCCTGAATGAATTTGCTTCATGGGCAAAGAAAGCAGATACAGAGGTTATGATGGCAGTGAATCTGGGAACCAGGGGACCAGAGGATGCAAAAAATGTTCTTGAATACTGTAACTTAAAAGGTGGCACTTATTATAGTGATCTTCGAAGAAAACACGGATATGAGCAGCCCCATGATATTAAGTTATGGTGTATGGGAAATGAAATGGATGGTCCATGGCAGATGGGACACAAAACAGCCGCAGAGTATGGCCGTGCAGCACAAGAGACAGGCCGTCTGATGAAGATGCTGGATCCTACGATAGAGACAGTTGCCTGCGGAAGCTCCAGCCTCTATATGGACACTTTTGGAAGCTGGGAAGAAGGTGTTCTTGATATCGCTTATGATCAGGTTGACTATTTGTCTCTTCACCAGTATTATGGAAACAGAGACAATGATACACCAGACTTTTTGGCGAGCAATGTGGGTATGGATGAATTTATCTCGTCCGTGGTATCTATCTGTGACTGCGTAAAGGCGAAAAAGAGAAGTAAGAAGAAAATCAATCTCTCCTTTGATGAGTGGAATGTATGGTATCATTCCAATGAAGCCGATGAAAAACTGGAAAAATGGGTGAAAGCACCTCATCAGCTGGAAGATATCTACAACTTTGAAGATGCTCTTTTAGTGGGAAGTATGCTGATCACCATGCTTCGCCATGCAGACCGTGTGAAGATCGGATGTCTGGCACAGCTGGTAAATGTGATCGCTCCGATCATGACTTCGGATACAGGGGCATGGCGACAGACGATTTTCTATCCATTTATGTATACCAGTAAATATGGCAGAGGCACAGTACTGCATACCGTAGTGAAATCTCCAGTGTACGAAAGTAAGACTTATGGTGTAGCACCATATCTGGATTCTGTTCTGGTATATAATGAGGAAGAAGAGGAACTTACTGTATTTGCAGTAAATAAATCTTTGGATGAGGATATGGAACTTACCTGTGACCTTCGTCAGTTCGCAGATTATAAGGTGGCAGAGCATGTGGTGCTTACTCATGACGATATGAAAGCAGTCAATACACAGGAAGATCCGGATCAGGTTGCTCCGAAGGCAGGCGGTAAGATCGGAATGACGGATGGAAAATTATCTGGTGTACTTGGAAAACACAGCTGGAACATGATCCGGCTGAGCAGACAAAATAAAAAATAACAGGAAAGTATAGCAGGAGGATAAGAAAATGGTAAGAAAGACAAAAACAGCAGTTGTGGAGCATGCAAGAGGCGGCGAAGGCAGCGTGGAATTCCACCATATCGTATCGGCAGAAGAGTTGAATGGACATGGAAGTATGTATGCGATGGCGAAGCTTCGTCCACACAGCAGTGTGGGATGGCATCAGCATGTGGGCAATACAGAACCGTATTTTATCCTTCAGGGAAAAGGGATTTTCGTAGATGATGATGGCACACGCACAGAGGTTGGACCTGGAGATGTATGCGTGATCGAAGTGGGGCAGAGTCATTCACTGGAAAATCCAAATGATGAAGAACTGGTATTCATGGCACTTATCTATAATGCATAGGATATAAGCAGGCTATTTGAAGGATTCAGGCAGACAGAGAAAATGTAGCTGTTTGCCTGAGCTTTTGGATGGCCTGTTTTTGCATCAGGACGAAAGAGAGGGATGTTGATGGAACATAGAGGGAAAATAAGATGGGGTCTGCTGGGTGCAGGCAGGATTCTTGACAGGTGGATGAATGGGGCAAGGCAGGTGGAGGATATGGAGAACGCAGCGATAGCTTCCAGGACGAAGGAGCGGGCACAGCTCATGGCAGACCGCTATGGGATACAGGAGGCTATTACATACGAAGAAATGCTTGAGAGAGAGGATATCGATGTGGTATATATTCCGGTTCCGCATACCGCGCACAAAGAACTGGCAGTGCAGGCCATGGATCATGGGAAAGCAGTGCTGGTCGAAAAGCCAGCCGGTATCAATGCGAAAGAGCATCAGGAAATGGTGGAAGCAGCTAAGAGAAATAAAGTATTTTATATGGAGGCCGTATGGAACAGATTTTTCCCGATGGTGGATCAGATCCATGAGATGATCGGTGAAAATGGTATCGGAGAAGTGCGTGCGATGAATATGGCGTTTTCCTACCGTGTGACACCGGATGAGAATGTGCAGACAAGGATCATTGATCCGAAACAGGCGGGCGGCGGGCTTCTCGATGTAGGTGTCTATAATCTTCATTTTGCACAGACCATCCTTGAGAAAAATCCTGTGGAACTGATCGGAATGGCAGCCATAGATTCTGATGAATACCATATAAAGGTAGATGAGCAGGCATCCTATATCGCAAAGTATGATAGAGGTGAGCTGGTAATGATGAGCAGCGGGATACGGACCCAGATGGAGGATACGGCCTATATTTATGGAACAAAGGGATACATTGTTGTTCCGGTATTCTGGAAGCCTACCAGAATGAAGGTGGTACTTGGAGAGGGTAACGACTGCCAGATCCAAGAAGTTACCAGTCCTGTGACGCAAAAGATCTCAGGGATAGAAGATGAAGGGTTCCAATACGAGATCATCCATGTGAATGACTGCCTTAGAAAAGGTTTGATGGAATCACCGGTCATGACTTGGGAAAAGACAGGGGATATACTGGAACAATGTGACAGCCTGAGGGCACAGTGGGGATTAAAATATCCGATGGAGTAGATATTTGATGGAACTGATGCTTCAGGGAGCAGAAATCATATTGCACCCGAACTGCTGCGGTACGATGAAGCCAAGACTTCGGGAACTGTCTGTAAGAGCGATGGAAAATATGGTGGGCATTGCAATGGCGAATCCACCGGGAGAAGATATGGGCTGTTCCTGCGGTTTTAACCCTATGGTGTGGGGGGAAAACGGCAAGGCAGTGGAAAATGAAATCATTGTTGCCAAGGAGCACTTTGAGGGGATTCTTTATGTCGATTTTGACATGGATGATATTAGAAAATACCGTGAGAGGGAAGATCTGGGGAAATATAGGAAACCTTGTGCTTACAGGAAGCTGTGAGAGTGGTGTTTAGAGAGTAATAGTGAGCAAAATATACATTGTAAAACTTTTTGGTTGGAAAGTTGACGGAACTATGATAGTATGAGGTTCATTCAACAGGGGCTTTTACACTGGAAATGGAGAAGGGGAAACATATGAGAGTAGTTAATGTAACAGAACACGGAATCAATCCTTCAGACAGCAGAGAAAATGTATTGCTGCTTCGCAGGATTCTTGAAGAAAATAGAGACAGCGATCCGATGGAACTTTATTTTCCCAAGGGTACCTATCATTTTTATCCTGATTATGCAGTAGAAAAATTATTATTTATTTCCAATCATGATGAAGATACGATCAAACGGATTGCCTTTGATCTCACCGGATATCAGGGAATTCATATTCGTGGTGAGCAGGCGGAATTTATCTTCCATACAGATATTATTCCTTTTTATCTGCATCAGTGCAGTGGGGTGACGATCAGTGGGATCACCATCGACTATGAGCGCCCGGCTTATTCGGAAGGGCGGATCCGAAAAGTTTCAGAGCGGTATATGGAATTGGAAATTGATAAAAAAGAATATCCATATATTGTGCAAAATGGAAGGATCTATTTTCAGGGAGAAAACTTCTGCAATGAGTTAGTGAACGGATGGCTGGAGATGGATGCAAAGCGGATGGCACCTGTTTATAAGATAAAAGATCTTACATACAATAATAGTTCACCAGAGTCCCTTTATGCCACATTCACAGAGATTGAAGATGGTGTGGCGGCGATACATCTGGAGCGGGAGGACCAGTGTTTTCCAGAGGAATCGAAGGCAGGGAACCGGGTGATCCTCCGACATCATATGAGGACACATCCGGCATTTTATCTTACAGACAGCAAGGATATCGCATTAAAAGATATTGTAATCTATCACTGTGAGGGAATCGGTGTGATCGCACAGTTTACGGAGAATATTACGGTTGATCATTTTGATATAAAGATCCATCCGGAGAAGCAGAGGATATTTACAGGGACGGCAGATGGGTTTCATTTTGTATATTGCAGAGGCACTATTAAGATATGTGGCTGCCTGGTGGAAAATCAGCTGGATGATCCAGTAAACATTCATGGGATTTATGGGCGGATCCACAAAGTTATCAGCAATCGGGAGATACTGGCAGAGCTGGTGGAAGGGATGCAAAAGGGCGTTTGTCTCGGACATCCCCGGGATCATTTTGCTCTGGTAAACCACGAAACCATGCTTCAAAAGTCAGCAAACCAGGTGGAAGAAATCACGATGCTAAATAAGGACTATCAGTATATTCGATTTGCACAGCCGATCGAGGGAGTACAAGAAGGGGATGTGGTGGAGAATCTTGAGTATGTTCCGGATGTACTTGTGGAAAATTGTACATTTCGAAATAACAGGGCAAGAGGTCTTTTGCTGACATCGGCAGGGGATGTACTGGTGAGAAATAATGTATTTGAGGTTCCGGGTGCGGCGATTTTGGTGGAAGGCGATTCGAACTATTGGTTTGAGTCCGGAGCCACAAGAAATATCGTGATAGAAAATAACAAATTTGTAACTGTTCAGTACCCCATTAGTCAAAAGTGATTTCTGGGGTACCTGCTATTGCATTTTGAATTGCTTTGTAAGCATTAATTCCATGCTTTT
>SAAH01000081.1 GCA_009929525.1 Clostridia bacterium | reverse complement strand
ATCAGATTCCTTATATTTGGGGCATTTTTTGAAAGTTGTTTATAAAGACATGGTTTAATTCAGGTCTATGTGGATAAAACTGCGGAAACTCAAGAAGATATCAAAAACCTTGTATCAACCGTTCAAATGTGGTAAAATGTAAAAGATTATAGTAAAGAAAACATTATTACGATTGATATAAACATTCTGAAAAAATGATTTTAAAGGACAAGAGACATGGATAATATTGTACTGATCGGGATGCCCGGAGTGGGGAAAAGTACGGTGGGTGTTATTCTGGCAAAGGAATTAGGGTATCAGTTTGTTGATGCTGATCTGCTGATCCAGCAAAGGGAAAACCGCCTGCTCAAAGAAATCATTGCCCAGGAGGGTGTGGATGGATTTATTGAGATAGAGAATCAGGTAAATGCTTCTATACAGACAGAGCGTACGGTGATCGCAACAGGCGGAAGTGTGGTGTATGGAAAAGAAGCCATGGAACACCTGGGAGATATAGCTACGATAGTGTACCTCAAGCTCTCATACAGATCACTTAAAAAAAGACTGGGAGATCTTAAGAACCGGGGAGTGGTTCTTAGAGATGGACAGACTTTAAAAAGCTTATATGAAGAACGAGTGGTGTTGTATGAAAAATATGCAGATATCACAATTGATGAAGAAAATTTGGGAATTGAAGAGACTTTACAGAGCATTGTTAACAAACTGTAAAGAAATCTGATAATCATAGAGTTAATGTGAACTAAATTCGAAGGAAATTTTAATTTTTGTTTACAAAAAGTTTTATTTGGTATAACATATGATACGAATAAAACTGATTTGTGGACTCACGTTGACTGAGTATAAAGACATAGAGGTGGACTATGGAACAATATATTATCAAAGGCGGCAGCCCGTTAGTAGGAGAAGTTGAGATTGGAGGAGCGAAAAACGCAGCACTTGCAATCTTGGCAGCGGCCATTATGACAGACGACACAGTTCGTATAGATAACCTTCCTGATGTAAATGACATCAATGTATTATTGGAAGCTATCGAAGGGATTGGTGCGAATGTAGAGCGGCTGAATCGTCATGAGGTAAAGATAAATGGATCTACAATTGGTGATATCAGTGTGGATTATGATTATATAAAGAAGATTCGCGCATCCTATTATCTGTTGGGTGCTCTTTTAGGAAAGTACAAAAAAGCAGAAGTTCCGCTTCCGGGCGGATGTAATATAGGAAGCCGTCCTATAGACCTTCATTTGAAGGGATTTCGAGCTCTGGGAGCTATCGTGGACATCAAGCACGGAGCGATCATGGCGAGTGCGCCGGACGGACTGAATGGATGTCATATTTTTATGGATACAGTTTCTGTAGGAGCAACGATCAATATCATGATGGCTGCCTCTATGGCAAAGGGACATACAGTGATCGAGAATGCAGCCAGAGAGCCGCATGTAGTAGATACAGCAAACTTCCTGAACAGTATGGGAGCTAATATCAAAGGTGCAGGAACAGATGTGATCCGTATCCGCGGAGTGGAAGCTTTGCATGCTACTGATTATTCTATCGTACCGGATATGATCGAAGCCGGAACATATATGTTTGCAGCAGCAGCTACCAGAGGAGATGTTCTGATAAAGAATGTCATTCCGAAGCATTTGGAAGCAATCACTGCAAAGCTGGAAGAGATTGGTTGTGAAGTTGAAGAATTTGATGACGCAGTGCGGGTTATTTCTGCAAAACGTCTTCGCAGGACTCATGTTAAGACACTCCCTTATCCAGGATATCCGACAGATATGCAGCCACAGATTGCTGTGACTCTGGCATTGGCATCAGGAACAAGTATCGTGACAGAAAGTATATTTGAAAATAGATTCAAGTATGCAGATGAGCTGACCCGAATGAGTGCAGTCGTAAAAGTAGAAGGAAATACTGCCATTATCGATGGCGTTGATAAATTGACAGGTGCGAGAGTGAGTGCACCGGATCTTAGAGCTGGTGCGGCGCTGGTGATCGCTGGTCTTGCAGCGGAAGGCGTTACGATCGTGGATGATATCGTTTATATCCAACGTGGATATGAAGATTTTGAAGGCAAACTGAGAAATCTGGGAGCAGAGATCGAGAAAGTGACCAGCGAAAAAGAAATTCAAAAGTTTAGGCTGAGAATTGGCTGAACAGATAAATCTATCTAAGTGCTAAAGAAAAGGGGTGCTGCAAAGTTGGCATCCCTTTAGTATTTATATTGTTTTGTTTTGACAATGAATATTTAGTATGATACACTTAAATGTATTATAAGATGCGATGAACAGGGCTTTTTGCAATTGAAAAATGATGAAAAGCAATATATTTTCAAATCAGAGGTGAGTACAGTGGATAAGACAGAATATCGTATGAAATTGGACGAAATCAATAGATTGGTGGAAGCGCAGGACTATGAAGGAGCCCTGTCTATTACGGATTCCATAGATTGGAGAAGAGTCAAAAGCGTTCGGACACTTTGTATGGTCGCAGATATCTATGAAGTGAACGGAGAACTGGATGAAAGTATGAAGATGCTCCAGTATGCTTACAAGCGTTCCTCTGTGGGAAAGATGATTTTATATCGTCAGGTAGAACTTTCTCTGAAAATGGGAAATTACGATGAGGCGGTAAAGTATTATAATCAGTATCTGGAAACAGCTTCCAATGATACGTCCAAGTATATTCTGAAATATAAGATATACAAAGCCCAGAATGCACCTTTGGATGAGCAGATTGCCATCTTGGAAGAGTACAAAGATCGTGAATATACAGAACGTTGGGTATATGAGCTGGCTCGTCTTTACAAGAGAGCAGGCAAACAGGACAAATGTGTGGAAACATGTGATGATCTGATCCTGTGGTTCGGTGAGGGAAAATATGTAACGAAGGCTATGGAGCTTAAGATGACATACGTACCGCTTACTGCTTCGCAGAAGACAAAGTACGATCAGCGTAAGCCCGAAGCTTCGAAAGCAGAGAGCGTAAAACCGAAGCATGTAACGGCGGATACGGTTGCAGGAATATCGGCAGCAGCTATGGCAAATCTTCAGAGGGTATCAGAGGATCGTTCTCAGGAAGAAGACAAGTCACAGTTGTCATCTGGCAGCATGGCAGGGGCAGCGGAAGCGGCGGCAACGGGAGAAGCAGAGAAGACGGATCCAACTCCAAGCGTAGAAGAACCGCAGATCCATGTGGATACAGCACAGCTTCAGGAACGTCTGGCAAAGAGCTTCCAGGAGGTTCTTTCTGGATTTAACCGCACAAAAGTTGTAAATGCATTTGAGGCACTTGGACGGGCGACGGGAGATGAGATGCCGCCGGAACCGGAAGTGGAAGAGAATATAGAAGAGTATCAGGTCTCAGATCTTGAGCCGGAGATGGCAAATGAAGCAAAGATTTCGGCTGAAAAAGGAGAGGCGATCGCTCATCGTACAGTGAATCCTGTTGTAGATGATCCAGCAGCAAAAAAAGAAGAAAAACCAGAAGATAAAGAGATAACGAATCTTCAAGATGTAGATCTGGAAGCACTATTTGCTGAAACATCAAGCTTATTGGCGAAGGAAGCAGGCGGCGGTCTGGAAGAATCTAATGTTGAGGATGCAGAAGATGAGATGCCGGAGTTTATCGAGCCGGAAGCAGCTCAAGATGAAAATGTAGAAGCGGAGACTGAGGCTAAAGAAGAGACAAAAGAGCCAGAAGTAGATGTGGAAATATTGGCAAAAGAGATAGAGGCAGATGAAGCTGCAGGCGAGGAAAGAGCAGAAGCCGAAGTGCAGGAAGCTGTAGCTG
Source organism: Clostridia bacterium (assembly GCA_009929525.1). Lineage (GTDB taxonomy): Bacteria > Bacillota > Clostridia > Lachnospirales > Lachnospiraceae > Oliverpabstia. The sequence continues at coordinate 14,704 of SAAH01000081.1, read as the reverse complement.
ACAGTGAGCCAGTGATCAGTATGGAAGAAGATACAACAGATACAGAACCTGAGATCCAGCCGGAAGAAAAACCAGTGGATGAGGGAATAGAATCTGAAAATAATATGATGATCGATGATGACTTTCTTCCTCAGATCGATATGTCGATCGTGGATGAGATCCAGAGAGAGAAGGAAGCAGAGATAGAAGGAACGGAGAACGTAGGATCTGAGCCGGAAGAATCGGATATAGAAGAGGCACCGGCTGAGATGACGGAAGCGGCAGAGCCTGCTGAGGCGGTTGTTGAAGATATTTCTCTGGATATAGTAAATGATGTAACGGAAGACAGAGAGCCGGCAGTCAGTGAGGACGCAGTACCGGAAGCGGATTTATTTGAAGAGGAAATCATTAAAATCGCACCGGCTCCGGGGGATACACAGGAATTTAATCTGGAAGAACAGCTTCTGGCTGCCATCAGTGGATCGGCAGATAAAGAAGAAACTTCCGAAGAAGATGAAATGGATATTGCAGCGGAGTTATTTCAGGAAGCAGATGCTGAAGCAAAAGATGAAAGTAAGTCTGATGCAGTGGATCCGGGTGATATGCCGGAAGAGGATTTCCTTCCTCAGCTTGATATGGATATCGTGATGGAGCTTCAGCAGGAGAAAGAAAATCCGGCAGCAGTTCATGCGCCAGAAGAATTATCTGGAACAGCAGAAGAATCTGAGACAGAAGAAAATGCGGAAGCAGAAGCTGCCGAAATAGATGAGACACCGGAAGTTAATCATGTAGATATTATGATGGCGGAAGCGGAAGCAGAAATTGAGATGCCGTCTGTTATTCCAGAAAAAGAGACACCAGAAGAAAAGAGAATCAGGATTCTGAATGCAACAAGACCTGAGAGATTGACTGAGGAACAGAAGAATCTGTTTTCCTATTTTGCCAAAGTGCCAGGTATGGATGACCAGATCCTGGAGGCGATCAATGGAGCATATCAGTTTGCTGACGATAAAACTTCACGTCGGGGAAATATTGCGATCATGGGAAGCCATGGAACAGGAAAAACCCGTTTGAGTGAAGGCCTGGTAAAGGCGATCTGCAAAGAACTGGGTCTGGAAGCCGTAAAGTATGCGAATCTTGATGCTTCAGATATGAACAGAAAAGATCCGGTTACCGTTATTGGCAAGATGTCAGGTGGATTCTTATTGATAGAAAGAGCAAGTTTCATGAGTGCCGAAACCATCGAGAAACTTTCAAAAGCGATGGATTTCCGTACAGACAGCATGATCTTACTGATAGAAGATGATAAGGTAAATATGAGAAAGTTGTTGGCAGAATATCCGGAATTTGCATCCAAGTTTGAGACAACGATTTCTATACCGGTATTCACAAACGATGAGCTTGTAACATTTGCGAGAACTTATGCTCGTGAGAATGGCTATCGGATGGACGAGATGGGAGTACTTGCCTTATATACTTTGATCGGAGATAATCAGAGAGAAGATGAACCGATCACCATAGGAAAAGTAAAAGAAATGGTGGACGGAGCAATCCAAAAAGCCAGCGGATCACGCCTTGGAAGAAAGATTTCCAAACGGCATACGGATGATGATGGACGGATCCTTCTGTACGAAAAAGATTTCGACCTATAAACGCATAGGGCATGGCGAGAAAAAGCTATGCCCTATTTTTAAGCAGGAAAGGAACTATATGAGTGACGAAAAACAGCCATATCTTGGCACGCCGCAGGAAACGATAGCTATATTAAATAAGTATAATTTTACATTTCAAAAAAAATTCGGACAGAATTTTTTGATCGATACACATGTGTTGGATAAGATCATCCGCGCAGCAAATATCACAAAAGACGATTTTGTACTGGAGATAGGACCGGGTATCGGAACGATGACTCAGTATCTTGCAGGGGCGGCACGTGAAGTGTGTGCAGTTGAGATTGACAAAAGTTTGATTCCTATACTGAACGACACTTTGAAACCGTATGATAACGTGACTGTCATCAACGCGGATATTCTTAAAGTAGATATACAGAAAATTGCTGAGGAACGCAATGAGGGACGACCGATCAAGGTTGTTGCAAATCTCCCATATTATATTACGACACCCATTATCATGGGATTATTCGAGAGCCATGTTCCGGTAGAGTCGATAACCGTTATGGTCCAAAAAGAAGTAGCAGACAGGATGCAGGTAGGACCGGGAACTAAGGATTACGGAGCGCTGTCTCTGGCAGTCCAGTACTACGCTAAACCATATATCGCTGCAAATGTTCCGCCGAACTGTTTTATGCCGCGGCCAAAAGTGGGAAGTGCGGTCATATGTCTGACCAAACATGAGAAACCGCCAGTAGAAGTGGAAAATGAAAAACTTTTGTTCAAGATCATTCGTGCGTCCTTCAATCAGAGGAGGAAAACACTGGCAAATGGCTTGAAGAACTTTGAGGGGCTTTCTTATGACAAGGAAACTATCGAAGCTGCAATTGAAGAATGTGGATTCAAACCTGCCATCAGAGGTGAGGCGTTGACGTTACAGGAATTTGCACTTCTGGCCAATGTGCTGAATAAAAAATAAACAAAAAGCGTGTTGACCCGAATGAGGAAATTCTGGTCAACACGCTTTATTTTAAAGGAAGGAGAACCGATATCTCTATCGGTGTATGAAAAAGAAAAGTTATAAAATAACCATTAATTATTTTATAAATATAGTATAACTTTCAAATGTGATGATTTCATGTGCAACATGTAAAAAATATGTGAATGAATAAAAAATGTTTTGTGAATTCACAAAGGTTTAAGAAGCATTAAGAAAAGTTTTAGAGACAGCAAAATATTTAGATGCTATAATGAGCATGAATTGTGATTTAAATAATAAGGAGAAAAATAAGATGATGAATTATAAGAAAATCAAAAAAGGAATAGCTGCAGCACTGGCAGCATTTGCTATGGTGGGTGGTATACTTGCCGTGCAGCCACAGACGGTAAAGGCCGATGCGGTCGACGCCCCATATCTTGCATTGGGAGCGGATCTGTCGGAGACGGAAAAAGCCACTGTACTGAGCCTGTTGGAGGTTGATCCGGCTGAACTTGGAAATTACATGGTAGTTACAGTCACAAATGCAGATGAGCATTCGTATCTGGATTCTTACCTCGATGCAAGTGTGATCGGTACCAGAGCTCTTTCATCCGTTGTAGTTGAAAAGAAAGAGGAAGGGACAGGCATCCAGGTGAAGACGAGCAATATCACTTATTGTACTACGGGTATGTATCAGAATGCGCTGGCTACAGCAGGTTTAGCAAATGCGGAGATCAGAGTAGCAGGACCATTTAATATATCTGGAACGGCAGCATTGGTTGGTGCGATGAAAGCTTATGGAGAGATGACTGGTGAGACCATCGAGGCTGAAAATGCAGATGCGGCGACGGAGGAGCTGGTAACTACCAGTGAATTAGGTGAGACGATTGGTGATCAGGAGAAGGCAGAAGCACTGATCGGTGCGGTCAAAGACTCTATCGTAGCGGAGGAAGTGACTGATCCGCAGAAGATAGAAGCGATCATCGATGACACAGCCCAGCAGCTTGAGATAGAACTGTCTGAGGAAGACCGGGCGCAGATCCGTTCTTTGATGGAGAAGATCGGCGGATTGGATCTGGATGTGGATTCCCTGAAGGAACAGGCGAAAGACCTTTATGACAAATTAGATAATATGAACATAGATATCAGTGAAGAAGAGGTACAGGGATTTTTCGCAGCGATAGCAGCATGGTTCCAGAAAATCTGGGAAGTGATCAAAGGCTGGTTTGGCATGTAAATGAAAAAACATCCAATGACGAAAAAGAACGAAAAACAAAGTATGGTATAAATAGACAACGAAATGAGGAAAGAAGAGATAAAATTGTATATATTCACGATAAATTCATGATACGTTCATAAAATGTTCATAATATACTGTTATTATATAAACAGTTCCGAAAGGAATAACGAAGTTGTGTATTGTAATGGGTTCATTACACATAAAATTTTTTCATAATAATAGCCTGGGTACCGAAAGGTATCCAGGCACTCCTCATTTTATGGGGCTTTTTTTGGCGGGCATTGCTGAATGGCTTCATTAAGAGAGAGCATTTTTTCGTCCAATTCGGAAACGATCTTGGCACATGCCTGAAGATCCTGACTGATGAAATCAGGAGCATTTCCCTCAAACTTATAATAAATCTTGTGTTCCAGACTTGCCCAGAAGTCTTGGGCAACTGTTCTTATCTGAATCTCCACTTTTGTATCCACAACGCCATCGGAAAGATAGACGGGCACAGATACCAGCATATGGTAACTGCGGTAGCCGCTTGCTTTTGGCGCGGAAAGATAGTCTGTAAGTTCTAATACTTTCAGATCCGCCTGTTTCGCCAGCATATCTGCGATACGGTAGATGTCTGAGGTAAAGGAACAGATGATACGGATGCCGGCGATGTCATTGACATAGCGCAGCATATTATCCAGAGTCACTTCCTGATTCAGGCGTTTTAATTTTTTGACAATACTTTGTGAAGTTTTTATGCGGGATTTTACATGCTCAATAGGATTATAATTATGGATATGAGCAAATTCCTCATTGAGAATATCTATTTTGGTGGAAACCTGGCGCAGTGCTGCGTCATACAAAAACATCAGGGTTTCCCAATTTTCCACTTCGTTTAATCGGCTTCGTCGGCCGGCAAAATCTAAGGGTTCCATGATCATCACTTCCTGACTTTATTTTTCTATTCCCTTTCGAGCGGGGAGCCCCTGGTCGAAAGGATGCTTTACTTTGCATATCTCCGATACATAATCTGCTTTTGCGATTAACTGATCACTGGGATTTTGACCGGTCAAGATGATCTCCAAGTGCGCTGGCTTTGAACTCAGATAATCCAGCAGGATATTTTCGTCAAATAATCCGGCGCGGATGGTGTAGATGAGTTCGTCCAGAAAAAGGAGGTCAAAGCCTTCGTCCTCAGCCTTTTTTGTTACTAGTTTAAATTGTTCTTCGTAGTAGGTTTTGCGAGATGCTTTTTCTTCGGGAGTCATCTGGAAACTAAACTTTTCCTGTTCCAGTCCATCGACGAAGGTGATATTGTGTACCTGTGATAATATCTTGCGTTCGTTAGTGGAGTTATTTTTCATGAACTGGTAGATTAATACCCTATAACCGTATCCGGCGGCTCTGGCGCATAGTCCCATACCAGTAGTGGTTTTTCCTTTTCCGTTGCCACAGTAGATGTGGACGTACCCGGTCTGTGTTTCCATAAAATCATCCCTTTCCAGAATATTTGCTGCTGCTGTCCACTGGGTGGTCAGTAACGAGATAACCCTTAATGTAGTATACAAGAAAAATGCAAAAGATGCCAGCCTATTTTGCAGGCTGGCATCTTGAAAATTATCATTCATAGGATATTTTAGTAGTTTTCCACTTTTCTTTCGAAATATGCTTTTGGATGTGCACATACAGGACATACATCAGGAGCTTCGTTAGCTTCATGAACGTATCCGCAGTTACGGCATTTCCATCCAAGAGGAGCGTCATCTTTAAATGTTTTGTCGTTTTTGTAGGATTCGAGAAGTTTCAGATAACGTTTTTCATGGGCAGCTTCTACGCCTGCAACACCTTCAAATTTTACTGCAAGTTCTTCGAATCCTTCTTCTCTTGCTTCTCTTGCCATGCGTGCATACATATCTGTCCATTCAAAATTCTCACCTGCAGCTGCATCCTGAAGATTTGTTTCGATATCAGCGATGCCGTGGAATTCTTTGAACCACATTTTTGCATGTTCTTTTTCCTGATCAGCTGTCTCAAGATATAAAGCAGCCAACTGCTCATAGCCGGCTTTCTTTGCTGCTGATGCATAATATGTGTATTTGTTTCTAGCCTGAGATTCACCTGCGAAAGCGTCCATCAGGTTCTGTTCGGTTTTGGTTCCTGCGTATTTTGACATATGTACCTCCTGTGATTGAAATTATGAGTGATATAGCTGTGTCCCTTCTTGAAAAAGGGCATAGTTATTCTTATGTATCCATTATAGCAGTTATGAATTTTAAGTCAATGCAAATGACAGACAATAAAACGTAATAAAAGGCATTTGTGTGTAATTTTGCGAAAAGTTTATAAAAAAATTAATTTTTCAAATGTTGTAGATACAACAGAAATAGAACGTGGATTATATTATAGTTATCCTACATTAAAAAACGCAAAAACAAGTGGAGGATATCAGATATGGACAATAAAATGTTTTGTTTTCAGTGTGAACAGACGGCAGGATGTACAGGCTGTACGGGTAAAGCAGGAGTATGTGGAAAAGACGCTGTAACAGCAGCGCTTCAGGATGAACTGACAGGAGCGTTGATCGGACTGGCGAAGTCATGTCAGAATAATGAAAGAACAGAAAATACTACAAGAATTATCGTTGAAGGGTTGTTTGCAACGGTTACAAATGTAAATTTTAACAACGATACATTAAAGGCAATGATAGAAAAAGTCCGCGAGGAGAAGCAGAAGATCGTGCCTGACTGCAGTGTCTGTGCATCACCATGCGGAAATACTGATGACTATGACATGAAAAAATTGTGGGAGGCGGACGAGGATATTCGTTCTCTCAAATCTTTGATTTTATTTGGGATAAGAGGAATGGCGGCATATGCGTATCATGCACTTGTTTTGGGGTATGAAGATGAGCAGGTAAATGAATTTTTCTATAAAGCACTGTCCGTCATAAGTTACGACATGGGGATGGGGGAACTGCTTCCTATTGTCCTGGAGGTTGGTGAAGTCAATTTGAAATGCATGGAGCTTCTGGATAAGGCAAATACCAAAACCTATGGAACGCCGGTTCCAACGAAGGTGAGCATGACCATCGAAAAGGGACCATTTATTGTGATCACAGGTCATGATCTGAAGGACTTGAAACTGCTTCTGGAGCAGACAGAGGGTAAAGGAATCAATATCTATACTCACGGTGAAATGCTTCCGGCTCATGCTTATCCGGAACTTAAAAAATATTCTCATCTAAAAGGAAATTTTGGAACTGCATGGCAGAATCAGCAGAAGGAATTTGCAGATATTCCGGGAGCGGTGCTGTATACAACGAACTGTCTGATGCCGGTGAAGCCAAGCTATGCAGACAGGATATTTACAACAGAAGTGGTTTCTTATCCAGAGATGGTTCATATCGGAGAGGATAAGGATTTTACTCCGGTTATTGAGAAGGCACTTGAACTTGGCGGATATGCACAGGATGAACACAAGACAGGTATTAATGGTGGATCAGAGGTTATGACAGGGTTTGGCCATGGAACAGTACTGAGTGTGGCAGATAAGGTGATCGATGCGGTAAAGGCAGGAGCCATCAAACATTTCTTCCTGGTAGGAGGCTGTGATGGAGCGAGAGCTGGAAGAAATTATTATACAGAATTTGTAAAACAGACACCGGAGGATAGTGTGGTATTGACACTGGCTTGTGGAAAATACAGATTTAATGATCTGGATCTTGGGTCCATCGGCGGGCTTCCCCGCATCATGGATATGGGGCAGTGTAATGATGCCTACAGTGCTATCAAAGTGGCAGTTGCTCTGGCAGAGGCTTTTGAGTGTGGAGTGAATGAACTTCCTTTGTCTATGATACTTTCATGGTATGAACAGAAGGCGGTCTGCATCCTGTTGACTTTGCTTCATCTGGGGATTAAAAACATATATCTGGGACCAACACTTCCGGCGTTTGTTTCTCCGAATGTGTTGAGTTATCTGGTGGAAAACTATAAGATATCTCCGATCAGCACACCGGAGGAGGATCTGAAGAAGATTCTGGGATGATCCGATGGGAGGACTGGAGAGAATTACATGAAAAAAGCTGCTGGCAATCAGGTCAGCAGCTTTTTCTTCGTCACTTGCACAGCTACCAGACAAAAAAAGAGATACTTGGAAAATATCCAAATATCTCTTTTTATTAGTTTTTTCTTATTTTACAACGATCTTCTTAGCCGAAGTATCTCTTAAGAAGTCCTTCAAATGCTTTTCCGTGACGAGCTTCGTCTCTAGCCATCTCATGAACTGTGTCATGGATTGCATCCAGGTTAGCAGCTTTTGCGCGTTTTGCCAGATCAAATTTACCAGCTGTTGCGCCGTTTTCTGCATCTACTCTCATCTCCAGGTTTTTCTTTGTGCTGTCTGTTACAACTTCACCAAGAAGTTCTGCAAATTTTGCAGCATGTTCAGCTTCTTCGTAAGCAGCTTTCTCCCAGTACAGACCGATTTCTGGATATCCTTCTCTATGAGCAACTCTAGCCATAGCCAGGTACATACCTACTTCGGAGCATTCTCCTTCAAAGTTTGCTCTCAGATCATTCATGATATCTTCAGATACACCCTGAGCTACGCCAACTACATGCTCAGCTGCCCAAGTTTTTTCTCCACTCTGCTCTGTGAACTTCTCAGCAGGTGCTTTACAGATAGGACATGCCTCTGGTGCAGAATCTCCTTCGTGAACATAGCCACATACGTTACATACAAATTTTTTCATGGTATTATCTCCTTTTCTTATATGATTTATTTTTTGGTTTTCTTGAAATTAATAACAGTAATTATTACTATTTTAATTTAACACATCATTTGTTGTTTGTCAACAGCTTTTCAAAAAATATTTTCAGTTTAAAACAAGCTGTGATATTTGAGAAACCTGTCTGACAAAACTAATGCGCTACGTCCGGGGTATCCAGACAGTCATTGCAGACACCATAGAAGTTGGTGATATGACTGGTGATCTTTCCATTAAAATGGTGGGAAGCTTTTTCTTCCACTTCAGTCATATAATCCATATCCAGATCCATGACGCGGTGACACTTTGTGCAAACCACATGATAATGAGGGACCACCTGTCCATCGAAATGGTCTACTCCATCTCCGGTATAGATCTTCTGGATCTCTCCGATATCTGCCAGGAGGGACAGGTTACGGTAAACCGTTCCAAGGCTGATGTTCGGATAAATCTTCCGAAGCTGATGATAAACCACATCGGCCGTGGGGTGATCAGTCCGCGTCATAAGAAAATCTTTGATGGATTCTCGCTGCCGGCTGTATTTTAGTGTTGCCATAATTTCCTCCTTTCAATAACAATAATTATTACTGATATTAATATAAAACAATATGCATTAAATGTCAATACAAAAAATAAAAAATATAAAGAAATTTGTTTGCGTACTCATCGTTTATGTAATGAAAAAATAGATTGATAAAAATTTTACAAAATAAAAATGATAAACTATTGATTAAGTTGTGATTAAGTGATATAATTCTGTCAATCGAAAATGAGTTTTTAAAACCAGAAAACAACAAATTTCATCAAAAAGGAGAAAAACTATGGTAACAATTGGTATTATTGGAGCAGGACGTATCGGAAAGGTACATGCAGAGAGTATTTCTAATTATGTAAAAAATGCAACTGTTAAAACAATCGCAGATCCATTCATGAATGAGGCTACTGAAGAGTGGGCAAAAGGAATGGGGATCCCGAACACAACAAAGGATTACAAAGAAGTTCTTGCTGATCCTGAGATCGATGCAGTTTTGATCTGTTCTTCAACAAATACACATTCTCCAATCTCTATCGAAGCTATCGAGGCTGGAAAACATGTATTCTGTGAAAAACCAATTGATCATGATGTAGATAAGATCAAAGCAGTTATCAAAGCTCTGGAAGGAAAGAAAACAAAATATCAGGTTGGTTTCAACCGTCGTTTTGATCATAACTTCCGTGCTGTTCAGCAGGCAGTTGCTGCTGGCAAAATCGGTGAGCCACATATCATCAAGATCACATCAAGAGACCCTGAGCCGCCATCAGCAGAGTACGCTGCAGTTTCAGGCGGAATGTTCCTTGATATGACTATCCATGATTTTGATATGGTTCGTTTCCTGGCAGGATGTGATGCTGAAGAAATCTATGTACAGTCCGCAGTTTTAGTTGATCCGGCTATCGGAGAAGCAGGCGATGTAGATACAGCAGTTATCACTCTGAAGATGGCTAACGGAGCGATCGCAGTTATCGACAACTCCAGAAAAGCTGTTTACGGATATGATCAGAGAGCAGAAGTATTTGGTTCAAACGGAATGGTTGCTAATGCAAATGACAGCCAGTCTAACGCAGTTATCAGCAATGGCGATGGCGTAACAGGCGAAAAACCAATGTTCTTCTTCCTGGAGCGTTACATGACAGCATATGCACAGGAGATCAACGAGTTCGTTGAGGCTATTGAAAATGATACAGATACACCAGTTGGTGTAGAAGATGGTCTGAAACCAGTTCTTATGGGATTGGCTGCAAAGAAATCTGTTGAAGAGCATAGACCAGTTAAAATTTCTGAGATCGAGTTCTAGAAAAATATAAGATAAAGAGAAGGAGCAAGATGAGGGCTGATCCCCTTGACTTGCTCCTTTTTTGTCTTTTGCTGTTTCGGTCTGCTGATTTGGATTTGTTTTTAGATATTACTGTTCTTTCAGCTTACGCATATATTGGCTTGGAGAGATGCCCTCATGAGTTTTGAAAACTCTGCTGAAATAAAATGCATCTGTAAAGCCAACCATCTCGGCGACATCTTTTGAGAGAATATCGGGGTTGCTCTCCATCAGTTTTTTTGCCATTTCGAGGCGAAGCTGGCCGATATATTTGCTTGGAGAGATGCCATATTCTTCTTTAAAAAGGGTTGATATGTACTTTTCATTATGACCGAAGATATCCTGGAAGATTTTGTAGGTTATCTGCGTGGTGAAGTTCTTATCAAGCCAGTTTCGTACCTGGGCGGCCAGAGACTGCTGGCTGCTTTTGGAAATATTGTTTTTGAAACAATAGATCCGTTCCAGTTCATATTGAAGCTCTTTTTCCAGATCATCATACGAGCGGCAGGTAGATACGATCTCAGCGGCATCGGGATAGATGACATTTTCTTCGGTATAATCCCGGATGACTGTACTGATAAAATAACGCAGATCCGCAATAAGCTGGAACTGTGTCACTTGCTCTAACTTCCAGTATTTGATCATGGAATTCATGAACTCATACAACAGATCCTGTCCGGGTTGTTCAGGAATACCGGAACAGATTTTTTTGATCTCAAGTGATACGTGTATTGGTTCGTTCGGGAGCGGTCCGCATTTTTTTATGGATCCGCAGCCAAAGGTATTGTTAAATAACGCAAAAAGGTACGTGTTTTGTATTATGTCATGGAGAGCGTGTCCATCATTAGTTGTATCCGAGACGATCAGATTCATGTAAGTGTCGGTCGGATGGAAAGAATGATAAATCTGTTCAGCGATACTCTCCAGATCAACTACATGATCAATGGGATGGATAACGGCGTAAATGCATTCGTTATAGTGACGTCCGCGGAGAACCTGAATCAGCACGGAGTATTCTTTTTCAAGATTGTGGATAAAGGAATTATCGATAGACAAAAGATCAGCATCAATGATCGCTTCATTATATATATTTCCGCACATAGAACCGGAAAAAAGAATGAAAAATGTGCAGGAATAAGTGAGCAGAGGATTGTTCTTCTCGGGAGTGACGGTTTCACTGATCAGACAGCGCTGCAGATATTCGGCCTGAAGGATCCTGGTGGCAGCCATATGCTGTTGGCGGCATGACTTCAGGATACTGCTGAGGACATCAGGTGCGATAGGCTTCAAAAGATAATCGGAAATACCAAGCTGTATAGCTGTGCGGGCATACTCAAATTCAGCATAGCCAGTCAGGATGATATATCGGCTGTGAATGCCAGATTGCTTTAACTGCCGGATCATATCAAGTCCGTTCATAACGGGCATGTTAATGTCAGCAAAAACCAGATCAGGTTTTAATTGTAATATTTTATCATATCCTTCTTTTCCGTTTCGGCAGAGAGCAAGAACTTCAAAATCAGGATAATTTTGTGTGATGAGAAGGGAGAGACCCCGGGCGATCGCGGGCTCATCTTCAACGATGATAACATGAATCATAACATCCTCCAGTCTGCCGCTGCAAAAGAACGGCCTCAAAAGCTTGCATTCATAGTATGTTGCTGTTTGCTCTGCCAGTACTGATAAAATTATATCCTGACTGACATTTTAAAGCAACCGAAAATACATGCAGGAAGTGCATTTTGTCCATTCATTTTTGGGAGAGTGTCTGCTAGTATGGAGTTATCTGATGAGAACTTTATATAGTTTTTGAATCGGCAGCATAGGATTTTTTTGAAAGGAGAGGGATAGATGAGTAACTACAAATTAATGTATGACAGACCGGCACAGTCATGGATCGAAGCACTTCCTTTGGGAAATGGACGGTTGGGAGCGATGGTATACGGTGAGCCTTTCGAGGGGAGTATACAGATGAATGAGGAAAGTGTTGTCTATGGAGGACCAATAGACCGGCTGAATCCACAGGCACTGACCTATCTTCCCAAGATACGGGCACTTATAAAAGAAGGGAAGATCCAGGAAGCGGAAGAGATGGAAGTATACGCACTGTCAGGAATTCCGCAGAGTGAAAGACCATATCAGACGTTGTGTGATGTTTTCTATAAGATAAAACATGAAGAGGAAGATGTTGATTCTTATAGGAGGGAACTTAATCTGGAAAGTGGTATCACCACAGTGGCTTATACACAAAATGGCGTAGAGTATAAGATGGAGAATTTTATATCTTTGGAGGAAGATGTATTTGTAACAGCATTTTCATCGGGGAAGATAGAAGGGATTTCCATGTCGGTGCTCATGACTCGGGGAAGATTCTATAACTGTGCAGGCAAGGCGGGTGAAGAATGCATATTCATCGATGGTGATCTGGGGAAGGGCGGGAGCGAATTCTGCGTTCAGGCTAAAGCCTCTGTGATAGGAGGGAAAGCCGAAGTGATAGGGGAACACCTTGTCATAACAAAAGCGGATAAGGTCATCTTATACACAAATGGCGTAACGACATTTCCCTATAGACGAAAGAAAATTCAAGATTGCAGTGAATATCTGAAAAATCAGTTATCACACCTTGATGCGGGCAGATATGAAGAAATCAAGGAAAAACATATAAAAAGGCATAAGGAAATGTTTAGCCGTTCGCTTCTTTTTCTGGAAGACAAAGAATCTCTGGAAAATAACAAAAGGCTGATGGACCTCCCTACGGATCAACGAATCAAGCGTTTGGCAGAAGGAAAAGCAGATTTGGGTTTGGAAGCATTATATTATGCATATGGGAGATATCTGCTGATGGCAAGCAGCCAGCCGGGAGGTCTTCCGGCAAACCTGCAGGGAATCTGGTGCGAAAAACTGGAGCCTACCTGGGATTCGAAATATACGATAAATATAAATACAGAGATGAATTATTGGCTTGCAGAGAATTGTAATTTATCGGAGTGCCATGAACCATTGTTTGATCTTCTGGAACGTATGGTGGAAAATGGACGAAGAACAGCAGCACAGATGTATGGCTGCAGAGGCTTTGTAGCCCATCATAATACGGATGTGTGGGCGGATACAGCTCCGCAGGATCTGGCAGTCCCGGCGACTTATTGGGTAATGGGCGGTGCATGGCTGGCGACACATATCTGGAAGCATTATCGATATACCATGGACAAAGATTTCTTGCAGAGAATGTTTCCTGTACTGAAAGAATGTGTGCAGTTTTTTATGGACTTTTTGATCGAGGATCAAGGGGAAATGGTGACCTGCCCGTCTGTATCGCCGGAGAATACTTATGTAATGAAAAATGGTGAGACAGGCCGTGCGTGTATGGGATGTACGATGGATGTTGGTATTCTTAGAGATGTTTTTGGAGAATATCTGGAGAGTGCAGATATTTTGGGCGATGACAGAGAATTTCAGAGACAGGCAAAGGAAATGATGGAAAGATTTCCTTCTTATAAAGTGGGAAAACATGGTCAGCTTATGGAATGGCGGGTGGATTATGATGAGTGGGAGATTGGTCACAGGCATTTTTCGCATCTGTATCCAATGTTTCCGTCAAACCAGATCAATGAGTATGATACTCCGGAACTTGTGGAGGCATGCAGAAAAGCGCTGGAACGACGGATGGAATATGGCGGCGGGCATACGGGATGGAGCTGTGCATGGCTGATCAATCTGTATGCGAGACTTCAGGACGGACAAAAAGCGGAGGAGTCACTGCGGTATCTTATCACGAAACTCACAGCACCGAATATGTTTGATCTGCATCCGCCTCTTGATCGTATCACAGGAATACCATGGGTATTTCAGATAGATGGAAACTTCGGCGGAACCTGCGGTATCGCACAGATGCTGCTGCAAAGTCATCTGGATGAGATGTTTTTGCTCCCGGCGTTGCCTGAGAGTTGGAAGTGTGGAAAAGTGACAGGATTATGTGCGGAAGGCGGATTTGTAATTGACATGGAATGGGAAGAACATCGGCTGGAAGAGGCAGTCTTATTGTCCAATAGTGGTCAGACAGCCAAAATCCGCAGCCATGGAAAGCTGCGGATAGAGTGTGATGGGAAACCGGTCGCATATGAAAATGATGATAAGGGAAGATATATTTTTAAAACATCTAGAGGCTGTACCTATCACATAACAGGATGCATATAATAAACTACTATAAATGAGCAAATCTGAAATTTTACCAAAGTTACTTTAAATTGCCTAAAAATAAAGACATCACGCCTTTTTAGGTGTATACTGTTTCTGAAC
>SAAH01000205.1 GCA_009929525.1 Clostridia bacterium | reverse complement strand
TCCTCTCAGTGTGATACTGATAGGATAGCATGTCTTGGGTGGAAAGTGACCTAGTTTTCAATGAACCATCTGACCTATATTTAGATTAGCACAAACATCAGTATCCGCGGAGATTTCGTAAGTGGCTCCAATCGCTGGTATCCGATCTATGGCGATGTATACAATGCTCTTCGCATTATTTACAATGGAAATTCCAAATTCTATAATAATTTTTATACCTATTTGGATGCTCCATCAAATGATGCCTGGACAAATATGCTGAATTCTACCGCTAATATTGGTGCTATGTTCATCAACTGGGAAAAATCTATTCCTTTTGATAAACATGAATTCACAATCCGTACCGGCTCTTACTCTGATACTTTCATGAAGGAATCTGCTTCTCGAGTTGTTACTCGTCTGACTGACTCTTTCGATGCAGGCATCGCAACTGGAACAGTATCTCTGAAAAAAGCTGCTCTCAATGCTGCAGCTGAAACTGCAAGTGTACATTATTCTGTTAAGGTTGCTGACAAGTATAGTTCTTTCTTCTCTGGTTCAGCTTCTGATATGGAGGTTCTGATTCCAGTTATTGATCCTTCTACCAAAGAAGTTCTTACTTCAGCAAGTACAGTCACCTCTATCACAGGTCCTGGAACCTATGACGGTGATATTGATGTATTGAACAAAGTAAATAATTCTTCATCTACTGTATCTCTTTCTGTCAAACTTCTCGGAGTGACGATAGAACTTGCAACAGCAAAACTGATTCGCATTCAGGATACTGGTGCTGCTGATGAAGATATGTTGATCGACCTTATGGGAGATTGGTATTTCAAATATGTTGGTGATAACGATCCTTACACTGTTTCTTCCCTAACAAGTGATGAATATGAATCCTGGCATACAGTTCAGCCAGCTCTTGCAAACTGGGAGGCTGGATTTGGTAATATAACCAAAATCTGGTATCTGAACAAAGGTTGGGGATGGTACGCACGAACATTTGAACTTCCCGAAAATTTCCCTAAAGAAAATCTCACCTTATCTGTAGGATATATGGATGACCGTGGAGAAGTTTTTGTTAATGGAACAAAAGTCGGTGGAACCGGGCTTACCGAAGACGGTACCCCAACTGGTGATACTACCTGGGCTGTATATAGTAAATTCACTATCGACTCTTCGCTTTTAAATTATGGTGGAACGAATACAATCTATGTTCACTGTCTTAATGACTCATATGGCGGTGGTGGCTGGTACAATGGACCTGTAGGTCTCTACAGCCAGGCAGCATTCAACAAACTGCAGGGACTTCCTTCTAAAGCACCCACAAAAGATATTCAGACTCTTCTCAAAGAAGCAGTTGGATATCAAGTTGCCTCTCTGGAATCCAAAGATTTCAATGGTTATGCTTCAACTATAGCGGATGATTATTTTGCATCTGGAATTAATAAATCAGCTAAGCTTAAAGCAGATAAAGAGAAATACAATGTCAACAATATTGCATCCATAAAAGATTCCGACATCTCCATCTATGAGACTACAGGAAGCAGCGGAGAAGATCTGTATCTGTACAATGCCGTTCGTACCATTACTTTTGATGATAAGACCACAGAAGAAATCAAGTTCCAGGATACTTATGTAAAACGTGGAGTCAAATTCCTGATGTTTGGAAATCATTCCACTTTCTACGAGGCTTCCTATGACTCCTCTTTCGCAGCAGGCTCTTCTGGAACTGCAACAGAAAAATATCTTGTGTATCTGCCAAAAGATTATTTTGAAACAGATAAATACTATCCTACAGCTTATCTGCTTCACCAGTTCAACAGTGATCATACCTCATATATGACTGATCATGTAGATCAGCTTCTGAATGAAGCAATCGAATCTGGTATGATTGATGATATGATTGTTGTTATTCCTAACAGTGCTGAAAGTAGCTGGTGGAAAGACAACTGGGAAAAAATGATAACAGACGAGCTGATTCCTATGATCGACAGCACCTATCGTACTATAAAAGACTCAAGATATCGTTTGACTGCCGGTGCATCCATGGGCGGACAGGGTGCATATGGTGTTGCCCTCAGAAATCCAGATTTCTTCTCTGGTGCTATAAGTTTCTTTGGTGCATTCAGCATGGGTGGCAACAATAGTCCAAATGTAATCGCAAATCAGGAAAGTGCTGAATATCTAAACTACTATGCATTATACTTCATGTGCGGCAATCAGGATCTGTACGGATTTGGTGTTCCTGCCATTGAACTTGATAAACAGCTTACTGAAAAAGGCGTAGATCATTATTTCTTTATTGAAAACGGAGATCATAACAGCGAATTCTATATTCCTTATTTCAAATCCGCTTTCGCTTATGCCCGCGACAATATGTACAAATCTGATGCTTCTGTAGATTCTATCGTAAGTGGAAAGACAACAACTTCTTCCACAAAAGATGGCCTGAAGCTGATCGGTACCTTGAATGTTAATGATAAGATTGCCAACTATCTTAACAAGATTCCGGCATCATCTTATACAAAAGACAGCAACCCTGCTCTTTCTATTCCTTTAACTATGAGTGTTGTTCAGGATGGCATCACCGTATTCCAGACAGTAGAAAGAGACAATATGGTAAAAGCTGCCGGTTCAAAAGAATTTACCTATGATATCAAAGATAGCGTAAATCAGGATAAGGCTTTTGATGTTGTTTGGTCCGCTTCTATCTTTGATCGCACGATCACACTGGACAAAACCACTGTAAAACCTGCAACTGATGGATTCGTAACAAAGAATGGTACTATTTACTTCTACCAGAATGGAAAACCTGTCAGTGCCGGATGGCATCAGGCTGGTCAGACATGGTGTTACACAAACGCTTCTGGTGAAGTAGCTACTGGCTGGAAAACAGTTGGTGAAAAACGTTACTACTTTGATTCTGAAGGAAAGATGCTGATCGGATGGCAGAATATTGGCGGAAACTGGTATTACCTGAGCGGTACATACTCTGATGGTTCCATGAAGACTGGATGGCTGAAATCCGGCAGCAATTGGTATTACCTTGGAACAGATGGTGCTATGCGCTATGACTGGCAGCTCATCGGTGGAAAATGGTATTACCTGAGCAACTCCATCAATGATGGTTCCATGAAGATCGGCTGGCAGAAAATCGATGGCAAATGGTATTATCTGAGCAATTCCATCGACGATGGTTCCATGCAGACTGGTTGGAAATGGATCAGCAATAAGAAGTACTATTTGGGCAGTAACGGTGCAATGTGTTACGGCTGGCAGCTCATCAGCGGAAGCTGGTACTATCTGAGTGCTTCCATTGATGATGGTTCCATGAAGACTGGATGGCAGAACGTTGGAGGAACATGGTATTATATGTACTCTCCATCTGGACGTATGGCATCTAATACATGGATTGGACAATATTATGTGAATAAGAGTGGTGCCTGGGTAAAATAAAAAAGATCCTTTCTATGCACCAGAACGAAAAAGCTTCCATGTCCCGGCAAATTGCCGGGGGCATGGAAGCTTTTTTATGTTTAACAGTATCGTATCGCTTACACTACTGCCTCTATTATAGTTTTCTCTCCAACAATAACCTGATGGACACCGATCTTTTTATTTTTATTAAGTAACTGTTCAGTACCCTAATATCTAACAAGTACTATATTTGTGCAAAACAGAGAAAATAATTTTTCTGTTTTAGCACCAGTTTTAGGTTTTTAGAAA
>SAAH01000080.1 GCA_009929525.1 Clostridia bacterium | reverse complement strand
ATGTATATTAAACTCACAAGTCATTGCCTGATACTTTAGCAGCGCATCCGTGGGTGAACTCTACACCATTATTTCCGAAGGTAAATTTACGCAGTCATAACGAAGACCCCTTGATTTACAAAAATATGCGAAAATGGTATAATTCTTAGTGATACATTGAATATGATAGAAGTGGATAATTGGGTCAAAGATAAATGTTGTATGTAAAGGTGGGGAAAAATGAATAATATAAATTTTGCACAAGAATCAGAACTGAACTTGTTTGAGTCTGTTCTGTGCGGTATATTCAGATACACAATAAGTGAGGATCCTGAGATTTTGCAGTTTAATACTACAAGTGCTCAGATTTTTGGTTATGAAACAAAGGAAGCTTTCAGCAAGACAACTCAAGGTGGTTTGCTTTCCCTTATATATGAATACGATGTTGAGATCGTAAAAAGATTTCTCCGGCGCTGTATACAAAAAAGGCAGCCGGTTAATTTTGGTCATCGCATATTAAAAAAAGATAAAACGATAGCATATGTCATTGGTACTCTTAGTATAGTCAGATTGAGCGATGGTCAGGATGTGATACAGAGTGTTTTTATTGATTCTGGTCATAGAGTTGTTCAGGCAGATATACGAAAGAGTATTTTTTATAAACCTTCTGAGACAAAAAAACATGCAAAAAAGATTATTCTTGCAGACGAAAATGAGGCGAATCGCGCCCATATTTTCGACATCCTGAAGGATGAGTATGAACTGGTAGAGGCAAAAAACGGACAGGAGGTGCTGTCCATACTCAGAAAAGAGCAGGATGAGATCGCTGTGATCTTATCAAGCATCTCGATCATTGTGAAAAATGATTACGGATTTATGGCCTCAGTCAGAGGCGGTATGCAGTATACGATGATCCCCATTGTTGTATTAGGAGACAGCAGCGAAAGTGATGAGGAAGAAGTTTTATCTTACGGAGTCAATGAATATCTGAAGATGCCGCTGAATCCCAATGTTCTCAAACTGCGGGTGGCGAATCTGATAGAACTGCGGGATACGGCGATACAAAGAAATGCTGTTGAAACGATCGTGGATAATATACCAGGCGGTGTCATGCTGGTTAAAGTGGGGAAAAAGTTATCCTCCATATTCGTCAGTGCAGGAGTGGCGGCACTGGGCGGGCGGACAGAAGAAGAGATGGAGAAACTTATCAAGAAAGACATTATCGGAACGATGATTTATGAGAAGGATCGTCCCCGCGTAAGTGCCAAGATAGCCAGTGCAGTGGCCAGTGGAAATCAAGTGGAATTTACTGCCAGATTGGTACATAAAAACCAGAGTCTTGTATGGATCCATGCACATGCGGTGAAGGTACGCGAGGAAGATGAGTGTCCGGTATATCAGGTGATCGTGTCGCCGACAACAGCAGCAGAGAAGATGTATCAGAGTATGTTGGACGATGCACCGGGAGCTATCTCTGTACTTTCTATGGAAACCAATGAATTATTATATATAAATAATGCGGCCGCAAAGCTTTTGGAAGATTTTCCCAAACTGAATGATTATATGGAACAGCTGACTTTTGATGAATATACAGTAAAGCAGATCATTCCGTCAAACAGTAAAAGACATTTGATCCTTAACGGAAAACTGATCGATTGGAATGGGATCCGGTCCCGTATCATCTATATTACGGATGATACAGCCAGCTACTATGCACAGCTTGAACGGCATGAACTGTATGAGACAGAGATGATCAAACAGTCAACCTGGGAGGAAAATGTTATCGGCACAGCGATATTCAATCTCACCCAGGATAGATTAATGGAATTCAACACGCAGATGGTTTTAAAACATTCGATTTATAATGGCAAGAGTATCGAGGAAACGAGAGATACACTTTCGAATTATGTTGTGAAACCACGGGAGAAAGAGGAATTCCTGAACCGGTTTAACCGGGATAATCTACTAATGGAATATCGAAAAGGTGACAGAAAGATCAGCATGCAGTGCAGATACCAGGATAATACAGGTCGGATGCACTGGATAAGATTTACCTGGAATATCATAGAGAAGCCTACAGATGGAGATATACTTGTCTTTATGTATGTCCATGATATCGATGAAGAGGTGATCAGACAGACAACATATTCAAGAACTCTGGGTATGGAAGCAGAGGTTGTCAGCTATCTGAACCTGATCGACAAGACGATACATCCGCTGATCGTAAAGGAAAATACTATATATGATCTTGATTTTACAAGCATGGATTACGAGGAATACATTCACACGGTGATCCCGGATCTGGTGGTAAAAGAAGATAAGGAGAGGTGCATCAGCGACTTTTCCATGGATAATATCATGACGGATCTAAAACGTGAACCGGTCTGCTCAATATATTTTAGAACTCTTTACATAGATAATAAACAGTACAGGAAGAAGGTACAGGCCTTTTATCTGGATGAGGACAGACAGTTAATCTGCATGGTCCACACAGATGTTACAGATATTTATGAAGAGCAGCAGGAACAAAATCATCGTCTTCAAGTGGCACTGGATGAAGCAAAGCAGGCAAATGAGGCAAAGAGCATGTTCCTGTCACGTATGAGCCACGAGATAAGAACTCCGATGAATGCTATCCTGGGTCTGTCAGGACTGGCGATCGATGAGATCAAAGATCCTAATGCAATGCTTGATTATCTGAATAAGATCAACTCATCCGGCAAGTATCTCTTGGGATTGATCAATGATATCTTAGACATGTCTAAGATAGAAAGTGAACGGGTCCAGCTGAATCCAGAACCTTATTCGATCAGGGAATGTATTGACTTTATCATGGTTTCTATGAAAACACAGATTGATAAGAAAAAGCTGGAATTCACCTATCAGGAAGAGAATGTATCGGATGAAAAAATCATGCTGGATAAGATGAGGATCCAGCAGATATTTTTCAATTTACTGTCAAATGCAGTTAAGTTTACTGATGTGGGTGGAAAAATCAGTGTCTCAGTCAAGCAGCTGTGGGAAAAAGACGGATGTGCGAAGATCAACGTTATCGTGAAGGATACAGGAAAAGGGATCGCAGAAGATTCCCTTGAACAGATATTTGAACCATTTGAGCAGGCAAAGCGGCAAAATTCAGCACAATATGGAGGTACCGGACTTGGACTTGCTATTGTGAAAAATCTTGTGAATCTTATGAATGGAACGATATCCGTTCGCAGCCGTGAGGGATTGGGTACGGAATTTACTTTGGATATGCTTCTTCCGATCGCTGCTAAAAAATCAGAAACAGAGGGATATGATCAGAAAAATATTCCGTTGGAATACGATTTTGAAGGGAAAAAAGTATTATTAGTGGAAGATCATAAGATAAACATGGAGATTGTCCACAAGTTATTAAAAAGGAAAAATTGTGCAGTGGGTATGGCGTGTAATGGTCAGGAAGCTGTCAGAATGTTTGAGGATTCCAAGGATGGAGAATACCAGGCGATCTTGATGGATGTGCGTATGCCGGTCATGGATGGGATCGAAGCAACAAAGCTTATACGAAAGCTGGAAAAAAAGGATGCCAAGAGTGTTCCGATCATTGCTATGACAGCAAATGCTTTTGACGAGGATGCGCTTGAAACAAAAATTGCAGGAATGGATGCACATTTGACAAAGCCGATTTCTATGGATGTTTTGTATCAGACATTGTACGAGTTCATCTTGAAAGAAGAGAAAGAATAAAGGAGCTGAGAATTCAGAATGGTTAACGATTACTCGGATTTAAATGAAGAACATAAAGACATATTATTGGAATTGGGAAATATAGGAACTGGAAATGCTCTGACGGCACTTTCACAGCTGACAGATTATCCTATAAAGATGGATCTGCCTACGATAAAAATCGTAGATATCCAGCATTTGACAGAGACGTTGGATGAGGGAAATGAAGAACATGTTGGTGTTGCCATAAAAGTTGGAGGAAGTCTTGAATGTATGGTAACATTTATGCTGAATGAGCACTTTGCCAAGATCATGGTCAAAGAACTCACCGGTGAAGAATTAAATGATATTCATGAGATGAGTGAGATGCAGGAATCATCCATCTGTGAACTGGGCAATATCATGTGTAATGCCTATCTGAATGCGCTTGCATCGATGCTTGCCCTTGATATGGATGTCTCGGTACCATCACTGGAGATAGGAAGAAGCAGAGAGATCTTCGATGTATTTTCCAAGGAGTACAAAGACGAACTTCAGGAGGTTTTATTTATCAAGAATACATTTTCCTATTCTGCACAGGAAGTAGTAAGCCATATCCTGCTGCAGCCAAAGTTTGAGTCATTGCGGGAGATACTGGGAAGACTGGAAGGATAGTCTATGGAGAATATAGAGACGGAAGAAAGTTTTATCTGTTTTGATTCGGGTGATCTAAAATTCATAGTGCCTGTCTATAATGTGGTGAGGATACTTTCCTATGAAGAAGGCGACCTGAATGCAAATTCAGAATATAATGCGAGTGCCTTCGAAGAACTTCCAATTTTGGATTTTAGAAGAAAGAGGGAGAAAGATAAGAAATATCGAAGCGTGATCGTACTTCAGTATGATTATGATATATTTGGACTGGCAGTGGATGAGGTAGAAGATCTTATCCAGATAAAGCCGGAAAACCAATATGAGATTCCCCAGATCCTTTGTGACAGTGATAACTCATACATCGGAGGAGTGTCATATCTTCCAGAGAGAAAAAGACTGCTGTTTCTTCTGGATGGAAATCAGCTAAAGAGATATATTCCAAAGTCAGAGGAGATTACCGATGGTAAATAATATCAGTGAAGCATATCTGAAACTTTATATGGGAAAGACATGTTTTGCATTTCCGGCAGAGTACCTGGAGGAAATAGTTTCAGATATTATAGTCGCAAAGATACCATCTCAAAATCCATGGACTTTTGGGGTGATGTATTATAAAAATGAAGTAATTCCTGTGTTTTCAGCTTCAGGAGAAAACGGAGGGATTGCAGCGGTCTGCAGGTATGGAAATAATGATGATAAAAATAGAAGTCAGCGGACAGCGTATCTTTTGTCGAAAGTAGGGGGATTTTTTACGATGACATCATCGATGCATGATACGGTAAGAAAAGATGAGGGAAGTAATATGGATGTCATTGTATTGGATGATGAACAGATTTTCCTTCCCGATACAGGGGTGGTGGCGATAAAAAGTGATTAAATTAACTCAAAGCGAGTTTATGATGATTGCCTCCTATGTAAGAAAAAAATATGGGATCAATCTGGAAAAGAAACAGTTTTTGATCGAAAGTAAATTGTGGATAGAACTTGCAAGGTGCAAGTGTGATACCTATTCAGAGTATTGGCAGATGCTGCAGAATGATAAGACAGGAACATTGGAACAGCGGATGGTAGACCGGCTGACTACCAATTATACATATTTTTGCAGAGAAGAAGCACATTTTTCCTATGTGACGGATCAGGTGATCCCCAAGCTTCAGCGGTCATGGACGGAAAATATCAATATTTGGTGTGGGGCATGTGCAACCGGACAGGAGTGTTACACATTGGCTATGTATCTGATGGATTGCCAAAAAAATGGAACATTAACGGTGCCCTTTCATATTCTGGGAACAGATATTTCAGCAGATGCTTTAAAAACAGCCCAAAAAGCAAGATATGACAGTAAAGATTATGCCCGGCTGCTTTTATCGTGGCGCAGCCAGTACTGTGGACCTTTTGAAAATGGAACCTTTGAGGTGAAGCCATTGGTAAAGAAAAATATTGATTTTCAAAAGCATAATCTTTTGAATCCTATGGTGATGGGTGAACAGTTTCATATTGTGTTTTGCAGAAATGTATTGATCTACTTTAAGGAAGAAGAACGGAATCAGCTTTTGAAAAATATATACAGGGAGATGCTGCCGGGAGGATATTTGTTTATCAGCCATACCGAAACCCTGCAGGGGACACAGCTTCCATTCGAATATATTCAACCGGCGGTTTATCGAAAACCGGAGGGGAGAAAGAATGGCTAAAAGGAAAATAAAGACAATTATCATAGAAGACTCCCGTTTGTATCAAGTATATATGACACGCATCCTTTCTTCAGATGAACAGATAGAGGTTGGCGGCGTGGCAGGAAGCGGGCAGGAGGCCTTTGCACTCATAGAGAAGGTGCAGCCGGATGTTATTACACTGGATATGGCACTTCCGGATGTGAAAGAGTATGAGCTTTTGACTGCACTGGTAGAACAGTATGACATACCGGTCATCGTTGTAACATCCATACCAGAGATGTGTGAGAGAGCAATGGAACTGGGAGCAAAAGATTTTATACAGAAGATCCAAAATGGTGAGAAACGTACTGCAGATCAGTTTGCTATGTTATTAAAATTGAAGATCAAGACACAGGCAAATAGTTTCAGCGGACATCGATCAGGGCCGGATGTATCGGCTGCCAGACAAATGCTGGTGAGACAGCCACAAAAAGCAGATAAAGACAGCGTGATCGTAATAGGAGCATCCCTTGGAGGCACAGAAGCTACTTTAGAGATATTAAAAGATCTTCCCTCATGGATGCCAGGGATCGTTGTGGTCCAGCATATGCCGCCGGGATTTACAAAAGCGTATGCGATGCGTCTGGATCATAACTGTGAGCTGAATGTAAGGGAAGCAAAAAATGGAGATAAAGTTGAGCGAGGGACCGTACTGATTGCAAAAGGCGGAATGCAGCTCACATTATATAAAGTGGAGGAAGGATACAGGGTGAGACTTTCACCGGATGATGGACATCATAATTTTTGTCCGTCTGTGGATATACTTTTTGATTCTGCAGCAAGGGCAGCAAAACGAGCGGCAACGGGAATCATCCTTACCGGGATGGGAAGCGATGGCGCAGAAGGAATGCTTCATATGCATGAGACAGGTGCCCACACCATAGGACAAAATGAAGAGACCTGCACGGTCTTTGGGATGCCCAGAGCAGCAGATGAGCTGGGCGGTGTAGATATACTGCTTCCGAACCAGGAAATCGCACAATACCTTATCCGAAGATTTGAAAATAAAGGATAAAGCGGATACTCACCGAGGCAGGTGCAAGGATAATAAACAATAAGTCAGACAGTAATGGAGGAAAATGAAATGAATGAGAAAGTCATTATGATTGCGGATGATGCAGCATTTATGAGAAAAATGATAAAAAATGCATTGACAACTGCAGGGATCACACATTTTATCGAAGCAAAAAACGGGCAGGAAGCCATAGATTTGTACAAAAAAAATGAGGTGGATCTGGTCATGCTGGATGTGACGATGCCAGAGAAAGATGGTATTGAAGCACTCACAGAGATCATAGAGTTTGATCCAAAAGCCAGGGTCGTGATGTGTTCCGCTATCGGACAGGATGGAACGATCATGGAGGCGATACGGATAGGGGCAAGCGAATTTATCGTAAAACCATTTAAGACAGATCAAATAGTAGAAGTAGTGACGGGGCTGTTGTCACACTAGACATGGAGGACGGAAGATGAAAGCATTAAAGAACATGAAAATAGGAAAAAAGCTCAGGATATCCTTTATAGTTATCGTAGCTTTGTTTGTGATCGCAGTGACAGCAGGAGTAATAAGTATACATATTATATCTTCTAATATGTCAGAGTTTTATACCGAACAGTTTCAGATCGCTCAGACAAGTCAGACATTAAAGACAGATCTTCAGGGATATGCGAAGAATCTTGCCCGCGTTTATATCAGCACTCAGCCGATGGATGGTTTGTCTGAGACTGAACGGAAAGAATACAATGAGCAAAAAGTTGCTGAATTGGACAAGTTTTTTGCACTGTATGGGACAGACTTGGAAGCACTGAGTAATCTTAATGTCACATCCCAAGACGAAATGAGTATTCTCAATGAAAATTACCCGATCCTTCAGGAGCTTACCCAACAGGTGAAAGATTTATATGCAGCAGGAAAGTTTGCTGAGGGCTACCAGTTAGCCACAGTAGATATAGAGGATGCAGGTTATGCTTCCGGAGTGGCACTGGATGGTGTTATCGAGAAAGCACAGCAGGATGCAAAAGACAAATATGATCAGACACAGGTGCTGGTTGATACGATATATGTGATCCTTGTTGTGATATCTGTGATTCTTCTCATTGCAGCAGTTACACTTTGTGTATTGATCACAAGATCGATCGTAAGACCACTCAGTGAGATGGAAAATGCTGCCAAGAAACTTTCAGAAGGAAAACTGGATCAGACGATCAAGTATGAAAGTGAAAATGAGATAGGATCTCTTGCAGGAAGTCTCAGGGCTACGATTGAAACGATGCGCTCTTACATCGGTGAGATTGACAGAGGAATGAATGCCATAGGAAATGGAAGGCTGAATTATCATACACTTACAGAGTTTAAAGGAGACTTTAAATCAATCCGTGATGCGATGAACAATATCTCAGCAAATCTTACCAGTGCAATGATACAGATCAATACAAGTGCCGAGCAGGTCATGCGCGGTGCAGAACAGATAGCAGGAAGCGGGCAGGCTCTTTCCCAGGCGACATTAGAGCAGGCAAGTTCAGTGGAAGAACTGGGTGCTACGATCAACGAAGTATCTACAAGGATCAATGAAAATGCTCAAAATGCCATGTCTACCAGCAAATTGACAGAGGCTTTGGGCATTGAAGTCAATGAGAGCAGTGAACAGATGAAAAATATGAGCCATGTAATGAAGCAGATGAAGGATATGTCTGCGGATATTACGGGAATCATCAAGGATATCGAGGATATTGCATTCCAGACCAATATATTATCTTTGAATGCAGCTGTGGAAGCGGCAAGAGCAGGGGAAGCTGGAAAAGGATTTTCTGTAGTAGCAAATGAGATCAGAAGGTTATCTGCGAAAACAACAGAAGCAAGTAAGACTACCAGTGAACTTATTAATCAGACAGTCCAGATGATGGTGGACGGTTCAGATATGGCAGATAAGACTTCAGGAAAGCTTCAGGAGGTTGTGAAAGCCACACAGGAAGCTGCTCAGAATGTAGATATGATCTCCAGAGCATCCAATGATCAGGCCACAGCAGTTGTTCAATTGAGACAGAGCATTGCGATGATCTCTGATATTGTTCAGGAGAATTCTGCAACTGCAGAGGAGAGTGCTGCTTCAAGTGAAGAACTGACAGGGCAGATGCAGATGTTAAAAGAACTGGTTGGAGCATTCGAATACGACGAATAAGAACTACAGGGAGATAAAAATGGGATTTTTTAGTCCGGATATGGAGCCTTTGATAGATATCTATCAAAGTGAGACAACTGAATTGATAGGAGAGATGGATGGCTATCTGATACGGGCGGAGAGAGAACATCATCTGACAGAAGAGGCGATCAACAGTATCTTTCGAGTGGTACATTCGATCAAAAGTTCTTCTGCCATGATGGGAATGGAAGACATGAGCACCTGTACCCATCATCTGGAGGATTTGTTTTACCTGTTCAGAGAAGATCCATCATTGATGCAGGGAAAAGAAGAAGGAATTTTTAGTCTGCTGTATACTTATTCTGATTATGTGAAAGATGAGATAGAGAGAATCACAGACCAGGACTTTCAGCCATCACAGATTACGGAACTGATGGCTCAGATTACAAAGGAACTGGAACTTTACAAGAATATACCGGCAAAAGAGGATTCATCAGAAGCTCAGGAAAATCAGGAAAATATTCAGAAGACATCAACAAAGAAAGAAGAGAAATCAAAGACAGACACTCCAACGGGTGAGATCCTGGAGAAAAATCTTCGGGTGATCCTGAAAGAAAATTGTCAGATGGAGAGTGTACGTGCATTTTTACTGGTCAATCAGATTAAGGGAATGTGTGAGCAAATTGCATACCAGCCGGAAAATCTGGAAGTGCCGGAAGCGATTGACGAGATCAGGGAGAATGGATTCCTGCTTTATCTGAGATCTGACAAAGCAAGGATGGGAAAAATCATTACAAAGCTGGATTCATCTCCCTATGTGGAAAATGTTGAAGATATGTCTTTTGATGAAAGTGTATCTAAGGAAGTTGGCACTCAGGCTAAGGATGAATCAGAGGATGTACATGCAGACAAGAAAGAAGAACCCACGGAGCAGCCAGTAGTTTCAAGAAGTGGGAAGTTCAGCAGTGTTCCATGGGAAAAAATCGTGAAGCTTCAGGAGGTGACAGGTGAATTGATCACCTCTCATACGATCATCAATCATCAGATGGAGAAGTTGGGAGATCACAGGGTACTTGAGAACTTTTCTCTTACTTTTCATAAACTTTTGTCAGATTTGGAAGAACTGGTGAATTCGGCATCCTTAATGCCTGTATCGGGAATTGTCCCTCAGCTATACCGTATCGTTCGCGATATATGTAAAAAAGAAAAGAAAGAAGTCAATTTTGTGGTGGAAGGCCAGGAGATAGAGGCAGATAAAAATCTTATTGATACAATGGTCAATCCACTGATCCATCTGATCCGAAATTCTATCGATCATGGAATAGAGGCTCCCGATGAGAGGATCCGTCAGGGGAAAAATCCGACGGGAGAAGTTTCTTTGCAGGTGAGCAGTGCTGACGGCAGATTGAGATTTTGTATAAAGGATGACGGCATCGGACTTAATGCAAAAGAGATACTTGAACAGGCAAAGTCCAGGGGACTTCTGGTGAAAGCACCGGAAGCATATACGCAGGATGAAATCGTGAACTTTATATTGATGCCGGGATTTTCCACAACGGTGAAGGTAAATGAGTATTCAGGACGTGGTGTGGGAATGGATGTGGTAAGAAACGCCGTGGATGTGCTTGGTGGAATACTGGAGGTGCACAGTGATAAGGGACAGGGAACAGAAATCATAATGGAAGTTCCGGTGTCAATGACCTCGGTGGAAAGTATTCATTTTATGGTTGGAAATGTGAATTGCCTCCTTCCGATACGAAGTATCGACCGGATACATTCTATGGATGAGATAAAAGCCCAGATTTCCACAGTGGACGGCAGAGAACTTTATCAGGGAAGTAATATGCTTCCGATTTTGAGGATGAGAGAGGTATTTGATCTTCCGGGAAAGTCAGATCAGGAATATATGCTGATCCTTCAGGGGATAAGAAGTGCGGTATGTATCATCGTGGATGAAGTCATGGGACAGCTGACGGCGGTGGAAAAGAAGCTTCCGGAATTATTCGGGAGTGAATATCGTGCCAGCACGGGAATCTCAGGATGTGCGATCATAGGAGATGGAGATATGGCTATGATGCTGAATGCAGAAAAGCTGATCCGATTATATCAGAAAGGTCTTGAAGACGATGCAAGAGCAAAACTTAACGAACAAACTTAAGACGATAGTTATGGTCATACGACAGGGCGAGATCCTATATGGGATCAATGGGGCACGTGTACTTGAGATCATACCAACACCACAGATAACTCCGATGCCCAGGCAGGAAGCATATCTTAGAGGCGTATATAATTATAAGGGAAGTATTATCCCTGTATTGTCTTTTGGTGTGCTATGCGGAGAAGAACAAAAAAGTCAGGAGTCAGTCTGTGTGATATTGACCATAGAAAATGAAGTGCTTGCGCTTACCGTAGAGGCAGTAACAAAACTATTTTATGACAATGGGATTTTGGTAGAATGGGACCGGGAGAGCAGAGGCAGTAGTTACCTTCGCATCATTAAGGTGATCAAAGATAAATCGCCGATATTCGTTCTTGATATACCGGCGATCGTAAAAATGTTGAGTTATAAGTGATCAAATATGAGATCGTGTATATTCGTCGAGATGTGTGAGTGCAGACTCAAGCATCTCGCGGGTAATCGCATAAGGGTAATGACGCACATCGGACATTTCCGGAATACGGCTTATGATCTCATCAAATTGTTTTTTGGTAATCTCAATATCTTCCAGTCTGACTGGAAGATTTATTTTTTTGTTTAATTCATAGATTTTTTCAAATTCTTTCTGCTGACCATCACATAAAAGTGCGATCAATACTCCGAATCCAACGACTTCTCCATGAAGATGTTTTTCTTCAATCACGGGATAGGAGGTCAGTGCATAGAAAATCGCATGGGCAAGTCCACTGTTATAATCGGGGGTAAAATCTCGGGTTAAGAAGATCGAGACGATACCGGTGGTGACAACGATGGCAAGAACCGTCTGCTCCAATTCATAGGAAGTTTTCTGGATTTTATTATCTTTATATGCCTGAGGCGCATATAAAACAAGGGGATCCAGACACATATGACTCAGGGAGACACCCAAAGCAGTAAAATGTTCCAGCTGCTCATCTCTTGAGGAAATCGTGGCTTCATAATATTTTGCATAAGTATCACCGATCCCTGCCCACATATAGCGGGAAGGTGCCTTAGAGATCACTCCTGTATGAATAAATGCATGCAGGGGCGGATGCAGATAAAAATGCGGTTTCAGAAAAGTACCATCTTCATTATACATGATAGATACAGAGGTACAGGCAGCACAGTTGGATGCAATCGTCGGGAAGGTAAAAATTGGTTTATCATCCGGTATACACAGACACTTGCAGGTATCAATGCATTTTCCTCCGCCTACGGAAAAAACCATGTCCGCTTCTTGATAAGCAGGAAGGCTGCGAAGTCGTTCCACGTTGGCATAAGTGCAGTCATCTCCAAAAAGTATGGTATCAAGAACGGTCAGCGGACTGTCAAGAAGAGACTGGCAGATCAGCTTTCGTGATGCATCAAGAGCCCGTGCACCTCCTATGATAAGTACATTTTTACCATAAGGGGCGCATAGGGAAGGAACAGATTTATAGATATCATCACCGATAGAATAGCTGGGAAGATTCATTTCATAATTAGTTAACATCATTTGATATATTCTCCTTTTTCCTAAAATGAGCTATAAAATGTATGACAAATGGAAGGATGATAACAATCAGCGTAGCATATCCGATATAGGAATATCCGGTGCGTACCAGCGGGATCAGGCCAAACTGAGCGATACAAAAAGCAAGCAGAGTAAATAAAAGTGATGCGATCACACTGTAACGGTGTCTTTTATCATCTTTATCTTTTGTCAGGTGGCTGACACTTCGTTCTACGATCCCGGCGATCATATTTACTCCGGTAGATACAGCACCCAGGATGATCAGGATAGAAATCACAGGAGTAAGAATCTTTGAACCGACGCCGGACTGGACAAGAAGAAGCATCGGGACGTCGTATTCGGCCAGTTTGGGAAGAAAAGCGATGGCCAGAAGTCCAACGACAGCAAGTTCCATGATCAATGCATCCACAATAAACATATAAATCATAGAGCGGCCGATTTCTTTTTCGTCATTTAGACGGCGTGTGTGCTGATACATAAGCCCGATAGCAGTGATCTGGAAGATACCATAGACACAGGCTGACCACAAAGCACTGCCAAAACCTCCATTGCCCTGAGCTGCAACAGGAAGGGAACCGGAAGCCATGTTTTGTACTGCAGCAGTGATCGTGTCCCATTGGGCAATAATGTTGGGGATGAGCACAAGAAGCATTCCGGCGATAATGAGTATCGATAGTGCAGAGGAACATTTCCTTACAATGTCAGTGCCAAACAGAGTGATAAAAAATATAAATACCCCAATGATGATCGTGCAGGTAAAATAAGGAAGTCCTGTTAAGGTATGCAGGGTTGAGCCGCCGGTCGCAAAAGCTACTGCCGGAGCCATACATACCATGACAAAGTATTCGATCTCATAGAGATTGGAAAATACAGGGTGGAACTTTCCGTAGAATCGATCAGAGAAGCTGCGGTAATCATAAGTTTTATGGCGATAGGCATAGCGCATTCCATACCAGTAAAATAAGGACATTAGAAACTGTGCAAGAAATGGCATGATAAGTGTCCAGATACCAAAATTGATAAAGTACTGATAAATCTGTGCTCCTGAAGCAAATCCTCCGCCAAACTGAGTCGTGAAGCCTACAAAGGCAACACCCCAGGCAAGGGAGTGAGTTCTTTTGTTTTTCATAGTCATACATCTCCTTAAAAAGGGCGCCTGCCCCGGTATGATCCGGAACAGGAGCCCTTTCTCCTCTTATTTTCACTGTTTATTAGTTTACCGTAATCAAGTGTAAAAGTCAACAAAGGAAGAAAAAACAGTTTGTGCGCAGGGAAGCAGAAACACTCTTTACAAGGAATTAACACGATGACCAAGTCATATTTTACTCGCAGATGATACTTTTATATAGAAGAAAATAATTGGGGAGAGCTGTAAACATGATATTATCACTGGGAGAACGATTAGAACTTATAGAGCCTGACGAACTGAATGAAAAACGAACAGGACTTGTGTTTATTACAGGATCTTCATCTGCAAAAAAGGTACTTTCACAGGCGGGCATCGTCTATGAGGGAGAGATCAATCTGTCGGATGTGGGATTTTCAAAGATAGAAACACAGCAGGATTGTCTGTGCGGTTCTTTTTGTATACCCAAACTTCTGGATGTGCTGGAGAGCAGATACCGGATCCAGTTTTTTGTAAATCGTGACAGCATCGTACTTATCGATGATGATGATTTTTCCAAACGTCTGATCAACAGGATACGCAGACGAAAGATACATCAGGGTGAGACAAAGGAAAAATTCATCTATAATTTTATCACGGAATTTATGAATCGGGATCTGGAGATGCTGGGGCAGTATGAAAAACGCCTTATGCATATGGAAGAGGATATCATGCATGATAAAACGATGAATTTTCAAAGTGAACTTATGCCGCTTCGAAGAGAACTTCTTATCCTGCGGGGATATTATGATGAGATCGCAGATATGGGCAAGGAACTTGAAGACAACGAAAATGGGTTCTTTTTGAAGAAACAACTAAAGTATTTCGGCGTTATCACAGATCGGGCAGACCGTCTGATGGGAAAGACCCAGCACCTTCTGGAATATGCCCAACAGGTGAAAGATGCGTATCAGGCCCAGATAGACGCCCGACAAAACAGTAACATGCAGTTCTTAACCTTGATATCAACGATTTTCTTCCCACTGACTTTGATCACAGGCTGGTATGGCATGAATTTCCAGAATATGCCGGAACTTGAAAAAGGCTATCCGGGGGTCATATTACTCAGCCTTATCGTTATCATCGTCTGTATCCTTATATTTAAAAAGAAAAAAATAATCTGAAACAAAGTGTAGTAAATGATACCAAAATTATGGAGAAAGGCTGGTAGCTGGCTAGATGAAAAAAACGTATGTGATCGATACAAATATTTTAATCCAGGCACCTTATGCACTTAATTGTTTTGAAGATAATAATCTGGTGATTCCACTTGTAGTCGTGGAGGAACTGGACGGGCTGAAGAAGGCAGAAGGAGAGAAAGGGGCGAATGCCCGTATGGCTGTCCGCATGCTGGAAGAGTGCCGCAGCAGAGGGAACCTTTTGCAGGGAGTAGAACTTGCAGGGGGAGGAATCCTTTCTGTGGAGAAAAATTTTGTAGATGTAGAGCTTCCGCCGGACCTGCCGGATGATAAGCCGGATAACCGTATATTAAAAGTATGCAAAGGACTTGCACAGAAAAAATGCGATGATGAACAGATCATTCTGGTAACAAAAGATCTGGTACTCCGGCTAAAGGCACAGATTATGGGTATCAAAGCGGAGGACTTTATTACAGAACAGGTATCAGAGGATGAAGCACAGTATATGGGTCGATGCGAGGCATATATACCGGAGGATATGATCAAGGACTTCAAGAAAAAAGGAGTATCAAGCAAAGACGTCTACCAGTCGGATGAAGAAGGTAATCATACCCAGCCTGAATTCACAGAAAATGAATTTGTGATATTAAAAGCGGATCAATCAAATAAAAAGACACTCCTTGGAAGAGTCAGCGGGAAAAAGATCCTGCCGCTGAATTATAAAAAAAGCAAACCATATGGAGTAAGCCCAAGAAATGTAGGGCAGTATTTTATGCAGGAAGCACTCATGACGAAGGCAGAGGAAGCTCCGCTGGTCATCATCAAGGGAATGGCAGGGACTGCGAAAACATTTTATGCTCTTGCAGTAGGAATGGAGAAAGTCTATAACAATCCGAATGGAGAATATAGAAGGATCATTGTATGCCGTCCCAATGCACAGTTTGATGATGACATAGGATTTCTTCCGGGAAGTGAGCAGGAGAAGATCGCACCGCTTATGAGACCGATCATCGATAATCTGGAACAACTGTTGGATTCTGATGAGACCAGCCGATATGATGATGAACTCATGCTTCATGATAAGATCCTTGAAGTATTTGAGAGAGGGATCATCCAGACGGAAGCGATGAATTATATCCGTGGCCGCTCCATCGAAAAGACATATCTTATCATCGATGAGGCACAGAATATGACTCCAAATCAAGTAAAAGGGATCATAACCCGTGCAGGAAGAAACACAAAAATCATACTGCTTGGTGATCCCAATCAGATCGACCGTCCATTTTTAGATGCAAGGACCAATGGGTTATGTTATGCAGCTAAGATCATGAAGGGAAGTCCTCTTTGCTGGCAGATCACACTGGCGGCGGAAGAGTGCGAGCGTTCAGAACTTGCCATGGACGCAGTAAAAAGAATGGCTTGATGTGACAAAAATAATTAGATACATTAGAAAAGGAACGATAATTTGAGATATAAAGACATTATAGAAAATGAAGAAGTAAAAGCGTTACTGAAAAAAGGAAATGCGAATCTTGGGGTTTTGGGATACACTGACCACTCAGAACGCCATTGTGCCATTGTTGCCAATCATGCAGCATTAGTATTGGAAAAATTCGGATATTCAGAACATGAGATTGAACTTGTGAAAATTGCTTCATATCTGCATGATATAGGAAATGCAGTGAACAGAAGCCACCACGGAGAATATGGGGCACTTCTGGCAAATGATATCCTGAAAAAGTCCGACCTGTCGGTGGAAGACCGAATCACTGTCGTTTCGGCCATCGGAAACCACGATGAGTCAACGGGCGGAGCTGTAGATCCGATTTCGGCAGCACTAATCATTGCAGATAAGACAGATGTGCGAAAAAATCGTGTGAGAAATAAGGAAAAAACCAGTTTTGACAAACACGACTGGGTAAACTATGCAGTTACGGAAGCGAAACTTAAGATCAATCCGGATAAGGGGACGATATCGTTGAATCTGCAGATAGATGAAGAAATCTGTACGATGTTTGAGTATTTTGAGATTTTCCTTGGAAGGATGATGATGTGCAGAAGGGCGGCAGAACTTCTGGGGGCAAAGTTTAAGCTGACAGCAAATGGAAGTAAGGTGCTGTAGTTAATAATAAATAGATTAACAAAAGAAGGTGCCACATTAGAAAAATCCTTTTTTTCTAATGTGGCACCTTCTTTATAGAACCCCTTTTGGGGAATCATACTTATCTGACGGATCTGCAAATTAGCAGGCAGGAACTTTCTGTTCCATGATCTTTGTCTTGCAGTACTGCTGGATTTCTTTTAATTTTCGTAATTCACGACGATTTACGAAAGTGAAAGAACGTCCTTCTTTTCCGGCTCTTCCGGTACGTCCGATACGATGTACATAGTACTCGTCGTCCAGAGGAAGATCATAATTAAAGACTGCTTCGATATCATCTACGTCGATTCCACGTGCAGCTACGTCTGTAGCAACCAGTACAGAAGTCCTTCCGGTACGGAAAGCTTTCATGACACGGTCACGCTGCGCCTGTTTCAGATCACCGTGAAGACCGGCAGCGGTATATCCGTTTGCTTTCATAGATTCTACAAGAGAATCAACCTGTCTTTTGGTGTTGCAAAAGACAACAGAGCGCTTCGGGGTATACATACCGAGAAGACGTTCAAGAACCTGTTCCTTAGTGTTCGGTCTTACTTCATAGTAAAACTGTTCGATGTTTGGAACAACCAGTTCCTGTCTTGTTACTTTGACAAGCTTGGCATTATTCTGGAATCTCTTAGTGATCTCAAGGATAGGTCTTGGCATGGTAGCAGAGAACAGTACGGTCTGATGTTCCTTCGGAACACCTTCGAGGATCGTCTCGATATCATCACGAAATCCCATATTAAGCATTTCATCAGCTTCGTCAAGAACGACTGTCTGAAGTTCACCCATTTTCATAGTTCTTCTTCTGATATGATCCATTACACGTCCCGGAGTACCGATGACAACCTGAACACCACTCTTTAAAGAGCGGATCTGCTGTCTGATATCCTGTCCGCCATAGATCGGGAGAACTTTGATCGCATGCATGTATTTTCCCAGATTACGGATTTCATTTGCTGCCTGAATGGCAAGCTCTCTGGTAGGACATAATACGATAGCCTGAAGTTTCTTTATCTCAGGATTTACTTTCTGAAGCAATGGAAGACCAAAAGCAGCGGTCTTGCCGGTTCCTGTCTGAGCGTATCCTATGACGTCACGTCCGTCTAAGATGTAAGGGATGGACTCAGCCTGAATCGGAGTAGCTTTAGTAAATCCCATAGTATGAACTGCTCTTTGAAGTTCTGGGAGCAGAGGTAATTCATTAAAATTAAGTGTAGACATATATTAGATGTTTCCTTTCTGAAGGGCAATGCCCAAAAAAAAAGAATGACGAACTAAACAATATGCTTAGTTTCGGCACTCCTTACGTTGTTTAACCTGTTAAGTATAGCAGACAAGAAGAGTAAAGTCAAGAAAATAATAAACTTGAGTTTCCGCAGTTTTATCCACATAGACCTGAATTAAACCATGTCTTTATAAACAACTTTCAAAAAATGCCCCAAATATAAGGAATCTGATTC
>SAAH01000204.1 GCA_009929525.1 Clostridia bacterium | reverse complement strand
AATCAGATTCCTTATATTTGGGGCATTTTTTGAAAGTTGTTTATAAAGACATGGTTTAATTCAGGTCTATGTGGATAAAACTGCGGAAACTCAAGCAAAACTTGTATTTCGTGTGTAAAAATGATAGAATATATGTAACTATTCACCAAAAGTTTCAAAAATTATGCTTCATTTTTTAACAAATAAAATAACAGGAGGTACGGGAGAGATGTCTGATAAATTATATGAGCTTATGGATTGGCCTGAAATAGAGGCTGTTGTATATTCCGAAGAGAATTCCCCCCGCAATATTTTAGGTCCAAGGGTTACGGATGATGGGATTTTGTTTCAATGCTTTTTTCCAGAGAGAATAAAGGTTTGTTTGAAAACACTTTCAGATGGACAAGTTTATACGATGGTTCAGGAGGATGAAGCAGGATACTTTGCAGCTTTGCTTCCGGGAAAAGAAATTCCCGACTATGTATATCTGGTAGATGAAGAAGATGGTATGCAGGAATATCATGATGCTTATGCGTTTCCATCTCAGATCACGTATGAAGAAGAACAAAAATTCATGAACGGAATCTGTTATGAAATCTACGAAAAGCTGGGAGCTCACCCGATGACGATCAATGGAGTGGATGGTGTATACTTTGCTGTCTGGGCACCAAATGCAATGAGAGTCAGTGTAGTAGGTGATTTTGATCACTGGGACGGAAGAATGTATCAGATGAATCTTCTTCCGGAATCGGGAATCTATGAGTTGTTTATTCCAGGGGTACCAGTATCTGCCGTTTACAAATATGAATTAAAGCTTAAGAGCGGACTTACTTATTTGAAAGCAGATCCATATGCCAATGCCGCTGAACTGCGACCTGCCAATGCTTCTGTAGTGGCTGATCTGAATCAGTTTAAATGGAAAGATAAAACATGGCTGAAATCAAGAACAAAACTTCAAAATGAGGACGCACCAATTTTTGTTTATGAGATGCACCTTGGCTCATGGAAAAAACCGGAGGACGGACGAGACTTTTATAATTACCGTGAGATAGCACCTATGCTGGTAGAATATATCAAAGAGATGGGTTATACGCATGTGGAACTCATGCCGGTCATGGAGCATCCTTTTGATGCCTCCTGGGGATATCAGGTTACCGGTTATTATGCTCCGACCAGCCGGTATGGTTCACCGGAAGACTTTATGTTCTTTGTTGATACCTTACATCGTGCAGGGATCGGCGTTATTCTTGACTGGGTACCGGCACATTTTCCAAGAGATAATTTTGGACTTGCTTCATTTGATGGAACATGTTTGTATGAACATCTGGATCCTCGCCAGGGATACCATCCTCATTGGGGAACCTTGATTTATAATTATGGACGTCCGCAGGTATCAAACTTTCTGATATCAAATGCGTTATTCTGGGCAGACAAGTTCCATGTTGACGGAATAAGGTTTGATGCGGTAGCTTCCATGCTGTATCTTGACTATGGTAAGAATGATGGCGAATGGGTTGCCAATATCTATGGAGGCAATGAAAATCTTGAAGCAGTGGAATTCTTAAAACATTTGAATTCTATTTTTAAGAAAAAATATCCGGGAGCTCTTCTTATTGCTGAAGAGTCAACCGCATGGCCGCAGATCACAGCTGACGTAGATGTGGAAGACGGTCTTGGATTTGATTACAAATGGAACATGGGATGGATGAATGATTTTGTGGGATATATGTCCTATGATCCATATTTCAGAGGCCAACATCATGATGAACTTACTTTTAGTATGGTATACGCTTATAGTGAAAAGTTCATGCTTAGTTTATCCCATGATGAGGTGGTTCATCTGAAGGGTTCCCTGCTGGAAAAAATGCCTGGAACAGAAGAAAAGAAATTCGCTAATCTTAGAGCAGCCATGGGATTCTTCATGACCCATCCAGGAAAGAAACTTCTCTTTATGGGACAGGATTTTGCTCAGACAAATGAATGGTCAGAGGAGAGTTCTCTTAGCTGGGAGCAGCTTGAAGAGGATTCTCATAAGAAAATGAGTGAATATATGAAGGCGGTTGCTCAGTTGTATAAGGAAAAACCGGCATTGTATCTGATGGACTATGATCCGGATGGATTCGAGTGGATCAATTCTGTTGAATGGGAAAAGAGTATGGTTACTTTCATGAGAAAGACCAAAAAACAGGAGGATACCCTTGTTGTTGTATGTAACTTCTCTGATGTGGCTTATGATAATTATCAGATAGGTGTACCGTATCCAGGAAAATACAAAGAAATATTAAACAGCGATGCCGTTTCCTTTGGTGGTGATGGAATTACCAATCCGAGAGTAAAAATGGCCAGAAAAGAAGAGGCTGATGACAGGGCTTACTCAATAAAGATCAAAGTAGCACCCCTCAGTGTATCTATCTTCAATTTTACAAAAGCAGTAGAAAAAGCAGCAACAAATAAAGTGGCAAGAGCAAAAAAGAAGACTGCTCCGGCAAAAAAAGATGGTCTTAAAGAAGAAATCCAAAAGAAAATCATCATTGCCGAAGCGGAAGAAAAACCATCAAAACCTGTGAAAGCAGAAAAAACAATATCACCTGCAAAAAAGGAGAAATCCAATAAATGACAAGTACGGTAAAGAGCATTTGGAGCTGGCTTTCAACAGCTCCAAAAGAAGGACCTGTTGATTTTGTACTGAAAGTAATTCTTGCCCTTGTTGTCTATGTGATAGGTTCAAAACTGATCGGATGGCTCTGCCGGATCTTAAGGAAACAGATGCTGCGTTTTG
The DNA here is from genome assembly GCA_009929525.1 of Clostridia bacterium. Taxonomy (GTDB): domain Bacteria; phylum Bacillota; class Clostridia; order Lachnospirales; family Lachnospiraceae; genus Oliverpabstia. The sequence goes on along the minus strand of SAAH01000204.1, from coordinate 1,005 downwards.
GAACCGATGAGGCAGCGAAAAGTTTTCTGTTATCACTGATAAAGATCAGTCTTCACATTGTACTGATCCTGACGATAGCAGGAAATCTTGGCGTTGATAAAACTTCCGTAGCAGCACTGGTCGGTTCTGCCGGAGTTGCTGTCAGTCTTGCATTACAGGGTGGACTGTCCAATTTTGCTGGCGGACTTATCATTATGTTCCTTCGTCCATTCTCAGTGGGTGACTATATCATAGAAAACGGTGAAAAAAATGAGGGTACTGTTGAGAAAATAGAATTATACTATACTACGCTTATGACAGTCGACAGCCGCAGAATCGTTATTCCAAACTCAACGCTTACCAATAACAGCATTATCAATGTCACAGCCATGGATAAGAGACGTTTGGAGATAAAAGTAGGGATATCCTATGATTCAGACCTCCAAAAGGCAAAAGACATTCTCCGTGAGCTTATAGAGCGGGATCCGGAGCTTCTTGAGAGGGAAGAAATACAGATTTTCGTAGATCAGCTGGCAGACAGTGCTGTGATCCTGGGACTTCGTGCCTGGGTAAAAACAGAAGAATACTGGACCACAAAGTGGCGTATGAATGAAGAAATCAAATTAGAATTTGAACAAAATAATATTCATATTCCTTTCCCACAGATGGATGTTCACGTAAAAGAACTCCCCAACAGATAAATATTAGTCTGAAAACAAAGGAACAGTGTATCGATCCAGTGCATTGTTCTTTTGTTTTACGTTTTTTTTACGCTAAATCAAAATAATTAAGAAATATGAAATTGAAATCTGCGTCAAAAAGTATATAATAGGAAAAGATAGCATAAAATGTCGAAATAAGGGGAGCACGAAGGGGACGCAGCACAGATATGGCAAAAAAGAAATCAAAAAAGAAAAAATCGATAGGAAAAATGTAACTGTTCAGTACCCCATTAGTCAAAAGTGATTTCTGGGGTACCTGCTATTGCATTTTGAATTGCTTTGTAAGCATTAATTCCATGCTTTT
>SAAH01000203.1 GCA_009929525.1 Clostridia bacterium | reverse complement strand
TTTGAATGAGACACTGGAAAGCGTATTCCGTCATATCGAGGAATCTGCGAAAGGTAGCGAGGCAGAAAGCGACTTTGCCGGACTGTTTGATGATTATGATGTCAACAGCAATAAACTGGGGGCTACTGTTGCTAAGCGCAATGAAAAACTGGTCAAGCTGTTAAATGGTGTGGGTGAAATGAACCTCGGTGCTGTGAAAGACCACACCTTCGATGCTTTTGGCGATGCCTACGAATACCTTATGTCTATGTATGCCTCTAATGCGGGCAAGTCCGGCGGTGAGTTCTATACGCCTGCCGATGTATCGGAACTGCTGACAAGGCTTGGTACGGTAGGCAAAACTGAAATCAATAAGGTATATGACCCTGCGTGTGGTTCCGGAAGTCTATTGCTCAAGGCTGAAAAAGTTCTTGGAAAAGATGCCATCCGCAATGGATTTTACGGGCAGGAAATCAATATTACCACTTATAACCTGTGCCGAATCAATATGTTCCTGCACGATGTGGGGTTTGATAAATTTAATGTAGCTTGTGAGGATACGCTTATCAGCCCACAGCACTGGGATGATGAGCCATTTGAACTTATCGTGTCTAATCCTCCCTACTCCATCAAATGGGCGGGTGACGAAAATCCGCTGCTTATCAATGACCCTCGCTTTTCTCCCGCTGGGGTTCTGGCACCAAAGAGCAAGGCAGATATGGCATTTATTATGCACAGCCTTTCATGGTTGGCATCCAATGGTACTGCTGCAATCGTATGTTTTCCGGGTATTATGTACCGAGGCGGTGCAGAGCAGAAAATCCGTAAATATCTGGTAGACAACAACTATGTTGATTGCATCATCCAACTGCCAAGCAATCTGTTCTTCGGTACGTCCATTGCCACTTGCATCATGGTAATGAAGAAAAACAAGAACGATAACAAAACGCTGTTTATTGATGCATCCAACGAGTGCATTAAGGTCACAAACAACAATAAGCTGACCCCGGAAAATATAGACCGAATCGTGGATGTGTTCTCTAAGCGTGAGGAAGTAGCACACTTTTCCCACGTTGCTGATTATGATGAAATTACAGCGGCAGACTACAATCTTTCCGTTTCTACTTATGTTGAGGCTGAGGATACCCGTGAAAAGATTGATATTGTAAAGCTGAATGCTGAAATCGAAGAAATCGTCATGCGTGAGGATGAACTGCGTGAGGCTATCCGCAACATCATCGAAGAAATCGAGGTGGGCATATGAGCAAGTTAGAGGAATTGATTGCAGAGTTATGCCAGGATGGGGTCAGTTATGCTGAGTTGGGTAGTGTTTCACACTATGCTAAGACCCGCATTGAAGCATCCAACGTTGACAAGACAACATATGTTGGTGTGGAAAACCTGCTTCAAAATAAAATGGGGAAAACATCGGCCAGCACTGTACCTGCTACAGGCAAGGTGATTGCATTTGAATGCGGAGATATTCTGATTGGAAATATTCGTCCATACCTTCGAAAAATATGGCTGTCCGACTGCAATGGCGGCACAAATGGAGATGTGCTTGTGATACAAATAGATGACAGAACTATGCTGTCACCAGAGTTTTTGTATTACGTCCTTTCATCAGAAAAATTTTTCATTTATGATACGCAAAATTCAAAAGGGGCAAAAATGCCTCGTGGGGATAAGGATGCTGTTTTGAAATATTTGATTCCCGTTCCCCCTCTGCCCGTACAGAGTGAAATTGTCCGTATACTGGACAATTTCACGGAGCTTACAGCGGAGCTTACAGCGGAGCTTACAGCGAGGAAAAAGCAGTACGAGTATTATAGAAACAAGCTATTAACGCCCAAAGATAATAGCGAAAATATTTCGATGTCATTAGGTGATATATATGATTTTCAATATGGCAAAGGAAATATAATTCCAACTGAAGGTGGTGAATATCCTGTTTATGGTAGCAATGGGATTGTAGGGACTCACTATGAATACAATAGTGAAAATGCACCTGTTATTGGTCATATTGGTGCTTATGCTGGAATTGTTAATTGGGCAGAAGGAAAGCATTATGTGACTTACAATGGAGTTATTTGCACTCATAAAAATACAAATGTTAATCCTAGATACGCATACTATTTATTGTTGCATCAGGATTTTCGGTCGCAAGCAAAAGGTGGTTCACAACCATTTGTTTCCTATGATGCCTTAAAAAGCCCAGTGGTATCAATTCCACCGACAAATATTCAGGATAAAATAGTAGCTGTTTTAGATAATTTCGATTCAATCTGTTCCGACCTCAACATCGGCTTACCAGCAGAGATTGAAGCACGGAAAAAACAATACGAATTTTATCGAGATGCCCTATTGACATTCGCTGAAACGGGCAGCATAATCGCACAGACAGACAGACAGACAGACAGACAGACAGACAGACAGACAGACAGACAGACAGACAGACAGACAGACGAGTATAATTCGTTAATTCGCCTCTGTCAATATGTTTTTGGATTTGCTTATGTCACTTTAGAGGATATATCTGAAAATTGTGATACGCAGCGCAAGCCGGTGACCAGTGGTAACAGAGAAGCCGGAGATATTCCTTATTATGGTGCATCCGGAATTGTAGACTATGTAAAAGACTATATTTTTGATGGTGATTACCTGTTGGTTTCAGAAGACGGTGCAAATCTGCTTGCACGAAGCACACCAATTGCTTTTTCTATTACAGGAAAAACATGGGTGAATAATCACGCCCATGTACTGCGCTTCAAAGAATATGCAACCAGACGATATGTGGAAATGTACTTGAATTCCATTGATTTATCGTTCTATATTACTGGTGCAGCGCAGCCAAAACTGAATCAGAAGAACTTAAATAGAATAGAGATACCTCTTCCACCATTGGAAGAACAAAAACGTATCGTGGCATTGCTCGACCGCTTCGATGCCCTCTGCAACGATATCTCCACAGGTTTACCTGCTGAAATCGCAGCAAGACAAAAGCAATATGAATACTATCGTGACAGATTACTGTCATTCAAGGAACTATAAAAGAGAAAGAAGGTGAAAATCCGTGCCTTATTTTAACATTGTCGCACAGACAACAGAAAATACCGTAGTTACAGAATATGAACCTGTGAAGGCACGTTCGGACAGCTATCAGAGTGAGGCTGCTCTGGAGCAGGAATTTATTCGTCTGCTCTGTGAGCAGGGCTATGAATATCTGCAAATCCATACAGAGAAGGATTTAATCAGCAATTTACGCAACCGCTTGGAGATACTGAACCACTATCAGTTTTCCGATACAGAGTGGCAACAGTTTTTTGCGGATTCCGTTGCGAACCCCAACGAGCATATCGTGGAAAAGACCCGCAAGATACAGGAGGACTTTGTCCAAGTGTTGAGACGGGATGATGGCTCTACAAAGAACATCACACTCATGGATAAGAAAAATATCCATAATAACAGCTTGCAGGTCATTAACCAGTATGTGCTTGGTAAAGAGGACGGTGCAAAATACGATAATCGTTACGATGTGACGGTACTGGTCAACGGTCTGCCCTTGGTGCATATTGAATTGAAGCGCAGAGGGATTCCTATCCGTGAGGCATTCAATCAGATAAACCGTTATCAGCGTGATTCCTTTTGGGCAGGCTGTGGGCTGTTTGAATATGTGCAGATTTTTGTTATCTCCAACGGTACAAATACGAAATACTACTCCAACAGCACTCGCTTTAATGCCATAAAGGATGCTGCCTCCGGCAAGACGAAAAAAGGAAAAACAAGCAACAGCTTTGAA
>SAAH01000202.1 GCA_009929525.1 Clostridia bacterium | reverse complement strand
TATGAACATGTACAAAACCAAGAAGAACGAGATGCCGGTTGCAGGTGATCCTACCATGCTGCTTGTGGACAACTACCTGTCCACCCGTCAGATGCTCAGTAATCTGATTGCGATGTATCGCATGGAGAGCCAGCTGAAAAAGCACCACAAGGCGTATCTGCATGTCAGAGAGGAAGCTGATATGATGTGCGATTTCTATGAAGTCCTTCTGGCCGAGATGGATGGCCGCGAGAAAGCGATGTTTGACAAGGCTCTGGAGCAGGTTATCGTTGGTGAAGGCAGTAGTCTGGAAAATCCTTGCGAAGGCTGCACGGAATGCTGTGGAGCCTGCATGGAGCTTGAAGACAGCATTTCTCCCGTTGGTAAGGATGAAGCAGAAGTGATCATGCCTATGGATACTTATGAAACCATGCAGGATGACATGATTTGCCTTGGTGAAGGGATTGATCTTATGGTTGAGGCAATGCAGACCATTCTCACTGGTCAGCCTGTGTCGAAAACCACTCTGGAGCAGGTATGCAGCATGGTGACGGAAATGTTGGATGAAATCTGTGATCGCTGGAGTGAGATGGAGGAATAATCCTCTGTCTTTATCAGATGGGAGGTGAAAATTTGAAAGACAATTTGGAACTGCATTCTCGCGATAAAAAGGTTCACAAGATGACTCGTGAGGGACTTGTGGAGGAAAACCTTTCGCAAGGAACCGACAAACGAATCAGTGATAGAGTTCTGGATGCAAAGTTGGACAGGCCGGTAGACAGAGAGTTGGATTTTTCGGCTGACCGTGTAGATGTGACATCTGGAACCGGGAAAAAGAACAGGCTGTATCAACGGCAGCAGACCAATTTAGAGGAAGAACAGAAAGCATCAAAGAGTGAGCCAACTCAGACTGAGGCTAATCCTTCCCCGTCCCTTTCTATCAGGGATAATCCAGAGCAGGTAGTTGATGGCAGTTCCCTCGCGGAGAACTATGTGGCAGCGATTGTCGAAAGCACTGTTGGAAGTGGTTCAGTCATGCGTAATGAACCTGTAGTGCTGGAACCGGGTGAAACGGTGGGCAATTCTCGCCCACGATCTGGCAAGGAAGCCACTATCAAATCAAGAAAAATTCAGCAGTTGGAGACTCGTTCAGAAGCAGCCAATGCACGGCTTGAGCAGGCGCAAGGCCAGCTTCCCAAGAAAAAGGTTGTGAAGCATCAGCGCCTTTTTGATGAAGAGACAGGAAAAGTAAAACATCGTCTTTCTTTTGAAGAAGAGGTAAAGCCTTTGGGTAAAGCTGGAGGTGTTGGCGCTTTAGGAACGGTAGCTGTTTCGGCGGTTGGAACCGTTTTTCATGGAAAACTTCACGAAGCCGAGCGGGAAAACTCTGGCGTGGAGGCCGCCCATGCTGCCGAGGTTGCCGGTGAGGGCACAGCTCGCGTTGCAATCCACCATGTTGAAAAGCAGAGGGCGAAGCCATATCAGAAGGTGTCCAAACTGGAAAGTAAAGCGGAAAAAGCCAATACTCGCCTTCTGTTTGAACAGGCAGCAGAACAGCAGCCTGAGCTGAGAAAGAAAGGCCTTAATCAGGCATACCAGAAACACCGGCTCAAGAAAAAATATCAAGAAGCATATAAGGCCACCAAAAGTGGGAAAGCAGCAGTGGACTCTGTTGGTGCCGCAGCTTCTTCGGGTGCGTCCAAGGCGAAAAATGCGGTTGTAAATGCCGTAAAGAACAACAAGGGGTTGATTGCAGCCATCGAAGGAATTCTTTTGATTGTGATTCTCTTAATGAGTGCGCTGGGATCCTGCTCTGCCATGATTGGTGAAGGAGGCGGTGGGGTGATGACTTCCACCTATCTCAGTTCTGATGACGCAATCATAACGACAAATGACCAATATGGCATTCTGGAGTCAGAATTGCAAAATCAGTTGAATAACATCGAAAGCGCATATCCGGGGTATGATGAGTACCGCTACACCGTTGATGAAATCACGCATGATCCCTATGCGCTGGTTTCGTACCTTACAGCGAAGTATGGAAATTTCACCTACGCTCAGGTACAAGCAGAGCTTCAATCACTTTTTAATAGCCAATACACGCTTTCAGTATCTGAGACTGTTGAAGTGAGATATCGAACGGAGACAAGGACAGGCACAAGCACTCATACTGATCCGGAAACAGGTGAATCATATGAGGAAGAGTACGAGTATGAAGTTGAAGTTCCTTATAACTACTACATTCTGAATATCACCTTGACTAACAAGGGATTGGATGCCGTGGTAACTCCGCTCATGACCGAAGAGCAGCGAAAGAGTTATCAGACGTATCAGGCAAGTCTTGGAAACCGTTCGTATCTATTCGGTGATTCCATCTTGGCGGGCAATCCGGCAGGCGGTGGTATAAGCTATGAGATCCCACCAGAAGCCTTGGAGGACGCGGATTTTCGGGCAATGATTACAGAGGCTGAGAAGTATTTGGGCTTCCCATATGTGTGGGGCGGCAGTTCTCCAAGTACCAGTTTCGATTGCAGCGGTTTCGTGTCTTGGGTAATCAATCATTCTGTAGGCAGTGTTGGAAGACAAACGGCCAATGGGCTGTTGGGATGCTGCACCTATGTCTCGCCCAATGAGGCCAAACCGGGGGATCTGATTTTCTTTCAGGGAACCTACTATACAAGCGGAGCGTCACACGTGGCAATCTATGTCGGTGACAATATGATGATCCATTGTGGAAACCCCATCCAATATGCCAGTATCGCAACAAACTATTGGCAGCAGCATTTCCTCTGCTTTGGCAGATTAAACTAAGGAGGTAGCAAATGAACCCGAAACTGAACAAAGTAAATGCTGAAATCGAAAAGATGGAAGCACGGCTTGTGGAGACGCAGGCCGCTCTCAAAGATCTTCGTGCTGAGAAAAAGCAGCTGGAGGACTTGGAAATCGTAAAGACTATCCGTGCCATGAAGTCTACCGATATGGATGTGATGGAATTGATCAAAATGATGCAGGAAGGCAGGGCGAATGTCCCTGCCTTTTCTGTTGTGGAGGAAAAGCCGCAGATGTCGGCTTCCGTTTACAAAAAAGAAAGTGAGGATGATGAGAATGAGTAAAAAAATCACGAAAATTGCAGCGTGTATGGCGATGTGTCTCTGTATGAGCCTTTGCATGGGCGTAACGGCTTTTGCCAGTGGCGGTGATGAGACACAGGAACCTATTACGGATCCGATTTTTACGGAAGAAACGGAACCGGTGGTTGAAACCGAAGAGCTGACCCCTCTCACTCCTGATGGAAATGCCACGCTGGTTGATAATGTCGATGAAGAGGACGGTAAACTGTTTTACACCTTCAAGACGGCAAATGACACCTACTTCTATCTGGTCATTGATGAGGCTAAAGACAGCGATAACGTGTACATGCTGAACCTGATTGATGAAGAGGATCTTCTTGCCGCGATTGCTGAGGCAGAGGGAAACAATGCTTCTGGTCTCGGTTCTGGCACACAGGTTGGTTTGAAAGACGAGGAACCTACTCCTTCTGTGGAAGAATCGGCCACTGATGAGGAAGCTACGGATCCTATTACTGAGGTTAAACCGGTTGCTGAAAAGCAGACCGGCAATACTGGCCTTTATATTGTCATCCTCATGATTGGTGCAGGTGTAATTGGTGGGTTCTATTACTTCAAAATCATGAAGCCTAAAAAGGAGGGACGTTCTCTTGATGAAGACATGGAGTTTTATGATGATGAGGACTATGTAAACGAAGATGAGCCTGAAATCATCGAAGATGCCGATCCTGAATTTGAAGAGGACGAGGAAGATCAG
>SAAH01000008.1 GCA_009929525.1 Clostridia bacterium | reverse complement strand
GAATCAGATTCCTTATATTTGGGGCATTTTTTGAAAGTTGTTTATAAAGACATGGTTTAATTCAGGTCTATGTGGATAAAACTGCGGAAACTCAAGTTTGATATTTCTTTTAACATATACGGTTATGTGTTATAATAAAAAGAATGCTTTATTTGATATTTTTAATGATGAATAATTTGGGGAACCTAAGGAGGAGAAATAAATGAGTCGTATCGCCATTGTTACAGACAGTAACAGCGGAATCTCACAAGCAGAAGCAAAAGAACTGGGGATTTTTGTGATTCCAATGCCTTTTTTCATAAATGAGAAGATATATTATGAAGATATAGATTTGTCTCAGGAACAGTTTTATCAGATGCTTGCGGATGACGTAGACGTATCCACTTCACAGCCTTCGCCGGGAGATGTCCTGGATCTGTGGGAGGATGTTCTTCGACAATATCAGGAGATTGTACATATACCTATGTCCAGCGGATTAAGTGCATCCTGTGATACTGCCCTGGGACTTGCAAAAGAATATGGCGGAAAGATCCAGGTAGTTAATAATCAGAGGGTTTCTGTCACGATGCAGCAATCAGTCCGCGATGCGATGGCTTTGGCAAAGCAAGGAAAAAATGCAAAAGAAATCAAAGAAATATTGGAATCAGAAGCCTTAGAATCGAGTATTTATCTTATGGTAGATACTTTGAAATATCTAAAAAAAGGTGGTCGTATCACTCCGGCCGCAGCTCTTTTAGGGTCAGCCTTAAAGTTAAAACCCATTCTTCAGATACAAGGGGAAAAGTTAGACGCATACAAAAAAGTACGCGGTGTAAAAGCAGCAAAGAAAAATATGCTGGAAGCCATGAAAAATGATGTTGAAGGCCGTTTTGCTGATTACGTAAAAAAAGGACAATTGAAGCTTCATGTTGCATATACGACAAATGAAGAAGAAGCCATACAGTGGACGAATGAAGTAAAAGAAGCATTTCCTGATCTATTAGTGACACGTATGGATCCGTTAGCACTTAGTATCGTCTGCCATACAGGTCCAGGTGTACTTGCAGTAGCTGCTTCTCATAGCCTTGATTAAATTATTTGTATTTTTTTGTTTTATATGGTTGACGTAATGAAAGTTTAGTGATATTATAATCGAGTATGCCGCACAAAGAGGTATAAGTGTCCGATCCGGACCACCATATTTGGCGAGTAATGATAATAGGAGGTGTGCCATATGTACGCAATTATTGCAACAGGTGGTAAACAGTACAAAGTAGCCGAAGGCGATGTCATTAGAGTGGAAAAACTTGGTGTTGAAGCTGGGGAAACTGTTACATTTGACCAGGTACTTGCAGTTAACAATGACGGATTAAAAGTTGGTTCTGATGTAGAGAATGCCAGCGTTACAGCTTCCGTAGTAGAAAACGGAAAAGCTAAAAAAGTTATTGTTTACAAGTATAAAAGAAAAACTGGATATCACAAGAAAAACGGACATAGACAGCAGTTCACTAAAGTGAAAATCGAAAAGATTAACGCTTAATCAGGTGAGCCGATGACAAAAGTAACGTTTTATCAGAATTCAGATCAGAAATGTATTGGATTTATAGTTGAAGATCATTCAGGTTATGGTGAGGAAGGCGAGGACATTGTATGTGCTGCCATCTCAGCTCTGGTGATCAATACAGTTAATTCGATAGAAGCATTTACTAATGATGATTTCACGGTGGATACGGATGAAGAGTCTGCATGTATACATTTCAAGTTAGAGTCGGATCCTTCCCCTGAATGCCATTTGCTTCTGAATTCGCTCATTCTCGGATTACAGAGAATGGAAGATGAACAGTACACAGAATTTATTGATATAATCTTCGAGGAGGTGTAAAACCATGTTAAATATGAACCTTCAATTTTTTGCTCATAAAAAGGGAGTTGGTTCTACAAAGAACGGCAGAGATTCCGAGTCAAAAAGATTGGGAGCAAAAAGAGCTGATGGACAGTTTGTAAAAGCTGGAAACATTCTTTACAGACAGCGTGGAACAAGAATCCATCCTGGTGTTAACGTAGGACGTGGAAAAGATGACACATTGTTTGCTCTGACAGACGGCGTTGTTCGTTTTGAAAGAAAAGGAAGAGATAAGAAACAGGTTTCTATCGTTCCAGTAGCTGAGTAATGCAGATACAGCGGGCTTCAAATCAGTTTGGTTTGAAGCCTGTTTTTTGTCATTTTGAAAACTTTATTCCTTGTGCAGGTAAATGATCAGTTCTTTTCGGAAATACTATCTACTGGCACATGCGGATTTTGATATTTACCTTCGGGTAAAACAATATAGATTGGAGTAATAATATGTTTGCAGACAGAGCGAAAATAATCATCCGTTCCGGAAAAGGCGGCGATGGCCATGTCAGCTTCCGGAGAGAAATTTATGTTCCCAACGGCGGACCAGATGGCGGAGATGGCGGCCGTGGCGGAGATGTGATTTTTGAAGTGGATGAAGGATTAAACACCCTGAATGAATTCCGCCACAAAAGAAAATATTCTGCCCAGGATGGTGAACAGGGCGGTAAAAAGAGATGTCATGGTTCCGATGGAAGTGATATTATTTTAAAAGTTCCAGAAGGAACCGTTATATATGAAGCAGAAAGCGGTAAAGTTGTAGCCGATATGTCCGGAGATAACCGTAGACAGATCATATTAAAAGGTGGACGCGGCGGAAAAGGCAATATGAATTACGCAACTCCTACCATGCAGGCGCCAAAGTACGCACAGCCAGGACAGCCTTCTCAGGAACTGGAAGTACGTCTGGAACTCAAGGTGATCGCTGATGTTGGACTGGTAGGATATCCAAATGTTGGAAAGTCTACATTCCTTTCCCGTGTAACAAACGCACAGCCTAAGATCGCTAACTATCATTTTACTACACTTACTCCAAATCTGGGAGTAGTTGATCTGGATGGTGCCGATGGTTTCGTTATCGCTGATATTCCAGGACTGATCGAGGGAGCATCAGAAGGAGTAGGACTTGGACATCAATTTCTTCGTCATATTGAGCGGACCCGCGTTATGATCCATATCGTGGATGCTGCTTCTACGGAAGGACGCGACCCGATTGAAGATATCTATAAGATCAATTCAGAATTGAAAGCTTATAATGCTGATATAGCAGCACGCCCACAGGTTATTGCTGCTAACAAGATCGATGTCATCTATGATGAAAATGGTGAAGATCCAGTTCAGAAGATCAAAGATGAATTTGAACCAATGGGTGTTAAGGTATTCCCTATATCTGCCGTTACAGGAAAGGGTGTAAGAGAGTTACTGTATCACGTAAAATCTCTTCTTGACTCTACACAGAAAGAACCGATCACATTTGAACAGGAATTCTTCCCAGAAGATGTACTGATCGCAGAGAATCTTCCTTATACCGTTGAAAAGTTGGATGATGGCCATACTTACGTTGTGGAAGGACCTAAGATTGAAAAGATGCTTGGATATACAAATCTTGATTCTGAAAAAGGTTTTGCTTTCTTCCAGAGATTCCTGAAAGACGGCGGTATATTGGAAGAACTGGAAAATGCAGGTATTTCCGAAGGAGATACTGTTCGTATGTATGGATTTGATTTTGATTACTACAAATAAAAATGTTAAAATAAATATGACTATAAAAGTACCAAATAGTTATTGATCACTTTACGAAAGGAGATATCATGACAAGTAAACAGCGCGCATATTTAAAAAGCCTGGCTATGAATACAGAACCTATTTTGCAGCTTGGAAAATCCAGTCTTACACCTGAGTTCACAGAATCAGTAAAAGAAGCTCTGGATGCAAGAGAACTGATCAAAATCAGCGTTCTTCAAAACTGTATGGATGATCCACGCGAAATGGCTCAGATGATGGCCGAAAGAACTGGTTCACAGGTTGTACAGGTTATCGGAAAGAAAATCGTTCTTTATAAAGAAGGAAAGAAAGAAAAGAAAAAGATTCAGCTTCCTTAATGGGGTGAAGATGCAAATGAATAAGAAGATTGGAATTATGGGAGGAACCTTCGATCCCATCCATATTGGACATTTGATTCTTGGAGAAAAAGCTTACGAACAATTTGGATTGGATCAGGTATTGTTTATGCCTGCAGGCAATCCTCCTCACAAACAGAATCGTGAAGGCAGGGCCAGCGATGAACAGCGTATGGAGATGGTACGCCTTGCCATCGCTGATAATCCCCATTTTGCCATTTCTGACGAAGAAATGAATGCAGATGGATACACATATACCTATCTCACTTTAGAGCGGTTAAAGAGCCAAAATCGAGCTTGTGAATATTATTTTATTATTGGAGCGGATTCCCTGTTTGATTTTGATCACTGGAGAGAGCCCGGCAGAATATGTCAGGCCGCAAAGCTTCTCGTTGCAGGAAGAAATCATGTAAGTTCTTTTCAGCTTGAGACACAAATGCAGCTTTTGCGTAAGCAGTTTCATGGTGAATTCTACGCACTGGATATTCCCAATATAGATATATCATCCAAAATAGTGAGAGAGTGGATCGCAGATGATAAAACCTCAAGGTATTATTTGCCTGAGGCCGTGTACGAATATATACAGGAGCATAAAATATACAATGGAAGAGAATAAATTTGATTTACTAAAGATTAGTAAAAAACTCAAAAAATATCTTGACGAAGAAAGATTATGGCATACATTAGGAGTCATGCATACAGCAGCGTCTCTGGCAATGGTTTATGATGTCAATGTCGAACGTGCTCAGGTAGCCGGACTTCTTCATGATTGTGCCAAATGCATTCCTACCAAAAAAAAAATAAAATTATGTGCAGAAAATGATATTCCTGTCACCAAATTTGAAAAAGATCATCCATTTTTACTTCACGCAAAATTAGGTGCATGGGTAGCCCGTAACAAATACAATATTAAAGATACTGAGATTCTTGAATCTATCGTATGGCATACTACTGGAAAAGAAGATATGACGGATTTTGAAAAAATCATATATATTGCCGACTATATAGAGCCTGCCAGATATAAAGCACCTCGCCTTGCCGAGATACGGAAACTGGCATTTGAAGACCTTGATTTGTGCATGTATGAGATTTTAAAAGATACCTTATTCTATCTGGATGAAAATCCTGATGACATTGATCAGGCAACAATAAGAGCTTACGATTATTACAAGGATGTAATCACCAAAAAGGAGAATACCAAATGAATGAAGCGAAAAAAATGGCATCACTTGCATGCGAAGCGCTGGAAGACAAGAAAGCCAATGATTTAAAAGTAATAGATATTGAAAAAATATCCACTATAGCTGATTATTTCATCATATCAAGCGGAAGTAACCGCAACCAGGTCCAGGCTATGGCTGACAATGTTGATGAAGTTCTCGGTAAAGCAGGTTATACTGCAAAACATGTAGAAGGATATTCAACCGCTAACTGGATCCTTATGGATTATGGTGATATAATCATCCACATTTTTGATGAGGAGAATAGACTGTTCTACGACCTTGAGAGAATATGGAGAGATGGACAGGCTATCGAAGTTTCTGACCTGTTGTGAGGCAACCGGAGATATCCAAAAAAAGGCACAAGTAATATCCTGAGCCAAACCTAAAATAAAGAGACCTTTAACGGAATAATAAGCCGTTTTGGGTCTTTTTATTTCTTATCTTCTTGTAAAAAGAATTACAATAAGTTATTCTTCTATTAGACAATCGGAGGTTATCGGGGTATATAGAGATTTTCGCTAGGCGTATAGTCCTTTGGGCTGAAAAAACAAGGGATAATGTGACGTATTGGGACATATACAAGCCGATTGATCTTCTCTGCCTCGCAGGTTAGAGTGTGGCGGGGCAGAGGTGGCGATGTGAAGAGTATATGTCCCAATTGACATTATTTTTGGAGAATATTCCTTGAAATGGGGGCGTAAACTGGTTAGGTACATGCATATGCCTCATGCAGAAAGACTCCCACCGCTATAGGTGGTGAGCAAGTGCCACTGGCACTTACCAACGCAGCAATTATGCCGAGGTATAATTAAATTTTGGGAGAGAAGATTATGAAAGCAATTATAAAGGATAAAATTGAAGAATTATTATCAAAAGAATTTTATTGTTGTTCAGACGATTTAAGAGGGGAAAAATGATATTGTCAGGGATATATCATCTCCATTTTTAGGATAAAACCTTCTGGCATAATTGAATATTGTAATCAAAAAGAGGAGAGCAGACTTGTAATCTGTTTTCCTCTTTTGTATGTAAACTGATTATACTTCTAAGCATAATCAGTTTACATAATCATGTTATGTGAACTATGCAAATTTAATTCATAAATCTATATACTCCAATAACTTTTCCTAATATCTGCAGCTCCCCTTTTACAATGATAGGGTCCATGTAATCATTTTCCGGCTGGAGACGAATATATCCGTCTTCTTTATAAAATGTCTTCACAGTTGCCGAATCATCAATTAAAGCAACTACCATATCCCCATTATGTGCAGAAGCACACTGTTCAACGATTACATTATCTCCATCCAGGATACCGGCATTGATCATACTTTCACCTTTTACATTCAATATGAATGTCTGTGCATTTGGCATAAATTCTGCTGGAATAGGGAAGTAGTTCTCCACATTCTCGATTGCAAGTATAGGTTCTCCAGCTGCAACACGCCCTACAATCGGAACATTGACCATTTCCCTGCGAACAAGATTAAAATTATCATCAACTATCTCTATGGCTCTTGGTTTCGTTGGATCTCGGCGAATATAACCATTCTTTTCCAGCGTCTCAAGATGAGAATGGACAGAAGAGGTTGACTTCAGATTGACAGCCTCACAGATCTCGCGTACAGCCGGCGGAAAACCTCTGTTTAAAATCTCATTTTTAATATAATCCAAAATTTCCTGTTGTTTTTTACTTATCTTTCCATAAGCCATCTGCAAATCCTCCCCTGGCAAATTATTATACTCTAAATTATTATTTTGTGATTCGCATTTCCAGTGCTTGACGCAACATATAAATCCTAAAACATGCGTTCTCTTTGAAATATCATATCATAGACATCATAAAAATGCAAACAAATATTCCGAAAGTTTGTTCGAAAATTTTGTTATTTTTCATTGACAAACATGTGTTCGTGATTTATAATGAGTTCATAAGCAAAGAACACATGTTCCCGAACAAATTTTCTGTTTGTCGTAACATTAAAAGAAATTCTATATAATAATTCTATTTTTAAACATGGAGGGGCAGGTAATAATGAATAAGAACAGAAGACGATTAAAAAAACATTTAAAATTGCACTATATCATGAGTATTTTATTTTCTGCAGTGATCATCAGTATAATTTTCATGAAAGTGTCACCAGTGGATGCTCATGCAGATGTACCTGAACGTTATAAGTATTATACGAGCGTATACGTAGATCGCGATGATACTTTATGGGATATATCAAAAGAATACATCAGTGAAGAATATCCAGATGCCCGAGATTATATTGATGAAGTGGTATCCATTAATCATTTGGATTCAGACGAATTGCAATACGGAACTACCATATGTGTACCTTATTATTCAGATGAATTGAAATAGTTATTTTTAATAATCAAACCAGTTATTTTACTTTCAGATAAAAAGTGAGATAGCTGGTTTGATTTTCTTATGGATATTTAGAACAAGTTAAGCAGTTTATATAAGAATGGCTAGAATATCAAATAAGTTAAATGATGAAATAAGCTCAGCGAAGTATCCTATATAGGAGCGATCAATCTATACGACAAACACGAGTTTATTAAATAGATTGACTTATAAACCTGCTTTATGCTATATTATCATTATCAGTTAAATACTATATTGAAAGGCGGTTTTTATTATGGATCGAATTACCTATCGTGAACAAACAGACACACAAAATATATTAAAGCTCCGTGAAGTTCTTAATACGCTTCCTTCGTTTGCTAAAGATTATTTTCGTGCTATAGATTCCACTACAACGGCTAAGACACGAATATCATATGCATATGATATTCGTATTTTCTTTCAGTTTTTGATTCAGTCGAATCCTTCTTTTCACGATCATAGTACCTCTGATTTCTCTGTTGATATCCTTGACAAGGTACAGGCTCTTGATATCGAGGAATATATGGAATATTTGAAGCTTTATCACGATGAAGAGGATTCTTATGTGACAAATGGTGAACGTGGCTTAAAACGCAAAATTTCGGCTTTAAGGAGCTTTTATGCATATTTCTTCCGGCATGAAATGATCAAAACGAATCCAACGGTTCTTATCGACATGCCAAAGATACATGAAAAAGCGATCATTCGTTTAGACACCGATGAAGTAGCTATGCTTCTGGATTATGTTGAACATTGTGGTGATAAACTAACAGGACAAAAGAAAGCATATTATGAAAAGACAAAAGAACGCGACCTTGCGCTCATTACTCTTCTGCTAGGAACGGGTGTTCGCGTTTCTGAATGTGTAGGCCTCGATGTTGAGGATGTTGATTTTAAAAACAATGCAATCAAGGTAACACGAAAAGGTGGAAATGAAATGTTCGTATATTTTGGTGAAGAGGTAGAACAAGCTTTAAAAAAATATCTTGTTGTTAGGGAAAATATTACGCCTATAGCAGGTCATGAACATGCACTCTTCTATTCTACTCAGCGCCGCCGTATGGGTATTCAGGCTGTAGAAAATCTGGTAAAAAAATATGCCCGTGAGATAACTACAACAAAAAAAATAACTCCGCATAAACTGCGAAGTACATATGGTACAGCTCTTTATCAGGAAACAGGTGACATATATCTAGTTGCCGATGTTCTTGGACATAAAGATGTCAACACAACAAGAAAACATTATGCTGCTATAGACGACGGACGCCGACGACAGGCTGCATCTGCTGTCAAATTAAGAGAAAGTTAAAAGTTATGATATTCCAACAGGATCACTTTATTTATTATACTCCTGTTGGAATATCATCAGCCTTTTTATTCTGGAATCGCTCTCTCATCCAATATAATGGTAAAAGGTCCATCATTTGTAAGCGATACCTTCATATCAGCTCCAAAGATCCCTTCCTCCACAACAGCAATTTGTTTCTTGCATTCCGTTATCATATATTGATACAACTTCTCAGCCATCTTCGGATCTCCAGCTTCTATAAAGCTTGGTCTGTTCCCTTTTCTGCAGTTTGCATATAACGTAAACTGTGAGATCATCAGAAGCTGTCCCTCTACATCCTTTAAGCTCAAATTTGTTTTTCCGTTTTCATCTTCGAAGATGCGAAGTCCTAACATTTTCTTGAGAAACTTGTCAGCAGTCGTTTGGGAATCTTCTGCACCAACACCTATAAAAACAAGAAAACCTTTACCAATCCTGCCAACAATCTTTTCTTCAACTTCTACCTGTGCAGAAGTTACTCTTTGTATAACTAATTTCATATATCTTTTTCATCCTCATTTTCTGTATTCACTAATTCAGTATCAGATAAGTCACTGTCCTCTGAAGCTTTATCTTCATGAACCACCTGCACGATATTGTCGTTGTCTTCGTCCTTATTCATTGAACTGTGCTGGATGACTGTTCTTGACTTTCTGTAGCTGCTGAACGCATTTTTATTTGTATTCGTCCTGGTTGCTGGATTATAGACCGGTTCAAAAGTTTCCGCATCAAGATGATCAATATCTTGATAATCCTCCACATTCACAGGAAGATTTTTCTTTTCCAATCTTCTATTTATCATGTTTCCTATAATAGTACATATAACTGCACAGACAGGTACACCTACAAACATACCAAAAATCCCAAATAATCCTCCGCCAACAAGAATGGCAACAATAACCATAAAACTTGATAAACCAGTTGAACCACCTAAAATCTTTGGACCAAGGAAATTCCCATCAAACTGCTGTAAAACGAGAATGAAAATTATAAAATAAATACACTGGACAGGATTTACCATCAGAATCAAAAAAGCACTTGGAACAGCTCCGATATACGGACCAAAGAATGGAATCACATTAGTAACTCCCACGATAACACTTACCAAAAGTGCATATGGCAGATTCATAAGTGTTGTTCCTATATAACACAAGATACCAATAATGATAGAATCCAAGATTTTCCCTACGATAAATCCGCCAAAGGTTTTGTCTACATACTGAAGATCACGTATGATATTGTTTGTAATCTCTGGACGAAACATGCAGTAGATTGCTTTTTTTCCATGAGCAACGTAGGTCTCTTTACCATATAACAGATAAACAGATATCATCGCACCTATAAGAAAATTCTTTAGGAAAACCAAAATCCCAAAAAATCCAGTAGAAAAGTTCTTAACAATATTATTTATCTGCGGAAGAAAATCATCCGATAACCAAGATTCAATCTTCGTAGAAAATGTTGCAAAAAACATATTTGAGCTTTCCTCTAACTCCGGATTATTCTTCAATAGATTCGAAAGCCAATCCTGAATATTACTGATATATCTCGGGAAGTTGTCCACAATATTGGTAATACTGCTGATGATCTCAGGTATCAACATGGAAAGTAAACCATATATAATAAAGAAAAATAAAAGCAGTGAGGTTATTACACATACCATTCTCACTATTTTTTTGATTTTTTTTGTTGGTCTCCATTCAAGTTTGTCACATATACGATAGATTACACGCTTTTCTAAAAAACGGATGATCGGCCATAAGATGTAAGAAATTGCTCCTGCGTAGATGATCGGCGTTAAAATAGCGTAAACCACCCCCAGTCCCCGCTTCAGAGAATCCATATGAAAAATACCAAAATAAAACAACATACTGGCTGAAATGACACAAAAAGCTGTCAAACCCCACTGAAGATATTTCTTTTCCCAACGAAACTTCATAATCGCCTCCATATATTAATATCAAATATAGACATGTTACTTATTATAGCATACTAAAAAAACTTTGCATTACTTTTTTCAAATCTTTCTTCCTTTTTTTAGCTTATTAGGCTATAATATTTATCTGGAAAGATTAAAGGAGAATCGCTATGAAATTACAACAACTAATGAGTTTTGCCCGAAGAGCTATTGATGATTATGACATGATACAGGATGGAGATCGTATCGCGGTTGGCATTTCCGGCGGTAAAGACAGTCTTACACTATTATATGCCCTACATGGTCTAAAACGCTTCTATCCCCATCCATTTGAGCTTGAAGCGATTACTGTAGATCTCGGACATCCTGGTTTTGATCTGTCTCGTATCAGCCAGCTATGCAAAGATCTTGACATCCCATATACCATCGTCAAGACAGATATTGCCCAGATTATATTTGAAGAACGAAAAGAAAGCAATCCTTGTTCCCTATGTGCAAAGATGAGAAAAGGTGCACTTAATGAAGCAATCAAGAAATCTGGCTGTAATAAGATTGCCTATGCACATCACAAAGATGATATTATTGAGACCATGCTTCTCTCATTGATTTTTGAAGGACGTTTTCATTCCTTCTCACCTAAAACATACCTCGATCGTATGGATCTTACCTTGATTCGTCCGCTTATGTATGTCAGCGAGGCTGATGTAAAAGGATTCATGAATAGATATAACCTTCCTGTCGAGAAAAGTCCGTGCCCAGTCGACGGCTATACCAAGCGTGAATATGCTAAAAATCTGGTAAGACAGCTTAATCTGGAACATCCAGGTGCCAAAGACCGAATGTTTGCTGCTATTTTGAATGGGAATATCAGTGGCTGGCCAGTGAAACATGAAAAAAACTAGATATTGAAAGAATAAAAAAGATGTTATGTATTGGTAGCCGACATAACATCTTTTTATTCTTTCGATTCCATATCTTCTTATTCTATTATCTTACATAAAATCAATAAATAGGTTTTTTATAACCTTTTTCCTTAAGACGAAGTGCATTCAATACTAATTCTACGGATCCATCAATTCCCATCTTTCCACTATCAATGCAAAGATCATAAGAATCTGCATCTCCCCAACGTTTGCTGGTATAGTAGTTATAGTAGCTTGCTCTTCTCTTATCAGTCTTTACAATCTTATCTTTTGCCTTAGCATCTGTCAGATCATATATTTTGGCTATACGGCGAATCCTTGTCTGAAGACCTGCATGAAAGAATATACTCATACAATTATCAAATTCAGCAAGGGCATAATCCGCGCAGCGACCGATCATAACACAAGGTCCTTCTGCAGCAATTTTCTTGATTGTTTCAAACTGTGCCAGAAATACTTTCTGATTTATCGGCATATCTGAAAATGCTGCCGACGTATACCCAAAAGAATAAGTGTCCATAACTAAAGAGTACAGAAAGCTGTTTGTAGGTTTTTCGTCATGATTTTCAAATAACTCCTGGCATAAGCCACTATCTTTAGCTGCACGATCTAAAAGTTCTTTATCATAACACTGAATACCCAATTCTTCTGCAAGGGCACGACCTATCTGGCGACCAGCACTTCCATATTGTCTTCCGATAGTAATAATGGTTTTTGTTTCCATACTAACCCCTCCGATCTAAGATCATTTTTTAAATCATCATTTATACTATTATAAAATAATTTCTTATAAATGTATAGTCATTATTTTCTTAAATTTTGTAACAAATGTGTGAAATAATCTGGTAATGGTGCTTCGAATTCTACATATTCGTTAGACTTGGGATGTATAAAACCCAAAACCATGGCATGAAGACATTGACCCTGCAGATTAAATTGGCATTTGGAAGGTCCATATATGGTATCTCCAAGTAGCGGATGACCCTTACTTGCCATATGAACTCTTATCTGATGCGTTCTGCCAGTCTCCAGTTGGCATTCTACATAGGTATAATTTCCAAATCTCTCCAATACACGATAATGCGTAACTGCAGCTTTACCTGTCCGTTCATTTATGGCCATCTTTTTTCTATCTACAGGATGACGTCCAATCGCACCGCTGATCGTACCTTCATCTTCTTTTATATTTCCACATACGATTGCTCTGTACTTTCGTGTAATAGAATGTTCCTTCAACTGTTCAGCCAGACTTTGATGTGCCAGATCATTTTTGCATATTACAATTGCACCGGTTGTATCCATGTCTATGCGATGAACGATTCCCGGGCGCATAACACCATTTATTCCCGACAAATTACCTTTGCAGTGGAACATCACCGCATTTACGATCGTATGCGAATAATGACCAGCACTGGGATGAACTACCGTATTCTTTGGTTTGTTGATAACTAATACATCATCATCTTCAAAAAGAATATCAAGTGGAATGTCTTCTGGTATGATATCAGGTTCTTCAAGTACCGGAATATCTATCATAACACAATCATCCTTCTGGACTTTATAATTCGATTTGACGGTCTCACCATTTACAGTAACACCATTTTCTTTGATCAACTTCTGCAGATAGGATCGGGACTGCTCCTTCATCCGCTCAGCAAGATATCTGTCTATCCGGATACCCTGTTCTTCATCTGTCACTTTAAAATTAAGCTGTTCCACTAATTATTCTCCTGTTTCTTGTGATTACGGTCAATAAACGAAAAATCCTCTTCTTTATAGATAAACAGGATACAGATCGCAATAATGATAAATGATATAACAACAAATATATCTGCAACATTAAATATAGGAAAATCTATCAAAGAAAAATAGAAAAAATCCACCACATATCCAAGACGGATACGGTCAATAAAATTCCCCATTGCACCTGCTGTCAAAACAACCGCAACGATATGAAGTATGAGATATTTCTTTTCCCTCGGGATTTTAAAATAAATCCAAATAACAGCCAAAAGAAATATCACTGTCAAAATAACAAATATCCATATCTGATTTTGAAAAATACCAAAAGCTGCTCCTCTGTTTTCCAGATACTGAAGCTGAAATACACCTTTTATCAAGATTATGTCGTTTTTTCCAGCAAGGTGAAGTACCGCCAGATGTTTCGTCCACTGATCGAGCAATGTCAGTAATGCGGTAGCCAATAGACCAATAATGCCGTATCTGACAGCTTTTCCTCTATTCTCCATCGATTAAATCTCCATTAATAAAATTAATTGCCTCTATCATTTCTTCATCGGATACGGTTGTATCAATATATGCCTGTCCAATCTGTTTGAGCAGGATAAATTTAATCTGTCCGTTCACCATTTTTTTATCAGATCTGGTAGCCGCAAGGATATCCTGTGCGTCCAATCCTTCAAAAAAGATAGGAAGATCAAAACCCACATTCATATCTCTGATTTCATACAGATCCTCCATAGTCAACATGCCTCTTTTATACGAGATATGAGCGGCTGCAATCGTTCCCAATGCTACACACTGGCCATGAAGAAGCTGAAAATTCATCAATTTTTCAATTGCATGACCGATTGTATGTCCCAGATTAAGAATCGCTCTTTCGCCTTTCTCTCTAGGATCATTCTCAACAACGGCTGACTTGATCTCACAACATTTTTTAATCAACTTAA
Source organism: Clostridia bacterium (assembly GCA_009929525.1). GTDB lineage: Bacteria > Bacillota > Clostridia > Lachnospirales > Lachnospiraceae > Oliverpabstia. The sequence goes on along the minus strand of SAAH01000008.1, from coordinate 56,137 downwards.
CCATGACGGGATAGATGCGCTCCTCTATCTCAGACATATGATTGATCGTCCATTCATAGAAACGATCATCTCTTATTAAGCCGGATTTTAAAACCTCGCCCATACCACTGGCAAATTGATCTTCGGGAAGTGTTTTCAAGGTATTTAGGTTCATATACACGAGACGAGGCTGCAAAAATGCACCAACCATATTTTTATACTGGTCGAAGTCCACGCCTGTCTTTCCACCTATGCTGCTGTCTACCTGTGCCAAAAGCGTGGTCGGCACCTGGATAAAATCAATACCCCTAAGATATGTTGCTGCCGCATACCCGGTCAGATCCCCTGTAACACCGCCTCCCAGGGCAAGCAGAATATCTTTTCTTGTATAATGATGTTCGATAAGCCATGCATACAGAGATTGCACTGTATCAAGATTTTTTGATGCCTCTCCTGCCTGAAAAGTGAAAACATCTACCTGCTTGCCTGTCTGTGCAAGAACGTCAGCAACCTCCTGTGCATATAAATCAGCAACGATATCGTCTGTTACGATACAGATCTTATCAAATGACAATTTCAAGTCATCAATTTCATTCGGCAGTCTGGAAAAATCCTCCTCCCATACAATAGAATAATCAAATTCATGCTCACGATGAACTCTTAATCGTTTACTCATAGTTTTTATCCTCCTTTTCATAAGAAAGAGCATCAGGAGTAAATGATGCTGTCTGACGCTCTGCTCACACATAGGATGATCTCTTTTTATAAAAAGACCCTCCTATGCTCCATATGAATTTTTATTTGATATAAATTTATTATGATCATTTTTATGTTTGCTTTGAATAATTAGAAATTTGTTCTTACAGATGCTACATCAAAAGCTCCACTTAAAATTTCCTGGAAATCACCTGAGATTTCCACATTTGCTGGAGTAAGGATAAAAATGTAACTGGAAATCTTCTGTAAGCTTCCGCCGATGGAATAACATGCACCAGAGCAAAAATCAATAATTCTCTGTGCAACTTCAACATCGATTCCTTCCAGGTTTAGTACCACCGTACATTTATCGATCAGTGTATCTGCAATATCCCTTGTATCTTCCATAGAAGATGGTTTTATCACGCATACTTCCATATTGCCGGGAGTACCATTTTTCCTATTTCTCATAGGGGTAATCTTCGAAGAAGATGCGGGTGCCTTCGCCGACTGCTTTGGTGCTTTTGATGGCTTAGCTGATGTTGAAACTGTCTTTTTAGATGGTTTTACATACTCTTCTTCATCTTCATCGTCATCATCAAAATCTTCTTCCAACTTTTTAAAGAAACGGCGTTTCGGTTTTTCCTCATCCAACGATTCCAATTCATCATCATCAAAGAATTCATCATCGTCATCGAAATCATCATTTAACCGGATTGCATCTAAAAACTTATCTAAAACACTCATTTTATAATCTCCTATCTGTGATCTATATTGTTTTGGAATAATCTCGTTCGCCAAAGATACCTGTTCCCACACGGACCATAGTAGCGCCTTCTTCTACAGCTACCTGATAATCATTCGTCATACCCATGCTCAGAATATCCATATACACATTATTCATGTTTTTACCCTTGATGTCAACACTTAATTGCTTCAATTTACGGAAAATAGTGCGATTTTCCTCTGGATTCTCAACAAATGGTGCAATTGTCATCAACCCTTTTATCTGAACATTTGGAAGTTTGGAAACCTCTTCGATCAATCCGATCGTCTCTTCAACAGACACCCCAAACTTCGACTCCTCACCTGCAACATTTACTTCTATCAGTACAGGAACAATCCTATTATGTTTCTTTCCTTCCTGGTCTATCGTCTGTGCAAGCTTCAATGAGTCAACAGAATGGATCAGTGCAGCCTTGTCGGCAATATATTTTACCTTATTACGCTGAAGATGGCCTATCAGATGCCATGAAAGATTTTTAGGAAGTGAATCATACTTCATACAAAGTTCCTGAACCTTATTTTCACCAAATATAGACTGCCCGGCAGATATTGCCTCCTCTATCATTGATATGGGCTTTGTCTTACTTACGGCGATCAAAGTTACTTCCTGAGGATCTCGCCCACTTTTTTTGCATGCTTCCAGAATGTTGTTCTGAACTTCCCTAAGCTGTTTTGCTATCATATGTTAATCTACTCCTTTGTATAGTAATATTCTGAAATCGCTTTATTCTCGCTAATCATATAGGATATCATCCTCATTGACAGTATTACCGTCTCTTACAATATGATCAAATTGAGCAATTCCATATGATATACCCGGTTCCACAAGACAGTATTCATCATTTTGATCGATAATCGATATTTTTCGAAATACTGCATATCCTTTATTGATAGAAAATACGCCTTCCAGAGGTTTTGTCTCTTCCACCGTATAAGTGGCCTGTGAATCAGGCTTTATGATCACATCACTGTTCTCAAATGATGACATATCAACATAATAATATTTTTCATCTTCCTCATAAATCGTAACCTGTACAAATTCCGAGGAATCATCTTCGCCTTTCCCTCGTTTTATCTTTTTATTAAAACCTGCTTTCCCATCTTCCTCATTGTAAGTCACAAATTCTTTTGGGATGATATAAAAGTCTTTTTTTACAATAGAACTCAGTGGAATCTTTAATCCACTCTTTGTATTAGTTACCAGTTCTATATCCAAAAAACGATCATTAGAATATCTAAGCATGCCACTGTCAAAAGAAATCCGGCAGTAGAACTCTCCATCGGCATCTGTAAGGATGGAAAACCTACCTGTCTGAGTCGTATCATCTTTTAGAAATCTGACACGAATGCTCTTCCTGCCTGATAACTGTACCGTCTGTTCTCTGGTAAGCGGAATGATCAATGACCATTCTTCACTTGTCACAAGTTTATATACCTCATCTCCTGCCGTTACTTTACGCATAGTCTGGAGATTTTCAATCTTATAATCTTTTTGATTAAATAAATCCCTGTTCAAATTATCCAGTGAAACTTCTTCATAATCATCCAAGGAATAAAGCAAAACGCCATCTTGAGCAGAAGTGTATACCGTCTGTCCATTCACGGTCTGTGGCGTACCTGAACCACTTTGCGATTGAAGACCACTGTATTGAAGAATCGTTCCTTCTAATTCATATTTGTAATTATACGTATTATAAAAATCACTTCCGCTATATGTAGATGCAAAACTTGCTATTGAAGAACGTATCTTTGCGTAATCTTCCTCAGTCAATTCCTCCACCGCAGCTTCTGTCTGATTATCTCCCAGAGTATAGACGACTCCAGATTTTGCAACTTTTGAATTTTCTCTTGCATAATAGGTAATATAACCTGATGCCGTAGCTGTTACTACTTTTTCTTCTCGAAGTGCAAGTGCTGTATAAGTCTGATTTCTTGCCAACGGTCCTGCCGTCACCTGGTAAGACTGAATATGATCCGCTGTCAGATACAGTACTACGGAAATGATCATATATACAAAAATCGCACCGAATATGAATGTACCAATATTCAATGGAATCTTTCCCCTTAACGACTTGAACATATGGCCAACCCGTACAAAAGGTTTTCGCTTTTTACTTGTTGCCAATTAAACACTCCCCTTCTGGACTTGCAGCTTTGCTGACATAATATATTTAAATATAACTACTCAGTTGCTTCATAGCTACATACTTTATGATGCTCATAAATATACTCATATTTAAACATTTTACCATCCTCTGACTTATTACACAAGTTATAAATAAAAAGTTACAACTAATTTACAAAATATTTATACATTATTTTCAAGATAACGGAAATACTAGGAAGGAATAAACAACAGGAGGTTATTGAAAACATGAAAGGATTAGACTATACTGCTTTGGTGATAGCAATCATAGGTACACTGAACTGGGGGCTGGTAGGCCTTTTTCGATTTGATCTGGTGGCTTTTTTATTCGGCAATCTCACATGGCTTTCACGGATCGTCTATGTGATCGTTGGATTGGCTGGGCTTTATCTGTGTACTTTATTTGGAAGAATCGGCACTTCAGAACCAGGCTGATGGATTTTCGAGAAAACATCAGATTTTTAATTTATTGCAAAAAAAATCTGCCAATTGGCAGATTTTTTATGTCCTGTTCCACTGCATAGTTCTGGTAGTTATAAAGCAATGATAATGTCTTCCTGGAACGCTTCTGGAATCTCTTCCTTATCAAGTGACATACTGATCACAAAAGAAATGTCAAATGCCTTTGAAATCTTTTTAAGTTCTGTAAGAGCTTCGGTCGTATCTTTTCCTTCAAGCTGAGCATTCTTCAAGAAACTGTCCAGATACATTGCCTCCAAATCATGGTCTTGTGAAATGATTCCACAGATAAAACCAATGAATTCATCGGAATTCTTTAAGGGATAGGATGACACATCGATCAAGCGGATCTTGTTGTTCAATTCAAACATATGTTTAGAACTCTTATCCAAATATACGATATTTCCATCAGCTGTCTTAATCGCTGCGTTCACTTTATCCAAAAGCTGCTTAGTCTTTCCTTTCCCTTTTTTACCTACAATTAATTGAACCATAGCAGTTTCCTCCTTAGATTTAATAGTATGTATTTACCAAAAACTTCTGTGTTCATATTGCAATTATAGAATATTTGCATAAAATTTACAATGGTTAATTGAAAATATTTTAAATATTTTACGAATTTATCCTTGCAAGAAGCTGGTTCATATTATCATAAAGTACTGACTTGGTAGGGGCATGTAAAACGATCGATATAAAGGGTTCTCCATAAGCATTCTGACTAATAAGTGCAAGACATGATCCTGCATCACTTGTGGTTCCAGTCTTTCCTCCTAGGATAGTGACATTCTTAGGCGGAGTCACCTGTCTGGTAAGATATTGATCTGTGGAATCCAAATGACTGACTAACGTTTCTTCCCCACGGGTATAAGTAAGGTTGTACACACTCAGCTGCGTCACTTCCACAAAATGTTCGTATGTCAAAGCTTCCTTGAGCATCAGGTAGATATCATAAGCCGTCGTATAATGATTCTCATCATGGAGACCGGACGGGTTGACAAAATGAGTATTTGTCGCACCAAGTTCCAATGCTTCCTGGTTCATCATCTCTACAAACTGGTCTACACTTCCGCCAACATGTTCGGCAATCGCCATTGCAGCATCATTTCCTGAGTAAATCAGTAAACCGTGGAATAGCTCATCCATCGTTACCTGGTCGCCTACTTGAAAACCGATCTCAGTAGAACCTTCTTCAAGATTCAGCGAACCCTCTGTGATGGTCACCGCATCATCCATATTTCCATATTTAAGGGCTACTATTGCAGTCATGATTTTGGTAATGCTGGCAGGATATGCTTTTTCGTGTATTCCCTGAGCAAATAGAACCTTTTCATGATCCAAATCAAAAAGTGCTTCCTTGGCATCCTTAGAAGCAGATACACCTTCCAGACTGATATTTTGTGATGTGACACACAGACCAGAAGCGAACGAATCCGCTTTTTCTACCTGGATCTGGTCGCCATACATCCCATATAATTCATCCGTGGCATCAAAAGCCATTGACATATCCTTCTGACTGGATCTATTTACAAAGATGATTGCTGTAATGCCTAACGCAGCAGTAGCTATCAAGATACCACCCAATATAAGCGTAGTCTTCCATTTTTTTGAGGCAGACTTCTTCTTTATGGACTTCTTTTTAACTGTTTTATTGTTTATTGATTTCTTATTTGTAAACATCACGCCAATCAAGTTCTCCTCTATCCAGAGATTTAATTAAAAGTTCAGCTGAAGCAAGATTTGTAGCCAGGGGAATGATATGCGTATCGCATAATCTGAAAATCTTATTTGCGTCCGGCTCGTGCTTCTTCGTCTGCATGGATCCTCGCAAAAATATGACCAGATCAAGCTGATTTTGTTCGATCATGGATGCCATCTGCTGTTCGCCGCCTACATGACCTGCAAGAAGCTTATGAATAGACAGATTTGTTGCCTCCTCGATCAGACGTCCTGATGTTCCCGTTGCATACAAGTCATGTTTACAAAGTATTCCTCTGTAAGCGATACAAAAGTTCTGAAGTAATTTCTTTTTTGATTCATGCGCGATAAATCCGATGTTCATTTGCTTCTCCTCCCAGATATTTTCTATTTTGCAGTCCCACATTCAGTACTAATCCCATACCGATATACAGACTTACTATCGACGTTAAGCCATAACTTACAAATGGCAGTGGTGTTCCTGTATTTGGCAGCAGTCCCGTGGCTACACAGATATTCAAAAAACTTTGAAATCCCACCACGGAAGCAACCCCGCAGCATATGATTTTACCCGACAAATCCTTCGCCCTTCTGCTTGTCAGTATACATTCAAGCACAATAAGAAAAAGCAGTACGATGATACCTATAGAACCCACAAAACCCAATTCTTCACCTGCAACTGCATAAATAAAGTCTGTCTGGATCTGAGACACAAAATTACCTTTATTTGCAGAAGAAACCTTGTTATTATTATAGCCTTTTCCTGTCAGTTGGCCGGAGCCGATCGCAGTGATGGAATTTGTCTGTTGGACAACGTCATCTTTGTATGCTTCATCCTCTGGATACATCCATGCCATAATACGATCCTTCTGATAGGAATCAATGATTTCTATATCTGTCTGAGTGATAAGTAAGATAGCTACGATCAATAAAGGAACTACTACTGCCAGAATACCACCAATGATCTTATAACTCAATCCTGCAATATACATAAGGACACAATATACGACAGCAACTGTGATAGTATTTTTCAAGTCCGGCTGGATTTTAATAAGAACCAGTGGGATGGCAAGAAGAATGATTGAGCTGATGATCGTTTTCAATGTATTCAGCTCTTCTTCATGCTCCATCAAATATCTGGCAAAGAACATAATGATCAATATCTTTGATAACTCCGTAGGCTGAAACCTGACGATACCAAGATCCAGCCATCTGGTGGCACCACCGCTGCTCTCACCAAAAAAGCGGACAAATGCCAGCATCAGTATATTTCCCACATATATGATCCAATGAAAATTTAATATCCAGCTATAATCCATAAGTGATACTATGACCATGACAACAACACCGAGAACAACACCCAGAAGCTGCCGAGACTGTAATGACTCCATCGCACTTCCCACAAGCAAAATACCCAGTGAGCTGATAGCCAGAAGCCACAGGATCAATCTGAAATTATAGTTTTTTAATCTGTATAGTTTAAACATTTTATATACCTGTATCCTTTGTCATAAAGTGTGACATTTTTACATCTTCACAGTTACACATCCTGTAGAATCTCATCTGCAAAATATTTACCATATAGTATTCAGTCTGGATTTTAGCGGAATACTTGCAGTTAATACCGGCGGTGACTGATGAAAACAGATTGTCACATTTGGCGAGTCTATCGGGACGTATTTTCCCGCTGCTTTTATCATATCGTTCTTTAACATTACCATGGTTTGTGGAGAACAGCTCACTCTATCCGAAATCAATAGGAGCTGCAGCCTGTCTTTTGCAATCGTGCTTGAGTTCTTACGGCCTTTGCTAAAGATTCCCATATGATTTCCTCCTATTTTCGAAATATTCTTCCGAACAATCCTTTTTTATTTTCAAGATTAAGGAAGGGAACCTCTTCATTGAGGAGACGTCTGCATATATTCGCATAAGCCTGTCCGCATAGGCCCGGCTTTCCTGATAAAGGTTCACCCTGGTTTGTTGCTACCACAACAGCTTCATCATCTGGTATCGTACCGATAAGAGGTACTGCAAGAATGTCCACCACATCTTCTACGGACATCATATCACCCCGGCGGATCATATCCATACGAAGCCTGTTAATGATCAGGTGGATATCTTTTAGCTCGTCCGATTCTAAAAGCCCTATGATTCTGTCTGCATCCCTGATCGCAGATACTTCAGGTGTTGTAACAACAATGGCCTTTGTTGCACCTGCGATCGCATTTTTAAATCCCTGCTCGATGCCTGCCGGACAGTCCAGTATGATAAAATCAAACATATTTTTAAGTTCATCACATAATTTTTTCATTTGTTCAGGCGTGACTGATGTTTTATCTCGTGTCTGTGCGGATGGCAGCAGAAAAAGGTTGGGATAACGCTTATCTTTGATCAGTGCCTGCTTCATTCGACAGTTCCCCTCGATCACATCTACAAGATTATAAATGATCCTATTTTCAAGCCCCAGAACTACATCCAGGTTTCGAAGGCCTATATCCGTGTCTACCAGTACCACCTTTTTATCCAGGCTTGCCAGTCCTGCGCCTATATTGGCCACAGTCGTTGTCTTACCGACTCCACCCTTTCCTGAAGTTACTACGATTACTTCTCCCATGTTCTATCCTCCTGATCCATCAAAATTCGGTCATCCTGCGTATCGTTCATTTTCTTTAATCTGCATGTGCATTTGATACTCCTTCCGAATTTGCCTGTCCCGTTAAGATATCAGTCTCATCTTTCAGATCAAAATAATAGTTCAGTACATCTTCTGCAACAAGTTCGGCATTTGAGGAAGAATAACCATTTGCGATACGGATAGCAAATGCGATCTGCGGTTCATCCGCCGGCGCATATCCGATGAACAAACCATGGTTTGCCCTTGTTTTTGACTGCTGGGCTGTACCTGTCTTACCGGCCAGAGAAACATTCAGATCCTGGAATATCGCCCAGTTGGAATCAAGTTTAATAACGCCTTCCATACCAGCATGCAAGTCATCCCATATCCCCTGTGAAAGTTCTATCTGACTTAATATCTCAGGTGTAAAATCTTCAATTACATTACCAGCTGAATCAGTTGTTTTATCAAGGAGTGAAATATTATAACTCGTTCCGCTGTTTGCCAGTGTCGCCACATAGCGTGCAAGCTGGGACGTGGTATAATTGTGAGTACCCTGACCGATTGCAGACGGAATAGGGAGCTGATCTGTAACCTGTGGAGATGCCTCCGGTATCTCAAGGCCAGACTTTTCATCCATATTAAATAACTGGGCATAACTGATCAATTTCTGCAATGCAACACTGTCTGAGAAGTTACCCTCTTCATCCTGTCCCATTCTATAAGCTGTTTCACTGAAAAATACGTTACAGGAGTTCTTTATTGCATCAACAATAGATAAGGAACCATGTCCTGCCTCAAACCAACACTCCAGAGGTGCACCCTGAAGTTTATCGAATAATCCATTACAGTTAATATATGTGGAATCATCAATAACGCCTTCGGACAAACCTGCCACCGCAGTGATCGGTTTAAATGTTGATCCTGGTGCGGTACGTTCCTGTGTCGCTTTATTATAAAATGGTTCTGACAGATCTTTGCTCAACTGTCGATAATATGCAGTATCCATATTATTTGCCAGTCTGTTATTATCATATCCAGGATAGGATACACATGCAAGCGTCTCACCAGAATTTGGATCGACAATTACCATGGAACCGGAACACGGATCCAATGCAAGCTGCGCCGGTGTGATCTCAAGATCTGAAATTGTCGCTATCATCAAATCATAGGCACTCATATCTCCACCCATGAAACTGTCATAAAAATCATCATCCTGCGAAAGCACTCCCTGCTCATATAAGACCCTGCACAAATCTGCACCTGATATCTCATCTTCAAGCAGCATATACTTGTACAACATCTTGCTGAAGTCGGTATCACTTTCCAGATAGGATGCGATGTAGGAGGAAAGATCCTGATAAACCTCCGCCGAGTCCAAATAAGTTGTCTTATCTGAAATCTGAGAAATATCGATCCAATTCTGGCTTGCTGCATAAGTCAGATATTCCTGCAGGCTGATGCTTTCTTCTGTTGTCCATGCTTTATAAGTAGCATCATTTCTGTCAATTGCTGTTTCTGACAAAACACCTGTCTTCGACATGAGAAGTTCATTGACAATATAACTTACATATCCCTGCATCTCCGTACTCAGTTCTGCATAAGATACAGGATCTGTACCTGTAAGTTCATCGTTTATCTGCTGGAATACCTCTTGCTGTTTTCTAACAAAAGCCTGTTGGATACCCTGCTCGGTAGCCGTCGCATCTTCATCAGCAAATTGAGTTATATCAACGATCGAATTATTGACCAAAGCGAAATAAACATCATAAATCGGAATCGGTATATTCGATGCATCAGTATCCTCATCTACCTCGAATTCCTTGATATTTCTTATATTCGACACTACAATACCGGCGATCTTTTGCTCCAGCACTTTGTAGCATGCAATCTGCAGTTCTTTATCAATTGTCAGATACACATCACTGCCCTGAGTCGGTTCCTGTCTTGAATTATCGTCTATCTCCAGTACCTTTCCAAGGTTATCTACGTATACCTTTTCAGATCCATCCGTTCCCTGGAGTGATGTTTCCATAACCCTCTCAAGCCCGGACTTGCCCACGATAGAAGTAGTAGAATAATCTGCATCCGGATTATCTGTTCTAAGTTCCGCCAATTCATCAGAAGATATCTTTCCTGTATATCCCAAAAGAGGCGCAAAATATACACTTTCAGAATATACACGGATGGAATCTTCTGCAATATCCACTCCCTGCAGCAGATTCTGGCTTTCCAAAATAGCGGCAACTGTCTCATCAGATACCGCACTCGCTATAGTAACCGGAAGATACTTCTGAAAACTTGTAGTAAACAGTGCATAGCGAACAGTAATGATCTTCAGGACCTCGGTATCGGTAAGCTGAGTTGGCAGACCTACCGAAGCCAGCTCCTTCTCTGAATAAGGATCACTTTTATTGACGATCATAAAACGTTCGATCATATCCTGTATCATCTGATCAGCAGAAGCATTTGCCTCGTCTGTTTTTAACTCTTCTATTGTACTATAACCATAAACATCCGCCTTAAAACGTGAAAGCGACACACCTTCTACATCATAAGAATAATTACCTGCATCATCCATGACCACATGAAAATCATGATTGATCGTATCTCCATGGGATTCAATGATCTGAATGATCTTATATATCTCACCATTCAGTGAAAGATTTTTTTCTCTGGTACTGTCATAACTTCCGTTGTCTTCCAACGTGACCGAATAGGAAAGTTCATTAGAAGCAAGCACATTTCCATTTCTGTCATAGATGTTTCCTCGGGTACTTTTTAATGTACGTGTTCTGGTCGTCTGAATGCTGAAATTGTCTGCATATTCCTGTCCATTAATGATCTGCAGAGAAAATAATCTCTGCGCCAGGATTGCTGACAAGATCAAAAATACAGCGATCAGCACAGTTGTCCTTTGTATTTTGAATTTTCTTAATTTTTTTTTCAGTCTCTTTATCAAGGTAATCTTGGTCCCTCCCATTCACTCTCCGTAAGCCAGTGATTCAGCCGATATAAAAGCCGATACACTATTACGGTAATCAATACGGTATACACCATCTCCGGCACAATGATGTGCCCCAGATAGCTGAATATATCCAGTCGTCCCCTGAGCATAAACTGAAGCCCATACACAAAAAAGCCATACGCTATATCGCTGATCGCAACCAGCAGCATTGGCACTTTTATGTCCTCATCATAGAATACTTTATATAAAAATCCATTAAGGAATCCTATATACATATATAAAAGGGCATAGAACCCTATCATATTGCCATAGAAAATGTCGATCAGCAGACCACAGAAAAATCCAACGAAAAGTCCCTCCCGTTTTCCTCTCATAAATCCAAAAGAAACCGTCAGGATGAGCAGAAGATTTGGGGATATAGAAGCTATAGACAATGTTTGAAAAACTGTTCCCTGCAAGATAAAGGTAAGCAATATGAGCACCGCAAGAATTATTTTTCGTCTCATTATTCGCCGCCCTCCTCCGTCTGCTGTTTCAATTGAGTGATCACTAATACTTCCTGTATATCATCAAAATCCACAACAGGAATGATCGTGCCATTTTTTGTAAGATTATTGGAATCGTTCTCTGCCTCACTAATATATCCGATCAGGATCCCTTTTAAAAACTTATTGCTGACAGATGAAGTAACCACCTTATCTCCCTCTTGAACCTGATCATCTTTGTCTGTAAGCTGGATGAATCTGATTTTTCCTTCATCCATCATCTCAAGATCACCTGTAACCATACAGTTTTGAGAGATGGAAGTCACAGAAGCACTTACATTGCTGCTGTCATCGATAATAGAACGCACGGTGGCCCAATGAGCACCAGTTTCTGTAACAATACCCACAAGTCCGCCATTTGAGATCACGTTCATATCTACTGCTATCCCGTCATCACTTCCTCGATTGATTATGAAGGTGCTGTACCAGTTTCCAGTATCTTTTCCTATCACCTGAGCGCCTATCTTGTCATATTCCGAATATTCCTGATCAAGATCATATAATGTACGAAGTCTCTCTGCTTCTTCCTGGTCCTGGATCAGATTACTGTTCTTGGCCGTAAGTTCATCTACCTGTTCTTTTAAAGCTTCATTCTCCTGGGCCAGTTTTTTCATGTCCTGAAAACCATTTTTTTGATCTGTAAGCCAATCGCCAACTGTATTGATACCATTCTGAAAGGGCACTACAACGTAGCCGAGAGTATTCCTGACCGGTGCAAATGAGAACCGGGAAGAAAGCGACAAAATGATCAATCCGATACATAATATCGTCATCATCGTAACCAGATGTTTTGTTTTTATCTTATATTTGGGATTTTTTTTCATAACAGCTCCTTATATTACCCTTACTATTTCCGTTTTTTGGGAGTAAATGCCCAGTGATGGAGTGCATCATGGGTGATGATTTCTTTCAGTCCATATACCGTACACAAATCATAATATTGAGACAGAATGATAGGACAGCCTATCTGTTCTGACAAAATACGGTCTATATTGGGAATCTTAGTACTTCCGCCGGTAAGATATATTCCTTCAGCCAGAATAACCCTGTGGATCTGAGGCGGCGTACGTTCCAGAAAAGTGCGTATCTGTGATGCGATCTCGCTGATCGCATCGTTCATGGATTCATTGATCGTACCGGATGTGACAACTCTTTCTCTTGGCAGTCCAGATACGCAATCCACACCTACGATTTTTCTTGCAAGCTTTTGTTTCTGTTTTAAATCAGCCAAGGACATCTTTAATCGTCCCGCTGTACGCAGACTGACGAAAAAATTATTTCTTCTGCGGATATTATTCAAGATCGCCTGATTAAAATGATCGCCGCCCATGGGAACGATCTTGCTTATGATAACCCTTGAATCAGCAATAACTGATATCTCTGTGGTAGCTGCTCCTATATTTACTATCATAGAACCTTTTGTCTTTATGATCGGGATCCCCAAAGCTAAAGCATCTGCGATGGGTTTCTCAACAAGAAGTACACGGCTTTTTCTAAAACGGCCGCTTTGTGCTACCGAATAATATGCTCTTTTCTCAATCTCTGTTGTATCCACCGGTACCGCAAAATAAAAAACTGGTCGCCGCCCGATCCTGCGGCCGGTTTTTTCCAGCAGCATATGAAGCACGATCTCCAGATAGCTGATATTTGCGATCATTCCATTGGACATAGGTGATGTGACTTCGACATTATCCGGATTCTTCTCGAACATTTCGTATGCCTCATCACCAACTGCAAGGATGTCTTCTTTATTGCGAATGGCGATCATATTACGTTCTTTAACGATCACATCGTTTTTCTGGGAATATATTTTTATCATATTGCTTCCCAGATCTATTCCATATACATGGTTTGTAAACATCTATTTGTACCCCTTTATCAACATAGGATTCCCTCTTCCCGAAAGCTAATATACTCCTGATCACCGATGATGATATGATCCAGCAGCGGTATATCTACCAAACTGCAAGCCTCCCTCACTCTCTTCGTCAAAAGCACATCTTCTTTGCTTGGTTCTGGATTCCCACTTGGATGGTTATGTACCAGAATGATATATACGGCATGATATTTCATAGCCGCAAGAATCAGATTCCGAGGTGACACTAAAGATGCGTTCACCGTTCCCCTTGAGATTACTTCATCTCCCAGAAAATGATTCTTGGTATCTAACATCATGCATATCATCTGCTCTTGTTCTTCATGACGAAGCTGTTCCATATAATAAGCAGCAATCGTATCCGGATCTTGAAAATCCAACAGTTTCTTTGCTGAATTCTGAGCGATTCTTTTAGAAAGTTCTCCGATACATTTGATCTGAATGGCCTTGACCTGCCCGATCCCTTTGATATCCATCAGTTCCTGCATCGACATATGATGAATGCCCAAAAGTCCCTCTTGAGATTTTGTTCCTTCCAAAACATCCTTTGCAAGTTCTACCGATGAACGTCCTGCGGTTCCTGATCGGATGATCACCGCAAGAAGTTCACTGTCAGACAGTGCTCCTGGTCCATGAAGAATACATTTTTCATAAGGTCTTTCCTCTATCGGCATCTCATTGATTTTACGGTTCTCATACATATTTTGACCTCCTGCTCTTCTCTTCAGGCAGAGAGCGGATTTCTCCAAAATACGTTAATCATTTTAGCATAAATTCCATACAAAGTATACCGAATCAACGCAAATTCATATATTTTTCACAGATAGCCTCTGCTACGCGAAGTCCATCCATCGCAGCCGAAGTGATTCCACCAGCATATCCGGCACCCTCTCCGCAGGGATATATTCCACTTATATTACATAGCCCTTCTTCATTCCTTGGAATCTTTACCGGTGAGGAGGTCCGGCTTTCCACGCCTGAAAGGAGTGCATCTTTTCGATCAAATCCTCTGATTTTTTTGCCACAGGAACTGATTCCTTCGACCAGAGCTTCCGATAAAAACTCCGGAAAAATCTGACGGAGATCACTCATTTCGTATGCACCCTTCATACACGGCTCTACCTCGCCGAATGCACGGGTTTCTTGTCCCAGACAAAAGTCACCAAAAGTCTGGACAGGGATTTTTCCATTGTTTGCCTTGTAAGCAGCACGCTCAAGGCTTCTTTGAAAATACATACCTGCCAAGGGATCCTTCTCTATCATAATTGCTTTTTCATCTTTATCAGCCTCAAGATACCGTTTTGCCAGGCCAACATAGTCCTCTGGAGATACTGTAACGATCATGGCACTGTTGGCATTTCGGCTGTCTCTGAGGTGATAGCTCATTCCATTGACTGCAAGATGATTTTCTTCCGAAGAAGCATTCACCACATAACCGCCGGGACACATACAAAAGGAATAAATACCTCTTCCATTGCTCAGCTGATGTGTGAGTTTGTAATTAGCAGCCCCCAGAATGTCTACATTCTCTGCCCCATATTGGCTGAGGTTGATCATTTTTTGCGGATGTTCGATCCGGACACCTACTGCAAATGATTTTGCCTCCATGTGGATTCCACATTCTTTCATTTTCAGGAAAGTATCCCTGGCACTGTGACCGATGGCAGGGACAAGTACCTCTGTATCCATCCATTCCTTATGATTGATCTGTATCTTTTTGATTTTATCTTCTTCAATCAGAAAATCTGTAACCTGGCTTTCAAAATGAAAAGTTCCGCCCAGATTCTGGATCTGTTTTCTAAGATTCGAGATGATCGTGATCAGCAGATCCGTTCCCAGATGAGGTTTCTGATCATAAAGAATCTGCTCTGGTGCTCCGGCTTCTACAAAAAGCTCCAGAACCTTTTTATTTCTTCCGACAGGATCTTTTACCGATGTATTTAATTTGCCATCCGAAAAGGTACCTGCGCCGCCCTCTCCAAACTGTACATTGCTTTTTTTATCCAGCGGACCTCCCGCCCAGAAAGCATCTACCTGTTTTTTTCTTTCTTCTGCCTTCTGACCTCGTTCCAAAACTACAGGAGCATACCCCTGCTTTGCCAAAAGCCATGCACAAAAGAGTCCTGCCGGTCCGCTTCCTATGATGACCGGACGATGTTCCAGTTTTTTATTTCCAATGTCAGGAAGATGATATTTAACTGGTTTTGTTAACATAATATTATTATTGTGAACTTTACTTATCTTGTTTTTGATTTTTGCTTCCTTTCCAGTAGAAACATCAATCGTGTATACAAATTTTAATTCCGGTTTCTTCCTTGCATCTACAGAACGACGAACGATATTCCATGAGATAATATCTTCTTTTCTGATTTTTAAAAGCTGACATATCTTCTCTTCCAACATCAGTGTGTCATGATGAAGTGGAAGTTTCACCTGCGAAATTCTGATCATCTGCTGCCTCCTTATATTTGACTGCCATTTGCTGCGGATATTCCTGCTACAGCTCCGCTCGACCATGCCCACTGAAGATTATACCCACCACATGGGCCATCCACATCGATAACCTCGCCGGAAAAATAGATACCCGGATGAAGTTTTGATTCAAGATCCATTGTCAGTTCCTCTGTCAAAACACCACCGGAACAAATCTGTGCCTGTTTCATAGAATAAGCATCCTTTACGGAAATGACCCAATCCTTCATATTCTCCGCAACGTCCTCCAATGAAATCTTAGCCGGTGCCAAAACAGCAATCATTTTTTTTGGCACCAGACCGACCATCATCTCCTGAATCGTCTTATAAGGACAATCAGATAATCTCTTTTTGAGCAGATTGATCAGATCTTCTTTGGAAAAATCAGGCATCAGATCCAAATGACAATTCACATGACATCCCTCTCCTACTGCTCTGACAGCATATCTGCTGATCTGGAAAACAGCAATCCCTGATATCCCATAATCTGTAAATAAGATTTCACCACGTTCTTCTTTAAAGATGCATCCTTCTATCTCTAATTTTACGATTCCATCCATCCTTGTGCCTGCCCATTTTGCAAAATAGTTTTCTTTGCCTTTTAGTGCAGCAAGTGCAGGCATCGGCTCAACGAGCGAATGTCCCAGTCTTTTTGCAAGTGTATATCCCGAATCACTGCTTCCCTCCACATTAGAGGCACTGCTCCCACAGCTTATCACTACCCGGTCACAGTCATATTTCCAGGTCTTTGTAACTACCTGATATCTGTTACCCTGCTTTATGATATCCACAGCTTCTTCCAGCGTTTTTATTTTCACCTTAAGATGTCTCGCTTCCATCTCCAGCACTTCCAATACACTGGAAGCCTGGTCACTGTAAGGATACATCCATCCATTTCTGTTTTTTGTATAGATTCCAAGTTCGGAAAAGAAGCGGATTGTCTCCGGCATAGGGAATTTTTTGATGATCTCCCATGCATATTCAGGACTGCTGCCTCTGTAACAGGAGGCTTCCTGATATACGTTGGTCAGATTACACCTGCCATTTCCCGTAGCAAGTATCTTCTTTCCAACCCGCTCATTATGTTCCAGTATGGTCACCTGTGCACCATTTCGTGCAGCCTGGATAGACGCCATAAGGCCTGAGGCTCCTCCTCCTATTACTATAATATTGATCATGGCAGCTGTACCAGCTCCTTTTCATATAATTTTTGTAGGCTCATCATGATACCAAACTTTGCATGTTCCCATGTAAGTCCGCCCTGAAAATATACCGCATACGGCGGCTTGATCGGTCCATCTGCACTAAGTTCAATAGAAGAGCCCTGGACAAATGCACCTGCCGCCATGATCACATCACTGTCATATCCCGGCATCGCCCACGGTTCCGGATCCACATAGCTGTCTATCGGTGCTGCTGCCTGGATTCCCTTACAAAATGCGATCACCCGCTCAGCAGAATCCAGAGTTACCGCCTGAATGATATCATGACGGCTCTCCCTGCTGTCAGGAACAACCGAAAAGCCAAGACGTTCGTATACATTAGCAGCAAAAACAGCACCCTTCAGTGCATTTGCCGTAACGGTCGGAGCAAGGAAAAATCCCTGATAAAATGGCTGATTTACTCCAAGCGTTGCCCCAACCTCTTTTCCCAGTCCCGGGGATGTGAGACGATATGCAGCATTGTCCACATACGCTTTCTTTCCTGCGATATATCCGCCGATCGGTGCGAGACCGCCGCCTGGATTCTTAATAAGAGAACCAACCACCAGGTCTGCTCCCACGTCGGTAGGCTCCATCGTCTCCACGAATTCACCGTAGCAGTTATCGACCATACAGATCACATCCGGTTTGATTTCCTTAACAAATGAAATCAGTTCGCCTATTCTGGCAACTGACAAGGTCGGGCGGGTCTGATAGCCCTTTGAACGCTGGATCGTGACCAGTTTTGTTTTCTCGTTGATTGCTTTTCTTATATTCTCATAATCAAATTCACCGTCTTCCAAAAGGTCTACCTGACGATAACTTACACCATACTCTGCCAATGAACCATTGGAAGGACGGATTCCGATCACTTCTTCAAGAGTATCATAAGGTTTTCCCACTGGAGAAAGCAATTCGTCACCAGGACGAAGATTGCCGGAAAGGGCTACTGCCAATGCATGGGTCCCACAGGCGATCTGCGGACGGACCAGTGCTGCCTCTGTATGAAATACAGCCGCATAAATATCCTCCAGCGTATCTCTCCCCACATCGTTATATCCATAACCACTGGATGCATACAAACAAGCCTCACTGGCTCTGCACTGCTGCATTGCATTTACTACTTTCAGCTGATTATATTCTGCTATCTGATCGATCTTCGAAAATCTTTCTGTAAGGCCAGATGCAATCTTCTGACAAAAATCGAATACCTCGCTGTCTATACCCATTTCTTTATACATTTCACGCGTCATTGCTATTTCCATTCTCTATATCCTTCTTTCTTCCTGCGGTATGATGATATTTTTTTCTTCCAATGACTTCATCATATCAGACAGAATTTTCTCATCATCGTAATCATAATCCGATTTATTAAACCATTCCACCTGTCGTTCCCGTTTAAACCAGGTGATCTGTCTTTTGGCAAAATGTCTCGTGTCCCGTTTCAAAACATAAACTGCCTCATCAAGATCCCAGGTACCATCCAGATAGGAAAGCATTTCCTTATATCCCAGTCCCTGCATAGATACCATATCTTTGTGACAGCCTCTGTCCATCAAACGTTTCACTTCTTCGATAAGTCCCTGTGTAAGCATCTCATCGATCCGTTGATCGATCCGTTGATACAAACGGACTCTCTCATCATTTAAAACAAAATAAGCCAGGTTATAAGGACTCTCTTTCTTTCTCTGTTCTTCATTATGCCGGGAGATCGGGCTGCCTGTCTGCTCATAATACTCGAGAGCACGAATCACTCTTTTTATATTGTTGGCATGGATAGCCTCAGCTGATGCAGGATCTATCTTCTCAAGCATATCGTGAAGATATCCGGCACCTTTTTCATCGGCCAGTTTTTCCAATGTTTTCCTATAGGTATCATCCTCTCCATTCTCAGAAAAATCGATATCACCGGTCACTGCCTGTATGTAGAATCCTGTACCACCTACCAGTATGGGAATCCTGCCCCGCTCATAGATGCCTTCCATCGCTTCCTTTGCCATCTTCTGGAATCTGACCACATTGAATTCTTCCTCCGGATCCAGACAGTCAACCAGATGATGGGGAACACCCTGCATCTCGTCGGGATGGATCTTGGCCGATCCAATATCCATATATCGATAAACCTGCATGGAGTCTGCGGAAATAATCTCTCCATCTACCTCTTTCGCCAACTTTATCGAAAGATTTGTTTTACCGACAGCAGTCGGTCCAGTCAGTATGATCAATGGTTTCTTCAACATCTTCACCTACACAATCCGTTTAAATTTCTTTTCCAGTTCATATTTTGTCATAGAAATGATCGTCGGGCGGCCATGAGGGCAATTATAAGGGTTATCCAGTGTTAAAAGTTCATCGATCAAAGCCTGTGCCTCCATCGAAGAAAGATGCTGATTCCTCTTTACCGCTGCCTTGCATGCCATGGTCGCCATCCGGTCAAGGAGTACTTCCGGCGTCTTTGATGCCGGGTTATCCTCCAGATGATCCAAAATCTCTATAAAAAATTCTCTTCCGGTAAGTCCAAACAAGTTCTGCGGTACCGCCCGGATGCTGTAATCCCTTCCTCCAAAAGATTCAATTTCGAATCCTATCGAAGTAAATACTTCCATATATTTTTTCATCATATCCTGTTCTTCAAGATTAAGCGATATGATGAGCGGCGGGCTTATCAATTGAGAAGTCACGCTTCGTTCCCTGATCTGCCTGACAATTCTTTCATACAACACTTTTTCATGGGCCGCATGCTGATCAATAATATAAAGCTTGTCTTCCATCTGGACCATCCAGTAGGTATCAAAAATCTGTCCTATGATCTTATGATGAGCCTTCGCCTTTTCAGATAACAGTTTCCCATCGAAGAGTTCCATCTGTGTTGGCTTTTCCTGTGGTTCTTCCTGTGGTTCTTCCTGTGGTTCTTCCTGTGGTTCTTCCAGCGGCTTATCCTGAGCAATATCCTGTAAAGGTGTTTCCCGAAGTTCCTTTTGATGGAAAGATCCCTTCTGCATCAACGGTTCCTTTGATGCTAACGTTTCCTTTGATGTTGACGGTTCCTTTGATGCCAACGGTTCTTTTTGCGTATATGCAGCAGATTCCCTGATCATCTCTGAGGTAGCCACATGAAAGGAAGGTTTTTGTTCTTTCCTTTGCTCAAGTTCGCGCCTTTTATATTCAAATGGTTCCGGTGCACTGACCGGAGTCCTTTTTTCCTGCGGTTTTGGAGTTCTTCTTTCCTCATCTATCGTAACTTCCGGAATCAATTCTTTTTTCTGAAGTCCCGTAAGGATCGCCTGATGTACCCGGCGATAAACGAGTTCCTGATTGGAAAAACGCACCTCCATCTTGGTTGGATGTACGTTGATATCCACATCCTCTCCCCGTATCGTCAGATACAAAGAGGTAAATGGATACTTATGCTGCATCATGAAAGTATGATAAGCATCCTCGATAGCCTTCATGATCACCTTACTTTTCACATAACGGCCATTCACATAGTAATTCTCAAAATTTCTATTACCACGGGATATAGTCGGTTTCCCAATATATCCTTTTATTTGAAAATCTCCGTCTTCATCGCTGTCATCAATCTCAACCAATTCCCGTGTAAGTTCCCGTCCATAGATTTGATAGATGACTTCTTTTAGATTATCATTCCCTGAAGTATGTAATTTGGTCTGTCCATTTTGCATATACTTAAAAGAAATATGGGGATGGGAAAGAGCCAGCTGTTCCATAAAGCTGCTGATGTATCCAGCCTCCGTCGTCGGGGTTTTTAAAAACTTTGCCCTGGCAGGAGTGTTATAAAAAAGATTTCTGATAAGAAAAGTTGTTCCATCCGGAGCACCAATCTCTTCAAAACTTTTTTCTATCCCGCCTTCTATCATATATCTGGTACCGATAAACTGTTCATGAGGCTTAGTGATAAGTTCTACCTGTGAAACAGCAGCAATGCTGGAAAGAGCCTCACCACGAAATCCCAGAGAGGAAATCTTTAGCAGGTCATCCACTTCCCGGATCTTACTGGTCGCATGGCGAACAAAAGCCAAAGGAACCTGTGATTTTTCTATACCAGAACCATTGTCTGTGATCCTGATAAAAGAAATGCCACCTTCCTTTACCTCCACTGTGACAGCCCCCGCCCCTGCATCGATCGCATTTTCCACCAGTTCTTTTACAACAGACGCAGGACGTTCCACCACCTCACCGGCAGCAATCTTATCAATTGTATTTTGATCCAGAACACAAATTTGTCTTTTCATACATCCTCCTGTCGTCTTCTACCAACGATTTTTCAGCTTGTTTTGCAGCCGGTATATCGTATTCAGTGCATCCATAGGTGTCAGATTCGATACATCGATAGTTTTTAATTCTTCTAAAATATCCTGATCCTGCACCGTATCAAATAATGAGATCTGCTCCAGTTCGAGTTCGTCATAATGCACTGATTTTGTCTTTGGTTTTTTCATGTTTTGAGCCATATCTTTGATAGCTCCCGTGATATCTGCATTTACCAGTTCTTCCACCAGTTCTTTTGCCCGCTCTATCACGCTGTCTGGCACACCTGCCAGTTTTGCGACCTGAATACCATAACTTTTATCTGCTCCGCCCTTAATGATCTTTCTAAGAAAAACGATGTCATCGCCATTTTCCTTTACTGCGATACAGTAATTGTTGACACCTGGTATCTTATCTTCCAGCTCTGTAAGTTCATGATAATGGGTGGCAAATAATGTCTTCGCCCCCAAAAGTTTTGTGTTACTGATATGTTCTATCACTGCCCATGCAATGGACAGACCATCAAAGGTACTTGTTCCTCTTCCTATCTCATCAAGGATCAGCAGACTCTTTGATGTGGCATTTCGCAATATATTTGCCACCTCCGTCATCTCCACCATGAAAGTACTTTGTCCGCTGGCCAGGTCATCGGAGGCACCTACACGGGTAAAGATGCGGTCTACCACACCAATTTTAGCTTTTTCTGCTGGTACAAAAGACCCGATCTGAGCCATGAGCACGATCAGAGCAGCCTGTCTCATATAGGTGGATTTTCCTGCCATATTAGGACCGGTGATAATAGATACCCGTTTGCTTCCATTATCTAAGTACGTATCATTTGCGATAAACATATCATTTGTGATCATCTTCTCCACTACAGGATGACGACCATTTTTTATATCAATGATTCCTTTGTTGTTTACCGTAGGACGGACAAAGTTGTTTCTCTGGGAAACCACAGAAAGAGAGGCAAATACATCTAATAACGCAATTGCCTTTGCAGTCTCCTGTATCCTCGGGATCTCCAGTGCGATCTTATCTCTGACATCACAAAAAAGATCATATTCCAGAGCATAAAGCTTATCCTCCGCACCCAGGATCATATCTTCCAGCTCTTTTAGCTTTGGAGTGATATAACGTTCTGCATTAGTCAGCGTCTGCTTTCTGGTATAATATTCAGGCACCAGTTCCTTGAAGCTGTTCGTGACTTCCAGGTAATAGCCAAATACTTTATTATACTTTATCTTAAGATTTCTTATCCCTGTTTTTTCTTTTTCTTCTGCCTCAAGTTCAGCAAGCCAGGTTTTTCCCTCCGTTTTTGAATGACGGTAGCGGTCCACCTGTTCATTGTATCCGTCTTTGATGATACTTCCCTCTCTTATGACAAGAGGCGGATCATCTGCTATGGACTGATCAATGATCGCATACAGATCTTCCAGGCCATCCAACTGCTCATTGATTCTTTTAAGAAGAGGACTGGTAAAATCTTTTAGCAGATTCTTAATATGAGGAAGCATCTCAAGAGATGTCTTAAATGCGATCAGATCTCTTGGATTTGCTGAGCGATAGCTGATACGGCTTACAAGGCGTTCCAGATCATATACCGGATTCAGGTATTCGCGTATTTCCTCCCTTAGCATCGCCTGAAGATTCAATTCTGTCAGTGCATCCAGCCTCTCATTGATCTCATCCGAATCAATCAGTGGCTGCTCCACAAAGCTTCGAAGCATACGTGCACCCATCGCAGTTTTTGTTTTGTCGAGGACCCACAAAAGAGAGCCCCTTTTTTGCTTTTCCCGAAGTGTCTCCACAAGTTCAAGGTTACGCCGGCTTGAACTGTCTATCACCATATACTTTTCAGTTACATAGGGAATGATCTTGTTCATATGATCCAGAGATGTTTTCTGCGTCTCCAGAAGATATCGAAACATTGCACCGGCAGCTATGATCCCGCTGTCATAATCAGCCAGTCCCAAACCATCCAGAGAAGATATCTTAAAATGCTCCAGCAGCGTCTGATGACAGATATCATCTCCGAAGTACCATGGTTCCAAAGCAGAAACCGAGATATGCAGTCTGTTTCGCATATCTTCGATATCCAGACCGCTCACCAAAAAAGCATCATTGCATATGATCTCTGCCGGTGCAAATTTGTTGATCTCGTCAAGAAGCTTTCTATCTTTGTCCACCTCTGTGACAAAGCAGTCACCGGTTGTGACATCGGATACTGACACGCCATAATGATCTTCCATGCATACGATAGACATGAGGTAATTATTTTTTCCTTCATCCAGATCCTGCATATTGAGATTTGTTCCCGGAGTGACCACCCGGGTAACTTCCCGCTTTACCATTCCCTTGGCCTGTCTTGGATCCTCTACCTGCTCACAGATAGCTACCTTATAGCCCTTTTCGATTAACCGATTGATATATGTATCCACTGCATGATAGGGGACTCCGCACATAGGTGCCCGCTCTTCGAGCCCACAGTCTTTTCCTGTAAGCGTGATCTCCAGTTCTCTTGAAACAGTGATCGCATCATCAAAAAACATCTCATAAAAATCTCCGAGACGATAAAACAGGATACAATCCTTATATTCATCCTTTGTCTTCACATAATGCTGCATCATTGGTGATAAATTGCCCAACTTTTTTTCCTTCCTCTCCTATATACGTGTACCCATATAATAAAATCCCTTGCATACATCCAGATGAACCTTACATAAACTTCCGATCATGGAAGCATCCCCTGGAAAATGTACCAACAGGTTATTCGTCATTCGTCCCGATACCAGTGTTCCATCCTGCTCATTGATGCCTTCTACAAGCACTTCCTGCACAGTACCCTCATATCTCCCTGACATTTCTCTGGAGATATCCTGAACCTCTAAAAGCAGCCGGTCAAAGCGTTCCTTGATAACATCCTCGGGAACCTGATCTTCCTTTACGGCTGCCGGTGTTCCTGTCCTTTTTGAATAGATAAAGGTAAATGCACTGTCATAACGGACCTTGCTTATTACGTCCAATGTCTCTTTAAAGTCTTCTTCCGTCTCTCCCGGGAATCCAACAATGATATCTGTCGTAAGAGAAATGTCAGGCACGGCCTTGCGGATTCTCTCTACCAGTTCCAGATAACCCTCTTTCGTGTATCTGCGGTTCATTTCCTTTAAGATCCGGCTGCTTCCTGACTGGAGCGGCAGATGAAGATGATTACAGATTTTTTTGCTGGAGGCCATCACTTCGATCAATTCCTCGGAAAGATCCTTCGGATGAGAGGTCATAAAGCGGATTCTTTTTAATCCTTCAATTTCCTCTATTCTTCTCAGCAGTTTGGCAAAAGTGATCGGATTTTCCAGATTCTTCCCATAAGAATTGACATTTTGTCCAAGAAGCATGACTTCCACAACCCCATCAAGAACAAGATTCTTGATCTCTGCGATGATATCCTCCGGATTACGGCTTCTTTCTCTTCCCCTTACATATGGTACGATACAGTAGCTGCAGAAATTATTGCATCCGAACATGATATTCACTCCTGATTTGAAGGAATATTTTCGGTCTATCGGCAGATTTTCAACGATTTTCGTGGTATCTTCCCAAATGTCGATG
This sequence comes from Clostridia bacterium, assembly GCA_009929525.1. GTDB lineage: Bacteria > Bacillota > Clostridia > Lachnospirales > Lachnospiraceae > Oliverpabstia. Next base: position 30,821 of record SAAH01000008.1, on the reverse strand, counting down.
ATCATTCGATCCGAATCCATAGCCTGGCAGACAAGTTCTCCAAACTTGAATATGTTGTGTGTACCGAAAATCAGATCAACAAAACGATAACTCTTTTTCAGTTTTTCTACCACATGAGGTTCCTGCATCATACATCCGCATAAAGCGATCATCATATGTTTTTTCTTTTTCTTGATACTTCCAAGATATCCCAGTCTTCCGTATACTCTCTGGTTTGCATTTTCCCTGACCGTACATGTATTATAGATCACAAAATCTGCATCCTCTTCTTTTTCTGTTTTCTGGTATCCTATCTTTTCCAGGATTCCTTCCAGTTTTTCTGAGTCTCTGGCATTCATCTGACAGCCAAATGTCACAACGCAAAAAGTAAGTTTTCTTCCCAGTTCTTTTTCTTTTTCTGCCAGTTTATCTTTCGCCTGCTCCATAAAAAAGTACTGGCGTTTAGATTCTGGCATCTGTGACGGCGGCTCCTGCATATATGTAAATTCTTCCATGATTCTCCTCTTTTCTGTATATTGATTCCTTGTGATTTATCTTGAACTTTTCCTTCTCTATATCCTGTGATGTACCTGTATTTAGCTGCTGATATAAAAACATCCAGTGTACACCATATTGCATTATACCAATCCAGTGTTCCAGTTTCAAGTTTTATTAATAATTTCCAGTGGAAGTGCCTGTATCTCCCGATATGTCTTCTCCTGATAAGACGGATCGAGTGGATATCTGGCATTTTCCTCTATCGTTTCTACTGTGATCGCAGGCTTTTTCAAAAGTTCAGAGTAATAATTTACCGGACTTCCGCCATTTAGTCGTGACATATATTCCTCTTCCCGTTTTCCCAGATTGTAATCTGAAAGTTTCTGCATATATCTTGCCAGTTTATGGTTCTTCTGATTATAGGCAAAGGGCATCGCCTGACGATAATAATAGATGATCCTGCCTCTTGAATGAAAATCGATATAGCCGACCGTATCATATTCTTCAAATACTTTCATGAGCGCCTGTGTCTCATTTTCACTGGCAGGGTATTCCCCCAGCTGCTGCTGGATATAGGACTTACATGGAAAATTCCTGTTGATATCGACACCTCTTGCATTATATTTCCAGTGTTCCCACTCAATCCCCCTCATTTTGCAGTATTGGCGCAATATTGGATTTCTAAGAGCATCAAATCCCTGTGTAGCCGCCTCATATCCATCCGGATTGACCAGCGGTAAGATACATACGGAGCAGCGGTTCAAAAGTTCTCTTACCCGGTATCCGTTCAAATTGTCATCCTTTGCATAAGCTTTGGCATATTCTTCCGCCAGTTTTACCATCAAAACCGGATTGACCGACTCTCTTCCATGGATTCCTGCAGTAAGTACAAGTGAATCGATTCCAAGACCAATCCTTATCATTGGTATGGGACGTTCATCATGACTCACTCCCATAGTCCTTAGTGTCATAAAGTCTGTATATGTTTCCGAGAGTTCTTTCATATCCTGCAGGATTTCTTCACAGGAATATACCTGATTCAGTATCATTTTTTTAGTTCCTCCTTCAATTCCCTTTTGTACCTACTATATGCCCATATATAGGAAAATAGACCTGGGAGGAAATAACAAAAGCACCGGTACTTTAACCCGATGCTTTGTATCTTATGATTTATTTGTAAATATTCTTTTCCGTAATGATACAGTCCGGATAGATGTCTGTTGGTTCTGAAGGAACCTCATCCATCATCTGCAGTTCAAAAGCGATCGCCGCCTTATAAAGATTGGTATGTAACATAAGATAACGGTCATAAAATCCGCCGCCATATCCGACTCTATGCTTCTTCTGATCAAATGCAACTCCCGGCATGACCATGAAACCTTCCTCACCATCTGCTAAAGGCAAACCTTCCTTCGGTTCTCTGATCCCAAATCCTCCCGGCTCCAGATCATCATAAGATGTGATCTCAAAGAAGAGCATTTCTTTACCCATCACCTTCGGTGCTGCTACCTTCTTTCCAAGTGCCAAAGCTTCGCGGACAATATCCTCTGTCATCACTTCATTCTTGCAGTCAATATAAAGATAGATGCAGCCTGCTTTCACAAATTCCGGCATCCGTCTTATCTTCTCAAATATTTTCCGGCTGTCGTCTTCCAACTGCCTGCGCTCGATCAGCTTTCTTCTTCTAAATATTTCTTTTCTAATGTTTTGTTTTGTTTCCATATTTTTCACCCAGATTGACGATGCTTCCATCCTTCTCTTCCATATCGATATTATCCAACTGTGACTTGAGGTTCATACGGACACTGGCTATAAACTCCTGACGAAGCTTTGCCTGCTCAGCTTTCTCATCTTGTGTAAGCCCTACTGTCTTTGATTTTTTTGCCAATTCATTAATACGATTGATACCTTCCTGATTCATTCTACCACTCCTTATTCTGTTTTTCCAGATAATCCAAAAGGAAGAACTCATCCTTTGGATTGGCTAAAAATAATGTTCCATAACTTTTACCCTGTATGATTTTATGTATGACATGGAAATCTTTTCCGTTTGCGATCACCATGTCTGCTCCTGCTGCCCCTGAGATCTCGGCAGCCGTAAGTTTCGTTGCCATTCCGCCGGTACCCACCTTACTTCCTGTGGTACCTTTTCCCATAGACATAAGTTTCTGATCCAGCTGCTCTACAACCTCTATAAATCTGGCATCCGGATTCTGATGTGGATCATCAGTAAACAACCCATCAATATCAGATAAAAGTATAAGAAGATCTGCTCCGATCAGTGCTGACACAACGGCTGAAAGAGTATCATTATCACCAAATTCTATCTCATAAGTAGATATGGTATCATTTTCATTTACGATCGGTATTGCTCCCATATGCAGCAGTTCATTGAATGTATTCTTCGCATTCATCCGGTTCAGATTATTGAGCATCGTGTTTTTCGTCATAAGTATCTGACTGGCCACCTGATTATATTCAGCAAATAGCTTCTGATATATCATCATGAGTTTTGCCTGTCCTATCGCTGCACATGCCTGCTTTTGGGATACCCGTTCCGGCTTTCTGTCATATCCCATGGTTTTGCTTCCGACCATGATCGCCCCAGAAGATACCAGCACCACTTCCTTGCCCTGGTTTCTCAGATCGCTGATTTCCCTTACCAGAATCTCCAGCTTGATAAGATCAAGATATCCTGTCTCCGGATGGGTCAGGGAAGAAGAACCTATTTTTATAACAATTCTTTTTTTATCCTTTAATTTTTCTCTTACGTTGGCATTCATTTTCCTGTGTCTCCTAATGTAAGTATGAGTATCCTATCCTCAATATTTTCAATCGTTTTATATTGTACCTCACTATAGCTCAAAGTGCCAGCCCTATTTTCAAAAAGTAAAAAAGTAAATGACAGCATCTAACTGGAATAATTTTCAAGAAAGCTGTAGAGTTCCTGATCCGAATACAGTACATAACCTTCTTCTATCTTTTTTTGGACTGATTCCGGCAACGTGTTTTTTTCTATATCTGTCGTTTCATACACACTGCCGTCTTCGAGAAGTACGATGATTTTACCGTCTCTTACCCCCAGATGGTATCCTGTCCGGATGATGCTTTCTGCCTCCATGGATTCCGGCTGTACCTGCGATTCTTTCATCGCAGTATAATGATAACTAAAATAAAATCCAAAGATAATAAGGAAAACTACAGAAAACAAACCGATACCATAAGAAATTTTTCGCATGGGATTTCTCCTTTTTTCTTATAGTATCGGTTGTTTTCTTGTATTTATTCAATTCTTATGGTTTTTTAATATTCTGTTTCACTCGCTGCTGCCTCTTCGGCTGCTGCCTGTTCCTCAGAAGTTCCCTCTGTTGACGTATCTGCGGCACTGTCAGATCCCAGTATCTCTACCCTGTCTGCATAAGTATCCTGAACGATACATACAAAAGTCTTTCCTGTATCAAGTGTTATCTGATTACCATTTGTATCATAGTAATAAGTAGCACCCCATGGAGTATGTTTCTTCCATGTGATATCAATAGCTTTTCCATTTACAATGTATTTTCCTACGTTTGGTTCATCGACGTCGATATTCAGATATCCATGCTCATCATAATTTCTCCATGATGAATACTGAAGAATGATATTCTTAAATGCGATCTGTTCACCGGTAAGCTGGTCGATATGTGGCTCTCCGTACTGGAAACGATAATATAATTTGTCTTCCGGATTATACTCAAACCATGGCTCATTCAGAAAATATCCAGGTTTTACTACCGATGCATCTACCGTGCCCGGAAGCTCAATATCATCATCTACTGCACAAAATGCATAGCCAGGTACAAAATCTTCTGCATATTCCTGACTGTAACCATTGATCTCGATACCTTTTTGGATTCCCTCAAAGCTTGTATATGCATTATGAGGGGATTTTCTGTCCGTAGTACGGTAAAATACCTGATCTCCGTATCCTGCAAGACCACTTAAGTTGTTAACCTCCGGCAGATCAAGAATCGGAAGTGCATATGCAGACTGACCATAATGAGTATAGATCGCATTGAAGCCTGATGCGTAGAAGATGTAATAATCACGACAGCTTCTTACAGAGCCAATCTTCTCAAGATTATCATAATCTTCAAAGACACCCATAAGACGAGTGATTCCACCTTCAACCGGTGCTTCATATACAACACCTGCATTGGCGATACCTGCCTGCGGGCATGCTGCTTTAACGTTGTTAAGCATAACTGCTACCGGACGTCTTCTTCCGATCTCTTCTGGAACATATTCACCGGTAAGATAGCTGACTACCTGTCCTTCAGGAATCGGATCTTCTGTTGGCGTCGGTTCTTCCGCTGCCATAACCTCTGGGGTTGGCGTTTCTTCAACGACCACTTCCTCTGTTGGTGTAGGTGTCGCTGTTACAGTTGCCTCTGTATCAGCAGCTTTTTTCTGGCATCCTGTCAGCATAGTGCCGGCAAGTCCCAGCATCAATATGAGCTTTGCATACTTTTTCATTTTGTTTCTCCTTATCTTCTCTCAATCTTCAGATACCGTAGTACCTGCTCTTGTTTTTCTTCCATCACTTTTCTTTCGTCATCTTCCATATGGTCATACCCCAACAGGTGGAGCATACTATGGGCGATCAAAAAAGCATATTCTCTCTTTACACTGTGTCCATATTCCATGGACTGTTCCAGCGCACGGGGAACCGATATCATAATATCACCGAGTATCAGTTCACCGCTGTCCGGATGAAAGCAGCTCTCATCCTCTTCAAGTATAGAATAATCCGCAGGTGCTGGAAAATCTACCATAGGAAAGGAAAGAACATCCGTCGCCTTATCTATCCCGCGAAACTCCCGGTTTGTGTGCTGAATTCCTTCATTATCCGTGAGTACGAGACTGACATCTGCTTCATAAGGACATTTTTCCTGATCGAGTACAGCCTCGATCACCTGCTTTGCCACATCCTGGAAGTCAAAATCAAAAGACTGGGACTGCTCGTCTTCAAACTCAATTGTCATAACCAGTACCCCTCCTTCGTGTTGTTCTCGCTGACGCAGCTTTATTTTCCGGATGTTTCTTTTCAAATGCCTCATAAGCCTGTACGATTTTTTGTACCAGTGGATGTCTGACAACATCCTTGCTGGTAAGCTCGCAGACTGCGATGCCTTCCACCTTTTTAAGAACCTGAAGGGCAACTTCAAGGCCTGACTTTTGACCGGCTGGCAAATCTTTTTGGGTGGAGTCACCAGTTACGATCACTTTCGAACCAAAACCGATTCTCGTAAGAAACATCTTCATCTGTGCCGGAGTTGTGTTCTGTGCTTCATCCAGAATAATAAATGCATTGTCGAGGGTCCGCCCACGCATATAGGCAAGAGGAGCAACCTCGATCAATCCTTTTTCCATATTTTTCGTAAAGCTTTCAGGTCCCATGATCTGATAAAGTGCATCGTACAGAGGTCTCAAGTAGGGATCCACCTTACTTTGCAGATCACCCGGCAAAAATCCCAGCTTCTCGCCTGCCTCTATCGCTGGACGGGTCAATATGATCCTTCCGACTTCATCATTTCTAAATGCTGTGATCGCCATCGCCATCGCAAGATACGTTTTACCTGTTCCTGCCGGACCTACACCGAATACGATCATATTCTCGCGGATCTTATCTACATACTGCTTTTGTCCAAGGGTTTTTGGTTTGACCGGACGCCCATTGATCGTATGACAGATACACTCCTTATCCATCTCCACGAGGGAAGCCTCATTTTCTTCCATGGTAAGGGAAAGTGCATAGTCTACGTTTTGGCTCTGGATGGTATTGCCCCTTTGGGATAATCCCAGAAGTTCCTTGAATATACCAGCAGCCTTTCTCACATTCGGTTCAGGACCAACAATCTTTAGTACTCCGTCTCTTGATATCAGAGTAACTCTCAGTGTTCTCTCTATTTTTTTGATGTATTCATCAAACTGACCATAAATATTTCTTTCATGCTCTGCCGGAATCTCCATCAGCTGTTCTATGATGCTGTTTGCCATGAATCTTCTATTCCTTTCTTTACACTAAACTTTATTCTATCATTTTTTTCGAAGATTTAAAGCCCTTTTGTATGAAAAATTCAAAAAAATGAAGAAAATCCCTATTCTTCGATCAGTTTTTCATTAGGATCCTCAATGGGGACTTTCTTTTTTGCCTCCTCGATGACTGTTACCACTCCTTTTGCGATACATTTTTGGGATGTGATCTTTAGATTGATTTTTTTCTCGCATACAAGGATATCCTGCCCCACCAATGTCACTAAAAACTGCTGCAATTTTTCATCTGCCCTTTGCTTTGCTTCATTTTCATTGTACACACAATTGTTGACTTTATAAGGAATCCATGAAATCCTCCCGAAAGAAAGGGGGATACAAAAGCTCGAGGTGAGATATACTGGCTTTACTGATTTGTAGACTTCAGCAGGCAAAGATTTTTTCGGACAATAAAAATACTCTTTTCCAAACAGACCTATCACAGGATATTCTTTTTTCTCTCCAATATATTCTTTTTTTGTATAGTGTAGGGAAAACTCATCATAATATGCATATTCCGTTTTTATCCTAATATCCGCATCTGCTCTCACCTGCTCATACCGAATGATCTCCGACTCATTATTCAGTATCTCCACTCTTCCACTTACAAGGATATCGCCTTTTTTGCATACCTCTCCCTCATGCATCATGGGCATCCCACTTCGGGTTATGATACTTATGATTCTTCCATCTTTTGGTGCTGCTAAACTCCAGGCATCTAAATCTTCGCCTACCTCATCTTCCTCCTGATAGGAATCTTCATTTTCTTTGATATCTATCATTAGGCAGGTCCCTTCAATTCGAGCGGACACCCATATGACATTCGGAAATGCTTCCCTCATTCTTGCTGATACATTCTGACAGTCTATATTTTTCTTCATTATACCGTCATTTATCTGGATCTGTTTTAACATATCAAGGATCACTTCGTCTGAATTAAAATGATTTCCATCGATCCTGATATCCCATATAAACAAAGAGCAAAGATATATCGATGCTGCAAACAAAAAAATCCCAAGAAAAAAAGCCTTTCTCTTTTTGTTTTTATGAAAAAAGAAAGGCATTCCGTGTTTTTCAATTATTATGATCTTTGACTGCGTTTTTTTACAAAATGGTTTCAGCTTAAAATAGTCTTTTGCACAAATCTCCATTTCATAATATACTTCTTTATTTTCAAGATTCCAAACCGTGATCTGATCATGTACACATAAGCCCAAAAAACGTTCCGGCATCGAACTTTCCAGGCGTATCTTCACATATCCTTTTATGTATTGAATCATCTTGAACATCAAAATCCATCCCCCCTATACAAGCTATTGATCGTAAAAAATGGATGTAAACTTCCCCTTCACTTTCATTTCATCGCTAGTATAGTATTCGACCACAAGCTGCCTTCCTTCGATTCTGATCTTGCAGTTTGCTGTCTGGATAAGAAGATGATGGCTCGTATATTCAAGGATTTTTTTGTAATTCTCTATAAGAATCTCATTTTCACCCATCAGTGTGAGAATAGGATCATGAAAGGCCAGGTCTCTGGGAAGTCCAATTTTTTCCGCAATATGTTCTAAATGGCAGGATATCTTATTTTTCTGCACATAAGTGCCCCCGGCTTTTATTATTAAATCTATGGAAATATGGCCTTAATTATGCCTCCTTAAAGAAAATCAATGAAAACCACAAAACCATCTGCTCTCCCATATAATAGTCCATCTGATTATCATCTATATTCTTCGTAAGGAGTATCCCATGGCTTTCAATACAGGGATTCATAAGTTCCGGGTGGACGCATGATTTTTTGGGATACGTACATTTTTCACAAATAGAACAGGAATCTGTCGAAAGAGTAAAACATTTCCAAGGCTCTTCTTTTAGATGCTGTACAATTTTTCTGGTAATCTCTTCATGCTCTCTTTTAGTTTTCAAAAGTGCATCCATATTGGAATAATCTGGTACTTCTGCTACAGACGAAAAAAGAAGGGCCTGAGGATACTCCATGCATTTTTCACGGCATTTGTCCACGGATCCTACTGCCGGCGGGCATGACCATGACTTTCCATATCTTGGACACTCTCTTTTGCATATCGTCCTTACTTTATCGCTGAATTCTATGTCCTTGGTGTTGATAAAAGCGTACTGATATATCGGAAACTGAGTAATATATTCTTCTATCGATTTAAAGTTCATGATATGTACCTCTCAATTTTTATTCAAACAATGGTGTGGAAAAATATCTCTCTGCAGTATCTGGCAGTATCGTAACCACTGTTTTTCCTTTTCCAAGTTTTTTCGCAAGTTTCAAAGCAGCGGCAACATTTGTACCGCTGGATATCCCGCACATAAGACCTTCCAGTCTTGCAAGATCCCTGGCTGTTTTAAGAGCCTCTTCATCTGTAACGATATAAATATCATCATAAATCTCCTGATTTAAAACTGCTGGAACAACACCATCCCCGATTCCCATCTGGATATGGGTTCCCACAGTTCCTCCTGCCAAAATTGCAGCATTTTCCGGTTCTACTGCCCAGATCGTCATGTCAGGATTCAAAGCTTTTAGAGTTTCTCCGATGCCCGTGATCGTACCTCCAGTCCCGATACCAGAACAAAAACCATGGATAGGTCCAGCCACCTGTTCCAGGATCTCAAGACCGGTATGGTATCTGTGGACCATTGGATTGGCGATATTTTCAAACTGCTGAGGAACAAATACGCGGGGATTCTCCTCTGCCATGCGTTTTGCTGTCCTAAGACATTCCTCTATGCATTCACCTATATTGCCTGCATCATGGATCAATATCACCTTTGCTCCATAATGTTCCACCAGAAGTTTTCTCTCCCGGCTTACAGAGTCCGGCATGATGATAATGGTCTCATATCCTTTTACTGCTCCCACAAGAGCCAGCCCGATCCCCTGATTTCCGCTGGTAGGCTCTACAATGATAGAATCCGGCTTCAAAATATTGCTCTCCTCAGCCTTTCGTATCATATTGTATGCTGTTCTGGTCTTTACAGAACCTCCAACATTAAGTCCTTCGAACTTGACAAGAATACGTGCATCTTCCGGATCTGTGATCCTGTTCAGCTGTATCATAGGAGTATGACCGATCGCTTCTAAAACATTTTCATATATCATCTTTGTTCTCCATCTTATTATCATATTTATACTGGATGGCAGTGCCTTCCCGTCTCATTCATGTATTTCCGCTTTATTTATTCTACACGTTCGTGTCTTAGATTACAACTAAAAATGAGAACCTGCCAGGATAATTTATTCTTTCTCCCGACAGATTCTCATACTTTATCTTGAAAGCAGATAAGACTCCCACCTCTAGTAGGTGGTGAACAAACAACAAACTAGTCTTGGCGGGAGTCCAATCTCCTTCCAAGATAAAGCCTCCCGCGGATTGCAGAGCGGCTCAGATGTATTATGTCAGCATAGCTGACGAGCCGCTCGCAACGAGTACGCCGAGGCGTACTTGAATTGTTATATATGATTACATGCATTTTTTGATGGCATTTTCGAAGATTTCAAATCCTTTTTCAAGCTGTGCATCTGTCATAACAAGCGGTGCGAGGAAACGGATAACATTTCCAAAGATACCAGCATTTTCTACCAGAAGTCCATTCTGTGCACACTCTGCTACAACTGCAGATACTAAGGCAGCGTTTGGCTCTTTTGTCTCTTTGTCTTTGACGAATTCAACACCGATCATGGCTCCAAGGCCTCTTACATCTCCAACTACTTCGTATTTTTCTTTCCATTCATTGAATTTTTCGAAGCATTTTGCACCCATCTCATTGGAACGTGCTACCAGATGTTCCTTTTCAATCACTTCAAGTACTTTGATACCGGCTGCACATGCAAGTGCATTTCCGCCATATGTTCCGCCGATCGTTCCTGGTGTTACGCCATCCATGATCTCTGTTCTTGCGATAACTGCACTAAGTGGAACACCGCCTGCAATAGATTTTGCAGTTGCAAGGATATCTGGTTCACATCCTGCCTCTTTCCAATATTCTGAAGCAAATAATTTTCCAGTTCTGCAGAAACCTGACTGTACTTCATCTGCAACAAGCATGATTCCATTTTCATCACAGATTTTTCTAAGTGCTTTAACAAATTCGATAGGTGCTGGAATAAATCCACCCTCACCCTGAAGCGGCTCTAATACGATAGCTGCCACATATTCTGCTGGTGAAGCATTTTCAAATACCATCTTAACGCTCTCAACGCACTCATCAAGATAAGCTTCATCTGTCATTCCTTCCGGTTTACGATACAGATAAGGATACTGTGCACGATAAACGCCATCTGGGAATGGACCCATACCTACTGCATAAGCTTTTTTAGCTGTCATAGCCATAGTCAGCATAGTCCTTCCGTGGAAAGCACCGGAAAATACAATGATATTTGGTCTCTTTGTGTAACTCTTTGCGATCTTTACCGCATTTTCATCTGCCTCAGCACCGCTGTTTGCAAACATTACTTTCTTCTCATCACCTTTTACAGGTGTGAGCGCTGCAAGCTTTTCAGCCAACTCTACATAACCTTCATGTGTAACTATATTGAACATTCCATGGAAATATTTTTCAGACTGTTTTTTAACCGCTTCTACAAGTTCCGGATGTGTATGTCCTACATTCAAAACTCCAACGCCGCCTACCCAGTCAAGGAAGCGGTTTCCATCAACATCTTCGATGATAGCACCTGCAGCACGTTCCATAACACATGGATATCCGCAGCGGATCGCATTTGGTACGACCTTACTTCTTCTTTCTATCATCTCCTTTGCTTTTGGTCCCGGTAAAGTATCTGTGATAATCTCCGGCAATGCTTCTCTTAAGTTCTCCATAATAATGATCTCCTTAATATATATTTATTTTATTATTAGCAGAATGCAAAAAAGGCGTATTTATCGTTTTTTCAACAATAAATACGCCCTCGTATCTGCTCTTCTTTTAATATAATATATTATTTTAATTAGAATTTCAATCCCAAATTTTATTTTTTTCTCATTTCACGTTCCAACATCATCAGAGAGATGAATGCACATGCCGCACTGACTGCTCCGATCACAAATACCACATTGATAGAAAGACCATTTGCAAGAACCGTATTAGTGATCGCCGGTGCTCCAAGAGTAGCCACTGCCATTCCAAACATTACATAGCCATAATTTTCTCCTGAGTGCTCCATACCAAAGGTTGTGCTGGCTAAAGATGGAAAGCTGCCCATGACACCACCGTAACATGCATACATCAGTACAACACATACAGTAGTAATAACAGAAGGTGCCACAGCAAGAAGTATCATAGCAACAGCTGCAAGAATGAGAACCACTTTAAGGCATATGATACGTCCCACCTTATCTGCTGCCGTTGGAAGCAAGAGTCTCGTTGCCGCATTGAAGATAGATCCCGCCATAACTGCTCCCACTGCTATTGCTTCAGGGATTCCCCGGTCTAATTGTACAGTCTGTGATAACGGTGACAAGATCAGATAGGGAATCAGTCCAAACAACATCGTCGCCACAAGAAAATAAAATTTCTTTGTTTTTATCATCTCCAGAGATGTGTACTGTTTTCCCTCATAGATGACCTTCTTTCCATCTTGGTTATCCGTCAGCGGATTACGTATAAAGATGCTTGCAAGGATCCATGATATCCCGATCAAAATACCTATGAAAAGAAACGTGAACTTGATTCCTCTTCCAGCAAGAAGTGACCGTGATACAGGTGCCATAAAGAATCCAAACAGACCATTTGCTGTAACGATAACGCCTGATGCAAATCCTGTCCTTCCCGGAAACCACTTTTGCGCTGTTGATATGATCGTAGTATAAATCATACCCTGCCCAAACCCCTGCAAAATACCATAGGTCAAGTACATTACGATCGGAGACGGAAAAAGTGCAAACGCACTTAACAGGATACTTAATGTAAAAATACCGCCTCCGATAACGATAGCGATCTTTGGATTGTACTTGTCCTGAATACGTCCACCAACAATATTACCCAAAACAAAGGTTACAAAGCTAAGATAAAAGCACATGGATGCCTGTCCCTGTGTCCATCCGGTAAGTTTCATCGCATATGGCTGATAAATAGACCATATGTGAGGATATCCCGTAAAAAAGATAGCAAATGCTCCAAATATCAGGATCAGATATTTGGTTTTGATACGTGTACTTCCTGTTTTCATAACAATCTCCTCTTCTTTGTCAGCTTCCATTCCTGCGATACTCTGCAGGACTGCAGCCATTTAGTTTCTTAAAAGTTTTTGAAAAATAATGATAATCATTGAACCCTGATTCGGCTGCCACATCTTTGATCTTCAGATTCGATTCCACCAGCAGCTGTCTTGCACAATCTATCCGGCACTCCTGAAGATAATTTGAAAATCCGATTTTCATCTCCTGCTTAAACAAAAAACTGAGATATGCCGCATTTACCCCCGCAGCCTCTGCCGCATCCTGCAGTCCAATCTGCTTTTTGTAATTATGGTACACGAATTCGATCGCCAGTTTTACTGTCTTTGATGTACCTTCAGGAACTTCGATTTTTTTCTTTGAGAATACATCTTCCTCATAATTTGAGCCGATCAATGCAAATTGTCCAAAGTCCCTGATCGTTTTATAAAAATCTGCTGTCCTCTCAATACCTGCTGCACGATCCAGACGTTTGAGCCAATGGATCAGCACTCTGGAATCTGTATGCATTTCCTTAGTGTATGCCAGAATCTTCTCCCAATATTCTTCAAGCAGTTTATTTTTTCTGCCATTTATGATCATACCAATCTTGTCGATCAGTTCCTCTGCTGCAGGTGAAAGATTTTCACTGACCATATTGGTCCCATCATAGTATAGGATACTGCCTTTGACATAGAAATCCATCTTTCCCATCTCTCGTGTCTGCTGATAAGCCTGGCGTATTCCGTCCTCTCCGATACAGATATTACTCACACTGATACTATAGACGTATGTTTGATGCTCACACCACCTAAAACATACAGAAGCGGCATCGGTAAGCCTCTGATGCATCACAGAACTTCTCACCATGGAGGACAGATCAAGGAAGCAGCAAAATACGCCAGCACCGATGTAGATGATCTCACTGCTGCCATCCTCATCCAGCAACTCTTTCATCTGTTCCGCCAATCCCAAACGAAACGTCTGTGAATACTGCTCTGAATCAACAAGTGACCAATCCAGATTCACCTCATCCCACTTTTCAGCTGTCATGGTAATAACCGCACTGTTCATAAATTTTCCTAAAATAGAAGCTTCCAGACGTTTTTCTTCTCTCTTGGATCCACTTAATGTCCCCGATAATATACCATTAAAAAAATGATATTTCAAGGCATGATTTCTTATCTCCAGCAGTTTATCCACTTCTTTTTGCTGCGTGCTTTTTTCTTTTCTGAACGCAATATGTTTTTTAGTTTTCATAAGGATATCATATAAAGTTTCTTCATTCAATGAGTTCTTAAGTACATATTCATCAGCTCCCTGACGCATCGCTTCCTTCACATAATCAAAATCGTCATGGCAGCTCAGCACGATAATATATAATTTGTTGTTATCACATCGTATTTGGCGAATCAGTTCAATCCCATCCATCAACGGCATGGAGATATCTGTGATCATAACATCTATATCCTCTCGCTCCAACGTCCAGAGAGCTTCCTCTGCATCCTGCACATCCGCAGTCACCTCATAACCTGCCCGCGTCCATGCGGTCAGTGATTTCAGGTAACTCCGGACCAAAAAATCATCATCTACAAGTAATGTTCGAAACATATATTTTCCCTTTTCTTATTATTGTCTATTTACAGGTAAATAAATACAGGCCGTAGTGCCCTCCGGCGTGCTTTCATATCCGATACCGCCCTTATCTCCATAATAAAGTTCCAGACGCTCTCTGATATTTGGTATGCCGACAGCACTAAGTCCACTGGTCTTTTTTGTTTTGTTGTTTAATAGTTCGTCTATTTGTTCTTTACTCATTCCACGTCCATTGTCTGAAACCGTCAGTGTTAATCTATCTTCATTCTCTATTTTGCCCTGGATTTTGATCTGCCCTTTTTTATTCTTCATATCGATCCCGTGAAGAATCGCATTTTCCACCAAAGGCTGCAGGATCAAACGTGGAATATAGCACCCACTTGCCTCCAAATCCACCTCATAGATCACTTCAAAACTCTCCTGATATCGAAACTGCTGAAGATGGACATAATTCATCAATATATGAAGTTCATCCGCTACCGTGATAAAAGTCCCCTTTTTATTGATACTTGCCTGTAAAAGCTCTACAAAATCTTCAAGCAGTCCACCAATCTCCTTTTCACCCTTGATGAGGGCTGAATATTTTATAGAATTAAGTGTGTTGTACATAAAATGAGGTGTGATCTGATATTGCAGAGCCTCTAGTTCTGCATCTTTTTTTTGTTTTTCTTCCTGAATGACCTGTGCGATCAGATTTTCTATGTAATCAAGCATCGAATTGAATTCTGTACAAAGTACACCGATCTCATCCTTTGCCGCAGTCTCCAATCGCAGGCTCAGCTCACCCTGACCTACCAGTTCCACAGTATCAGTCATGTTCTTTATCGGCCTACAGATTGCTCTCGTAATATATCCGGCGAGAAGAACCGCCACAAATATCACTGCCGCCACTACCCCCAAAAGAAAAGTCCTCATCTGGGCCAGATCCCCTAAAACCTGATTTTTAGGCACCGTCAGATATATTCCACATCCTGAAAAATATCCTCTTTCAAAGATACATATGGTATCTTCTCCCTCTTGTTCAAAAAATCCATTGCGTTTCGGGATTTTATCCATTTCCTCATAAGATTCTCCCACTCTGCCATAATCTTTGCTCGTAATGATATCATTGTTCTCCGAAAGCACTATCGCCTCCGAGATAATATCATCATACAGTGGTTCCAGGTATTGATAATATAAGGTTCTTTCCTGGATATTAGCTGCCAGATATGCCAGTATCTCCCCATTTTCATCATTGATCGTCTGTACGCCAGAAAGGAGAATGCCATCTTCATGCACTACATCTCTTGTCATCATAGGAAGTGGTTCATGAGATGCCGTATTTTCAATTTCTTCTATGCTTTCCAATGAAAGTTCTCTTTTACAGACAGGATATTCATCTGAAGTCACTGCCGTCCCCTCATCTGGTAAAATCAGATAAAGAGAACTTAAATCTTTGTACTGCTCCTGACTTGTTCTCAATATCTGTGCTATCGCATCGATGCTTTCATTTGATTTCGTTCCTTGATATGTTTTGATTTCTTTATATAACTGCTCATCACTTGCTGTTTTTAGATTAATATAATATATCTCTTTTATGGAATCATCTAACAATTTCGTCATCTGCTCCACTCGTCCGTAAAGGCTCTCTGAATAATTTTCTTCTATCATGTCAGCAGACTTGAAGTAAAATGCCATCGTGATCGTGCTGACCGTAAGAACAGTCACTACTAAAATTGCCATCAGCAATTTACTTCTGATACTGTGCCGCATAGTTTCTCCTTTATACATTCGTATGAATTATTATACCGGCCGAATGGCCATGGGTCGCCCACGCGACAGCATATGCATCGTGATGCATATGGTATAATACCTGTCGGTATTATACCATACTTTATAAAACTGTCACGATACCAATAAAAGAAATATTGGCACAAATGCACCAATATTTCCTCTAAATTGCAGCGTTATCACTTTGTCTGCATATTTTATAGTTCTCCAAGGGCTTCTCTCTCACCCAGTTCGATCATAATTCCATCATACTTCTCATCCAATCTGTAGAACAGCAATGTAATGAACACACATACCGCAACCATGATCGGGCCAAATTTGTAGATGGATACGATGGTATCCAGTGCCTGCTGCGGCTGTACTACATTTCCTGTCGTGGAGCTGACATATCCAGCTACAGATAAAAGTACTGTCATGGCAGCAGATGCTATTCCGGCACCAACCTTTGTTCCTATAGAGCCGCCTGCAAATATAAGGCTTTCCTGACGGATATGCGTTTTCCACTGTCCAAATTCCACTACATCACCGATCATACCAAATACCACTGCATTAAGCGGTGCAAGTCCGATTGCTCTTGTCACACAACTCATGACTACCCATGGAAAGCTGTATGGGTTCAGGAAGAACAGCAACTGACCTGAAAAAGCTATCAACGAACCAGCTAAAGCAATATTTCTTTTTCCAAACTTTTTGATAAGAGGTGCACATGCAAAGATTCCTACTACTAAAACTAATGTTTCTGTCAAAAAAAGTGCACTGTACATCCATGTATCATTTCCCAAAATGTACTTGCAGTAATATGGCAGGATAGTTCCTGATATACCAAATGATACGCTCTGGAACATCCATAGGATCATAACTGCCCAAAAATATTGATTCTTAAATAAAGCTTTCAAACCATCTTTCAATTTGATTTTTTCAGCCTTTTCTTTTGCCTCGATATGAACAGTCTCCTCACATCTGAAGAAACAGATCAAAAGAAGTATTAATGCCAGTACTGCCCAGATACTCATTGTTTTCACCCATGCTGCCTGATCATCTCCAAACAGCTTTACCAGAGGAAGGGTACAGGTAACAGCTACGATTCTTCCCAGTGGTGAAAGTCCCATACGTACAACACTCAGCATATCTCTTTCCTGAGATGCTCTTGTCATCATCGCTGAAAGACTTCCGTAAGGAAGATTGATCGCAGTATAGCAGATCGTCGTACAGAAGTTATAGGTTACGAACAGATAAATAAACTGCAGCAGGCCTGTTGTATGGGGGACCGTAAGCAGAAGAACTGCTGAAACTGCATAAGGGATACTCATCCACAAAATCCAGGGTCTTGATTTTCCCCATCTTGATTTTGTCTTTTCTACGATGATTCCCATGATCAGATCGGATACTCCATCAAAGAGCCTTGACAACAACATGATAAGTCCTACGATCGCCGGGCTTATTCCCACATAATCTGTGTAAAATAACGTAAGTAAAGTTCCGATCATTCCAAAAATTACATTACAGGCCACATCTCCGCCGGCGTAAGAGAGCTTAGTCCCCCATTTGAGTGGTTTTCCTGTAATCATACTGTTAGTTTTCTTTTCCATCACACATTCCTGCCTTTCGTTGTGCTTTCTTTTCTATATCCTTATTTTACCTGTTTTCTATTCAATTCCCAGTGTGAGGATTTTTGGAAAATCGTGGATTTTTTTATCTGTAATAAAAAAAAGCTGCCTTTTACAAAAAAGGCAAACTTTTACATACAAAATATTGGTTCTTATTTTTAGGTTTTGTGTTTTATTTTTGAATCTGTGAATTTTCATCTCTATACTGGGAAACATTTTCCTTCGTCAATATTTCCACATTAAGGATTCTATCTTTCTCCTGCTTTTTTGAGTCTCTTGCTTCCACAATATAGCTGATCGTATCATACCCGATATCATATCCCGGCTGTGCCGCCAATGCCAGGATACGGCCATCCTCCACTGCAAGAAGCGCATCTTCCTGTGCATCCACAGAAACAATTTCGATTCCTGTCCCTTTTGTTGCCTCTGTAATTCCCAGTGCTGTCACCGCACTTGTAGTCATGATCCCCTTTACCTTAGGATGATCAATCAATAGCTGATCCAGATCCTGCTGGGTGATCTGCTCATTACTGTAACCGCTTTTGATCACTTGAATGTCCATATCCGGATACTCTTTGATTCCACGCTCAAACCCCTGAAGGCGCAGTGCATGGGAAGATTGGATCAAACTTCCTGCGATCACAGCAATATCACCTTTTTCATCCAACTTTTGGGCCATGCACTTTGCCAGCTCATATCCTGCTTTCTCATTATCTATCCCTATGTATGGCACCTCACAGTCTTCTATGGATGTATCATAGGCGTATACCGGTATCTCCATCTCTTTGGCCATGGAAATATAGTCCTCATTGTCATAAGAATCCACAGGTGATACGGCCAGTGCATCCACTTTTCTCAATAAAAGATCCAGTATCATTTTTTTCTGGATTTTTTTATCTTCTTCTGATTCAGGCGAAAGAATGACAACCTTCACATTATGGTCTTTGGCCGCATTATTAAGCCCTGCATATACAGACATCCAGTATTCACTTCCACTGGACTTTGTGACCACACCGATCACAAAGCTGTCCTCTTTGACTTTTGTCGTATCTTTCTCGTTGCTGAAGCTGCATCCTGCCAGACTAAGCAATAGCAATACGAAGAATATAGCTTTTAACTTTATCCGCTGAATCATGTCTTATGCCAACCTCTCCTTGTGATGTCCCTTTTAAAACAGCTACTCTTTGCTTTCAAATATGAGTGTTTCATTTTCCTCATCTATTTTATAATCAAGATCAAATAGTTTCACAAAATCTTCTACCGGAATACCTACACCAAAAGAAATCCCTACCTCTCTGTCTTCCTTATAGGTCAGGTATCGAATATCCAGTTTTTCTCCATTCTTTTTTATATCCAAAGAAATCACTGAATCTTCATCATCCTTCTTTGAGTACTTTGCACGCATTTCATATCTGTCAGTTCCGATCTTCCATTTTGTGATCATTTTTTCTGTATCCAGATGATAGGTCCCGCCCAGTGCAGTTACATATTCATTTATCACCATGAACCCGCTGCCGTTCTCCGGCATCAGCCCGATATCGCATACCAGCATATAACTGTCAAATTGTTTATTATACCAGGATTTTCGAACACTATCTGTAGTAAGTCCATATGTACTGTAAGGAGTATCGTTGATATCATACAGCATCTCTTTACCATTCAGCATGATCGTGTTCAGAGTGCTTACATGAAGATCCCTGGTGTATTTTTCCGGAATTTTCTTATCCGTTATGTGGTTGTCGCAGCACAGCTGAGCATATTTCTTTGTGATGCTGCCATATACCTCACTATATTCTCTGGTTCCTGTAAGATTTTCCCTGCCCACATATATCCAGGATTCTTCATCGAGAGGATCCGTGCGCCAGATAACAAGATCCATCAACGGGTTCTCTTTGAGAAACGCTTTATCATTGTATTCCAGTTCTTTTGAATATATCCGGTCTGCCTGTATTATGGTTTTAGCAATGTCTGCCACATCATCAAAGTCATGAATCATAAAGACTTCATCTTCTTTATCATAACATTCTGCATTTTTCAGGATCTTTTCTGCATCATCATAATACAGTTCTTGCATTATACTGACATAATCACAGGAAATCTCTCTTGAGTAGAATGAGGTTGAACATGCGTCAATAGTAATATTTGCCAGATAACTGTATGCATGAAATATTAAATCACGTTTTTTTGAAGAATATGTATATTCTACCTTGTCAGGGTGCTCTTGTATCTTTTCCACTGATTCCAGTTCATATTTTTCCGATACCGATTCTTTTACATATTTGGATACTTCTTTTTTTCCGGGAACATCACCGTCTATCGTTGTGCATGCACAAAGAAAAAGACAAACGAAACATAGTAACGTCATTTGGACCAAATGTTTTCTTTTTCTTTTCTTTTTCATTTTCTTATCCTGCTCCATCTCTTCCCCTATCTTTCGCCATCCATGACACCAAAAATATCTCAGGCTTCCAAGGACATGGTTTTCCTATATATTTTTGAGCATGTACCGGAGATTATTGCTTCAACCTGATGCAGGTCGCTGATTTCATAATCAATCCTTAATTTTTTGTCTGTTTTCTTTCCCGAAGGATTATACCAACAACATAGGATTCCTGCATTATTTCCACCCTGTATATCACTGGTCAATGAATCACCTACGATCATCATTTCCTGTTTATCATAACCTCCTATTTGTCTTTCCACATGGTCAAAATACTCTATATTTGGTTTATCAATTCCCACATCATCCGATATAAATATATCGTCAAAGAGTTTATCAAGTCCTGAGTTCTCCAGTTTTCTTTTCTGTGCCATATGAGTTCCATTCGTCACTGCATATTGTTTCACTTTTCCCTGCAGTTTCTTCATAAGCTCATATGCATTGTCATTAAAAAAGTATTTATCTCCCAGGCGGATCTGGTATTCCTCATTAAATTCACTCACCTGTTCAAATTTAATATGCTCTTTTTCAAAGAAATCGCGAAACCGGTTTATAAGAACTTCTTTTTTTGTGATTTTTCCGGCTTCTAGTGCCTGCCAGTAACTCCTGTTGATTTCAGAATACCTGACTATCATCTCATCTGTACATTCTCCAAGATGAAAAATGGAAAAGCACTTATTCAATGCATATTTTTCTGATTTTTCAAAATTCAAAAGAGTTCCGTCCACATCCCACAATACCGCTTTGATCATTACTCTTTCTCTCCCGTCCTATTCTTCACACTATATTGTATACTTGTCATCTAGCCATCTACGCTTTGATGGCCCATCGCATCTTTGTAGAACGGGCTCTGCTGTTCATACGGCATTCTTCAGCAGATGGACGGATCACATCTTTTGCTATATCTTCATAAACACCCTCTTTATACAGGCTTTTAAATGACTTTTTCACAAGTCTGTCCTCCCCCGAATGGAAGGTCAGGATCGCAACCCGGCCTCCTTTTGAAAGGACCTGTGGCAGCTTCTCCAAAAATGCCTCCAGCACCTCAAATTCGCTGTTCACATCGATTCTCAGAGCCTGGAATGTCCTTGCACATGACTTTTTGACTGCATCCTTTTTCTCTGCTGCCGGAACAAGGACCAGAGCCTTTTCTATCGCCTGATACAACTGAGTAGTCGTAGTGATCGCATTTCCTCTTTTTCGTTCCTGGATAATCACTTTGGAAATCTCACTGGCATATGGTTCGTCAGAATTTTCCAAAAGCATTCCCTCCAGTTCAGGCTGGGAAATTGTTTTTAATCTCTCGGCAGCCGAAATTCCCTTTTCAGGATTAAGGCGAAGATCTAAGGGACCCTCTGTCTTGTAAGAAAATCCCCTTTCCGGGTTATCGATCTGCATGGATGACACGCCCAGATCTGCCAATACAAAATCAAAAGTTCCTGATTCCGGTACTAACTGATCGATATCAGCGAAATTAAGTTGTTTGATCGTAAGTATATCCGAACCAAATCCTTTTTCTTCCAGCCTTACCTTCGTCTTTGCCATCTCTATAGGATCCACATCCAACGCATACATATGCCCCTGTCCCTTCAGGCATTCCAGCATCTTCGATGTATGTCCGCCGTATCCTAGCGTAGCATCAAGACCTTTTTGTCCCGGCTGGATCTGCAAAAAATCAAGAATCTCTTTTACACAGATAGAAATATGCATTCCTGCGGGGGTGCTGCCCTTACTGATAACTTTCTCTATCGTATCCGCGTACTTTTCCGGATGCAGTTCCTTATATTTTTCATTGTAGTTTCTTGGATGCGTTCCTTTGTAACGAACTCTCCTCTTATGCACGGCAGTATCTCCACCTGGATTTTCATCACTGGCCGCTTTACGATTTATTTCATGATTTTTATTTTCGTTATCTGTCATTTTTCCTTTTTTCTCTATTTTATTATCCAATGTTTTATCTCCTGATTTTATTTGTGATATGGCTCATTCATCAATATCCGATACCCGCGATATACCTGTTCTAAAAGGATCACCCGCATAAGTTGATGAGGAAATGTCATCCTGGAAAAGCTAAGAGCATAGTCTGACCTTTTTAATACATCTTTCCCTAGTCCGATAGAACCTCCTATGATAAAACAAATATGGCTTTTTCCCTGAATCCCCAGCTGATTGATCTTATCAGCAAATTCCACGGAATCCAGCATCCTGCCGCCAATCTCAAGCGTGACCACATACGCATCCTCCCGGACATATTTTAAGATACGTTCGCCTTCTTTCTGGCGGATATTATCTTCCACGACTTCGCTGGCATTGTCCGGTGTTTTTTCATCAGCCACCTCGATAATCTCCAGCTTACAATATTTACTCAATCGTTTTACGTACTCAGCAATCGCATCTCTCAGATATTTTTCTTTGATTTTTCCCACTGTAACTACTGTTATCTTCATCTATTGATCAATCCTTTTTCTTTTCTGCCACACGTTTCAACATCAGCAATTGTTCTTTCTCTTCTTTCGATATCCGATAGGATTCCCGAGCCTTTTGTATCGACTTGTTATGTGTAAAATCATCCAGTTTGTCATGCTGCAGATAATCCCGCGTCTGTTCCGGATACTTCACACAGCAAACAGAAACTGCCCAGGCAACTGCCATCTGCACATAGTATGCATTATTTTCTATAGAATCAAATATCTCAAAAAGCTTTTCAAGATATGGCTCTTTCACATAAAAATCCAAAAAAGATACCACCGCTGCTCTCACCTCATATTCCCGTTCACTTGTCAGATATTGGCTTAGATATTCAAACCAAAACTCCATATCCTTTAACACAAATTTCCATGTACTGCAGCAGCAGTCACAAATTGCCCAATTAGTGATCTTAGGAATAAATTCATCCAGATATGTAACCTGTTCCTCTCTGGATAGCTTCCCATAACCAATAAGAAGCCCTTTGAGCATCAATTCTTCATATTGATCCACCGATAATTTGTCCCATATGGATTGCCACTCTCCTTTTGCTGTTCGTTTGGCGATTTCTCTTAGTTTTGGCATTCGTACTCCCAGCATCGTTGAAAGACCTGGTACCAATGACTGGTGAAACTCTCTATACTTTGGATCTGCTGCATCTATAAGTTCTTTTCTTAATTCATCGATCATATCTATCTTCCTCGTATCTATACATCATTTACTGTTCTGGCCTACTAACGTTCATATTGTAGCATATTTTATATCAAATACCTAGTCAAAAAAAGAAACTGCCACATCAGCGACAGTTTCTTCAACATTTATGTATGCATAAAATTATTTTGTTTTATTCTTGATAAATTCATCAATACCTTTTGCTGCTGCTTTTCCAGCTCCCATAGCAAGGATTACTGTAGCTGCACCAGTAACAGCATCTCCGCCGGCATATACACCGTCTTTAGATGTCGCACCATTCTCTTCATCAGCAACGATACATTTTCTCTTGTTTACATCAAGACCGATTGTTGTGGATGAGATCAGTGGGTTTGGAGAAGTACCAAGAGACATGATAACTGTATCTACGTCCATCTCAAACTCAGAACCTTCTACAACTACAGGACGTCTTCTTCCTGAAGCGTCTGGCTCACCCAGTTCCATGCGAACACATTTGATTCCTTTTACCCAGCCTTTTTCGTCAGCAACGATCTCTGTTGGGTTCGTAAGAAGATCAAAGATGATTCCTTCTTCTTTTGCATGATGAACTTCTTCTTTTCTTGCTGGAAGTTCTTCTTCACTTCTTCTGTATACTACATGAACTTCTGCGCCAAGACGAAGAGCTGTTCTTGCAGCATCCATAGCAACGTTACCGCCGCCTACGACAACAACTTTCTTTCCAGTTACGATAGGTGTATCGTGATCCTCACGGAAAGCTTTCATCAGGTTACTTCTTGTCAGGTATTCATTTGCAGAGAATACACCGTTAGATACTTCTCCCGGGATACCCATGAACATAGGAAGTCCTGCTCCGGAACCGATAAATACGGCTTCAAATCCTTCATTTGTCAACAGCTCATCGATAGTTGTTGATTTTCCAATGATTACATTAGTCTCAACTTTAACGCCCAGAGCTTTTACATTCTCAACTTCTTCTTTAACTACTTTATCTTTTGGAAGACGGAATTCAGGGATACCATATACAAGAACTCCACCTGGCTGATGAAGTGCTTCAAAGATCGTTACATCGTAACCCATCTTTGCCAGATCTCCAGCACATGTAAGTCCGGACGGGCCAGAACCGATAACGGCTACTTTATGACCGTTCTTTACTTCTGGTGCTTCCGGTTTGATGCCGTTTTCTTTTGCCCAGTCAGCTACGAAACGCTCAAGTTTACCGATAGAAACTGCTTCGCCTTTGATTCCACGGATACATTTTCCTTCACACTGGCTCTCCTGAGGACATACACGACCACATACGGCTGGAAGTGCACTGGACTTTCCGATTACTTTATATGCTTCAGCAAAATTGCCTTCTTTCACTTCTTTGATAAATCCTGGGATATCAATACTTACAGGACATCCCTGAATACATTTTGCATTTTTACAAGTCAGGCAGCGTGCTGCTTCTTCTACAGCCTCATCCTGATTGTAACCAAGACATACTTCTTCAAAGTTTGTTGCTCTTACCTTTGGATCCTGTTCTCTTACAGGAACTTTTTTCAAAATGTCACCCATTATTTGTCACCTCCGCACTGTCCGCATCCACCGTGGTGAGTATCTCCCTCACGCAGTTTCAATAATGCTCTTCCTTCTTCTGTTTTGTACATCTGCTGTCTCTGCATAGCAAGATTCCAGTCGATCAGATGTCCGTCAAATTCAGGTCCGTCTACACATGCGAATTTTACTTCACCGCCAACGATAACACGACATGCTCCGCACATACCTGTACCATCAACCATGATTGGGTTCATAGAAACAATAGTAGGAATCTCATATTTTTTTGTAGTCAGGCAGCAGAACTTCATCATGATCATAGGTCCGATAGATACGCATTTTGTATATGTTTTTCCATCTGCCATCAGATCATCGATAACCTTTGTTACCATACCGCTGCGTCCATAAGAACCATCATCTGTAGTAATATACAGATTACCGGCTACAGCTTCCATCTCTTTTTCAAGAATAATTAAATCTTTTGTTTTTGCACCAACGATAACATCTGCATCGATACCATTCTCATGCAGCCATTTTACCTGTGGATAAACCGGAGCAGTACCTACACCACCGGCAACAAATAAAATCTTTTCTTTCTTCAGTGCTTCCAGATCTTCGTTTACAAATTCAGACGGACATCCCAGAGGCCCTACAAAATCTTCAAATGCATCCCCTGCCTGCAGTTTTGCAAATTTTTCTGTAGATGCTCCAATAGGCTGGAATACGATTGTAACTGTCCCTGCTTCTCTGTCATAGTCGCAGATTGTCAGCGGGATACGCTCTCCTGCATCGTCCTGTTTTACAATTACAAACTGCCCAGGTTCGCAATGCTTAGCAACCATTGGTGCTTCTACAACCATGAGATATACAATCTCATTAAGTTTTTCCGCTTTGATTATTTTGTACATAACATCCTCCTAGTTATTTTTATTTTAACACGCTGAATTTACTTTGGTAACGTGTTATAACCTCGTTATATTTTGACATAAAAATCTGTAAAATGCAATAGTTCCTTTTATTTTCCACAAAAACTACTCCGGCTCGGACAAGGTATACCTTGCACTTCCAGGGCTGCTCATCTTTCCATGCTCATCAATAAGTATCGCATAGATCGTATGCGTTCCTTCCGGCATATCGATCGGCTGATCTTCTTCATACTTATCGCTGGCGATCGTAGGTTTTTCATCAAATGCATAATATGCAGTACATCCTGAAGGAACTATGATATAAATCTTAGTATCCATGTCTGTGGTAAACTCACCTGATGAAGGAGAAATCTTCGGCGGATCCGGTGCTTCAAAGCTTATCGTATATTCATTTGTAACGATATCGCTTACAATTCCTTTTTCGTTGACAGCTATTGCTTTTACAGTCGTTGTTCCCTCTTCCAGAGGAATACTTTCCACATAAAGCGTGCTGTCCTGGGTTGGATCTTTTCCATCTGTCGTGTAATAGATCTGGCTGCTGTCCTCTTTTGCATATAACTGAAGAGTTTTCTCTTCCGTATAATCGCCTGATGGGAGACTGAATACCGGCACACGGCTGATATATCCGGCATATTTAGTCTTGATCTCATCATTTTCACAGCCATCCAGAAGGGTTTTTATCTCCGCTGTCTTACCATCTGCAAAATATATTTTTATCAACTGACCATAAGCAGTCATATTATCAGGATTCGTTCCGATCAGGTCAAGGAGTGTATCAATCGCCTCCTCCTGTTTGTCCAGTTTTACCAGAATCTGAGCCTTTAAAAGCTTAGCATCCTCATCTTCTCCATCCAAAGTGACAGCTCGCTGAACGAATTCATAACTGTCATCATATTTTCGATTAGAAAATGCCGTGTCTGCCATACGCATCTGATAATCAAAATCATTATAATTTTTATTGTCCATCTGGACTTTTATTCCCACTGCTGCAGCCACAACAACAACCAATACAGCTAAAGAAACGATCATAGTGATCTTTTTACGTTTTTTCTTTTTTCTGCGAAGTTCAGCTGCCGCTGCTGCTCTTTTTCTTGCAGCCTCAGCTTCCGCCTGTTCCTTCTTTTGTTTTTCCTGTTCTATATAACTCCCCAGGGAGTCGTAATCCGGCACCCAACGAACTTCCTGACCGCAATTCAAACAGAAAAGTCGTCCCTCTTCTATCGGCTCTCCACAATTCGAACACTTCATTTTTTTATTCTCCTCTTTATTCAATACATCTCTATCATAATGCAACTACAAAGATTCTTCAATATAATTCTCAAATTCTTCCATGGACATGAGGACTTTCCGTGGTTTTGTACCCTCCTCAGGGCCAACAACACCAGCTTCGCTCAATTGATCCATAATCCTTGCTGCTCTGTTAAAGCCTATCTTGAACACTCTCTGAAGCATTCCAATGGATGCCTTATCCTTATCGATAATGAACTTTCCTGCATCCACAAAATAATTATCTACATCCGATCCGCCGCTTCCCGAGGCTGCAGAGGATGTGTTTGAATTCATCATATCTGTTATCTTCTGGTCATAAGAAGTATCGGTTTGATGATTCTGTGTGAGGAAATCGACAACCTTCCCGACCTCCCCATCTGAGACAAATGACCCCTGAAGTCGCGCCGGTTTCTGATATCCCTGAGGATAATACAGCATATCACCTTTGCCCAGAAGTTTCTCTGCTCCATTCATATCAAGAATCGTTCTTGAATCCACACCGGATGAAACGGAAAATGCCACACGCGAAGGCATATTCGCCTTAATTAAACCTGTAATGACATTTACCGAAGGTCTTTGTGTCGCTATGATCAAATGTATACCGGCCGCCCTTGCCAGCTGAGCCAGACGACAGATCGCATCCTCAACCTCGCCCGGTGCGACCATCATGAGATCCGCAAGCTCATCTACGATGATCACGATCTTTGGCATGCGCTGAGGTTTATTCTCATCTTCAATATCATCTAATTGAGCAACCTTATCATTATATCCTTTCAGATCCCTTACGTTGTACTCTGCGAACTTATTATATCTCTCCGTCATCTCTGCGACTGCCCAGTTTAATGCTCCTGACGCCTTCTTTGGATCAGTAACTACCGGAATGAAAAGATGAGGGATTCCATTATAAACACTAAGTTCTACAACTTTGGGATCGATCATGATAAGTTTTACTTCCTCCGGCGATGCTTTATAGATGATACTCATGATCAGGGTATTGATACATACTGATTTACCAGATCCCGTTGCCCCTGCGATCAGAAGATGGGGCATTCTTCCGATATCTGCCACCACCGTCTTTCCGCCGATATCTTTTCCCACTGCAAATGCAAGCTCTGATGGAAATTCTCTAAATTCTTTGGATTCCAGAAGATCTCTCAGCATAACTGCACTGTTAGTAGCATTCGGGACCTCGATCCCCACTGCTGCCTTTCCAGGAATAGGTGCTTCAATACGAATATCTGCAGCAGCAAGGTTTAATTTGATATCATCTGTCAGGCCTACGATTTTACTTACCTTCACACCTTGCTCTGGCTGAAGCTCATACCTTGTGACAGTAGGACCACAGCTGACATTTGTCACCGTTACGTTTACACCAAAATTATGCAGTGTAGTCTGTAATTTGACAGCCGTCTCACGAAGATGCTGATCCGAATCCCCTGTAGCATTTCTTTTGCCTCTGGTCAACAGATCAATCGGCGGGAAAACATATTGTTTGGGCTCTTCTTCTTTTTTTGTTATCTCTTCTTGTATATTTTTAATCCCATCTTCAATCTCTTTTTTTGAAGACTTAGGATTTTTTTTACTTTCTTTTAGCTCAGCTGATGGAATCTCTTCCTCAATGATATCTTCCTCTGCTGAAATCTCCTGCATATCAAAAGTGTCCGCAGAATCTGGTTCATTTACTGCAAAAAGTTCTTCAGGATCAGGTCTTTGAATCTTTAATTCAGGAAATTCAGGAGTGTCTTTTACTTCCAGCTCATCTGCCAGCATGATTTCTTCCGGCATTTCTTTTTTCGTTCTTTTTTCTTCTTTTTCCTTTTTGGACTGTTTTCGTCTGTCTGCCAATGAAATTTTTTCCTTTTCAGGCTTATCAGTCTTTTTATCTGCCTCTTCCTTCGCTGGATCCTCCACCTTAAGTTTCAGCTGTTCAAAAGCAAATGTACCCCGCTCCTCTTTCCGCCTCACTCTATTTGCATAAGCTTCCTGATATACCCTTTGTCCTGTCTTTTTAAGTGGTGCCAGCACGGGATGCTGTGTCATGATGATGATCGAGATCACCAGTCCAATAATAACCACAACATACGCCCCGATGGTTCCAAAAGCAATACTCAGCAGTTCTATCAGACCGCCTCCGATGATTCCGCCGCCTGTCTTTTGCTGTGCACAATACTGATAATAGCCAGTAATAGAATCACCTTTTGCGTACCCCACGGTAAGAAGATGTATAAGACCGCTCAAGCACCAGAAGCATAATATCATTCCTGCCATTTTTTTTCCTATCAGTTGATTATGTCTGTTTACCGCCCAGAAAGCTGTGCCCATGAATAATATAATAGGAAATACATAGGCGATCCATCCCATGATGCCAAAGAAAAACCTGCTTACCACAGTTCCGACCGATCCGCCCAGTTCAAAATTGCTTATCAGCAAAAGGATCGATATAGCCAACATAGACAATATAAGAATCTCCAGTCCCAAACCATTACTTTGCTGTTTTGGAGCTGTTGATCTTTTCCTTGCTGTTGTTGTCCCTTTTGCTGCAGATGTTTTTCTTCCAACAGATGCTTTCTTTGAAGCAGATGATGTCTTGCCTCTTGAAGCAGCAGACCTTCCCTTGCCTTTATTAGACGAGCCTGTATTTTTTCTCGTAGTTGTTGACGGCATATCCTATTCCTCCCCTACTTTTCAAGTACGCCTTAGTGTACTTGCTGCCAGCAGTCCATCAGCTATGCTGACGTAATATATCTCAGACCAAAACAAAGTTACACACTATCGCCGCTATCCCCACGATCAGACAATAGACTGCAAATATTCTAAATCTTTTCTTTTGGATCAATACAAGCATCGCCCGAATACACAAATATCCGGATATTGCAGCCACGATCATACCCGCTGCATAGGATCCCCCCAGCCCCCAACTCATAGACGGTGCCGAAAATTCGCTGAGTTCTAATATCATCGCACCGATGATCGCCGGCACAGACATTAAAAAAGAATAACGGACTGCAAAATTTCTTTTGAAACCACATAACAATCCTGCCGTTATCGTAATGCCTGACCTTGATATCCCTGGAAATGTTCCTATCCCCTGACAGATACCTATAAGAAGTGCCTGCCTGACTGTAATATCCTTTGGAATCTTATTTCCGAAGTTCCAGTAATCGATCACCATCAATAGCACTGCTGTGATCAAAAGTCCAAGCCCTACGGTCATAAGGGATTTGGTCATGATCTCCACCACGCCCCTCATAGTATAACCAATGATAGCCGTAGGAATTGTTGATACAAGAAGCATCGTTACAAACCTACGGTAATTATTATGTAATATTTTTTTATAACGCCTCTCATCAGTTTCATGAAATCGATTATAAATATATGTTCTCAAATTATAAAACAAATCTGCAAAAATACGCAAAGCTTCCCAGACCATATGATGTATATCCGTCCTGAACGCAAATATGATCGCACTTAGTGTTCCCATATGGAGCATGACTTCAAACAAAATACCTGTATCTGTTTCAATATGCAAAAGATTGCTTAGTATTGCCAGATGTCCCGAACTGCTGACCGGAAGAAATTCTGTTATCCCCTGGACCAGTCCCATTAAGATTGCTTCAAAAAAGCTCATATGTAACCTCATTTACTTAAATTTACATTTTTTTACGAAATAACATTATATCACAAAAAGGCAGGAGACACAACTAAAAATCATTCTTGAGTTTCCGCAGTTTTATCCACATAGACCTGAATTAAACCATGTCTTTATAAACAACTTTCAAAAAATGCCCCAAATATAAGGAATCTG
>SAAH01000007.1 GCA_009929525.1 Clostridia bacterium | reverse complement strand
ATCAGATTCCTTATATTTGGGGCATTTTTTGAAAGTTGTTTATAAAGACATGGTTTAATTCAGGTCTATGTGGATAAAACTGCGGAAACTCAAGTACTTACTGCATTGACTTTGATATTATTTGCTTTGAGATTTCGTTTTACGCTTGCTCTTGCACTGTCATTGATCACGGTGATCACTGGTGCTGCACCGAATCCCACATTGCCTCCGGCTGCCGCTGCATTTGCTGCAACTTCGCGGGTCATGAGATTGTCTGCGGATACTTTCACATCACCTGATACTGTGAAGGATGCTTTTGGCTGTGTAGATGCTGCATTTCCAATATAAGCTTCTGTACGGACACCGGATACTCCAAGTGCCAATACTGGTGTAATGGAGATGCCGCCTGCGCTTCCAGCTTTTGCTGAAATGATCTCTCTGCCGCTGTGTTCTGCTGTCACTTCCAGATCTGATAACTTCACTTCATCTTTCTTTGCTGTATCTGTGTAAGATGTCTTTCCATAGATTACTGTGCCGTCATCGATCCCGCTGATAACATCAATGCCTGTAACTGCTACTGCGATGCCAGCTCCAACTCCTATGCTGCCTGCTTTGTCTGCTTTGCTTGCATCTGCTGTTGTCTCGAATCTTTCAAATGATGATGCGCCAAGTTTTACTGCTGCTGCATCTGTCAAAGTAAGAACTGTATTTTTCAATACTACTGCTTTTGTTTTTGCATTTGCCACATGTACGCTGATCGCTCCGCCGATTCCGATATTGCCTGTGGAATATCCTGCGTAGGACTGTGCGATAGATGTTACAGGAGCTGCCTTTGTTCCGGAATCTGCTGTTATCATAAGTCCGTCTGCACTGATCTTGCCGTTCTTTATATAGGCCTGGTTCACGTGCTTGGTAACTGCCACGGTAACTGCTACGCCAAGAGAGAGTGCTTTTTTAGCTGTGCCCGGTGTTGTTCCTGTTGTTCCCTGTACAAATGCTGCTGTGATGCTGATCGTAATCGGAAGAGTTCCTGTGATTGCCGGAACTGTGAACTTGTATGCACCCTGTGCATCCTTTGTCACTACATGTACTTCCGATTCTGCTGTAGCACCGCTTCCCTTTGTTACGGTTACCTTCAATGAATTATCCTGAAGGATGTAACCGTTGTTCGGTGTTACGGTAAGATTCATAACGTCGCCGCTGTCCACTTTCATCGGAGCTGTAACAACGCCATTTGTGATTGCTGTATCTACGGTTACCTGATACTGTTTATCTGCTGCTGCCTGACCTGCTTCTACCTGGATAACGGTTCCATCTTCAAAGGTGATCCCTGTTGGTATGATAAAACTCTTTGTTGCCGCGTCATAAGTGATCGTTCCTTCATAATGGAAATCTCCATCTCCAAATTCCAGATATCCATAGCTTACTGTTACACTGCCTGGATTCTGACTTACGTTTGGTGCTGCTACGGTGATCGTCTCTCCTGTTTCTCCAAAAGGAGTGGAAACTGTTACATCACCAACTGTCACGATCTTAAGTGCTTTTTCTTCAAATACGATCTTGATCGTGATATCCTTTGCCGGCATCACAAAACTGTAAGTTCCATCTTCATTCTTAACGATGCTGACTGCACCTGCAGGTTTTCCTGTAACCGGTGTCCCTGCTGCCGGTGTCTCGTAGTAATAAAGATCAGATACTTTATATCCATTCTCCGGTGCTGCCTCAAGTATGACTGTGTCACCTGTCAGAGAAGTGAATGTGAATGTCGGTGTCTGGCCTGCTGTATTATCCGTAACTTTCTTTGTCAGTGTGCCGTGCTCTGCTGTCGTGATCACTGCTGTATGGCCGTCTGCCTCGAAAGCTGCCAGAATGATAATGCTGGTTCCTGCTGCGATTCCAGTAGGAATCGTAAAGTAATAATTGCCTGTGTTGTTATCAAATTCAAGGGTTCCATTTTGGATCACATTTGGAGCACCCTGTGTAGGTGCCGGAGTCTCATACGTATACTTTAAGGATCCTGCACTCATTCGATAACCCTGTCTTGGTGTAACCTTTACTGCTACTTTCTCTCCTGCTGCCGGCTGTTCATTTGCTGACTGGAATAAGATACTTCCATTTGTTGTTGCCGGGATGGATACGATGCCGTGTGTCTGTGCATGGGTGATCTCATCATTGGCTCCAACTGTCTCGCCTGTTACCGGATCAACTGGTGTCGTCTGTCCAACAGATGCTTCTGTCACTGCTGTGGCATTTGCTACTGTTACAGATGATGTATTTGCTTTCGCTGTCAATATTACATTTCCATTTGCTTTTACTTCTTTTGTTGTATCGATATAAGCTTTGTTATTATTTTTTACAATGCTGACTGCCAATGCTCCTGTTGCCTGAGATGAGCTGTTGGTTGTCGGTGTCGTTGCTGCTGTGGCCGGTGCTGTCTCGAATGTGGCACTTAAGGTCACATTTCCATCCGGCATGGTCAAAACGTATCTGCCTTCGGCTGTCTTCGCTATCGTGTAAGTAGTCTTTCCTCCGGCTGCGTTTGTTACAGTTGCTTTTAATGTTCCATCCTTCAGCGCATATCCTGCTGCAGGATTGATCTGGATCGTAATGTTTACTCCTGCATCGGCTTTGTTCTGGCTTGCGATAACTGATCCGCGAACTGTTCCGGTGAAGGATGTATCCTGATAATTCTCGATGGTATAAAGTCCTGTTGCTGATGTGTTCGGAACGGTTACTGGTGTTTCCTGTGTTCCTGCTGTTCCTTCATCAAATAAATCTGCAAGACCCATATCCTCATCATTTTCTTCTTCGAACAAATCTCCCAGTCCCATGTCCTGATCACCGCTTCCAGCCTGTGCATCTTCTGCAAATACTGCTGTCAGGATAATCTGTGCATCTGGCATAACGAAGGAATATGTTCCTGAAGAAATATCAATATTTTTTGTTACATAGCTTACTGCGCCTGCCGGAAGATATGTGTAGGTAAGTCCTGTAAGTTTATATCCTTTATTTGGTGTAACCTTCACATTTACGTTTTCTCCGTTTTCGGCACGGCTTGGTACTGTAACAGCACCATGCTGATTTTCCTGAGTTGTGATCGCATGACCACTTGCTCCCTGTACCGGCCCCATGAGAAGTTTGATCTTATCTCCCACCTGAGTCGCTACGGTTCCAAAAATCTGTGTTACCAGCTGGCTCACACTGCTCACGTTCTGGCTGCTGCCGGAATTTTGAGACT
Organism: Clostridia bacterium; assembly: GCA_009929525.1. Lineage (GTDB taxonomy): Bacteria > Bacillota > Clostridia > Lachnospirales > Lachnospiraceae > Oliverpabstia. The sequence goes on along the minus strand of SAAH01000007.1, from coordinate 67,610 downwards.
GTGCTCCTGATGCTGCTGTTGCTTTTGTGATTACATTTTCTGTTGCTGTGGATGTCAAAGTGATGTCGCCATTGCCAGCTGTGAGATTTGCATTTCCCTTCACTGCTGCTTCCACATCCTGAACAACTACTGCTACTGCAAAGAACCCGCCAAACTGATTGCTTCCGCTGCCTGTTCCTGTTGTACTTCCTGTGCCTGTTGTGCTTCCTGCTGCAGGCTTTTGGTTCGCTGCACCCGGCTGGGTCTGTGGTGTTGTCTTTGATGCTGTTGTCGTAACTGTTGAGCTTCCCTGTGCCTCCATGAGGATACTTCCATTCGTGGAATTCACATCGCCTTCAACCGTTACATGAGAATCATTTACTACTGCTGATACCGCTAATGAGATGGGAAGTGCACCAGTTGTCGATGCTGTTGTCACTGTGATCGTGCTGTCTGATCGAAGTCTGATATCTCCTGCTGCGGTAATCTTTCCTGTATTTCGCACAAAAACTCCTGCTTCTCCTATCATGACTCCAACTGCCAGTGGAATAAACCACTTTGCAAGGGATGTATTCGAAGCTCCTGCTGTAATTGCTGATACTGCCTTTGCCACCACTTCGCCGCCTGCATCTATGATACCTGCGATATCGATGATAGCTTCCCCGATCTTCACGCTGATAAAGTTAAATCCATCACCGATCGGAAGAAGGGGTTTTGTCTGTGAACTGTCTGCTGTCATAACAACTGATTTTCCAGCTGTTACGGAACCAGTATTTGTGATTTTGATCACAGCACTTGATTTTACATCCATCACTGACACCGGGATATCTTTTCCGATTCCTGTCTGTGAAATCGGAATCACAAACTGTATATCGTCGTCGTGAGCGTTCATGATGATATTCTTTCCTTTGACTGCACCACTAATGGTGATCTTCTTTCCTGTCAAAGTAAGGTTTACTCCTGAAGCATCCAGACTGCCGATGGTCAGCTCGTTTCCATTTACATATAACGTAGACAATAATCCGCCGCCGCTTACTGTAAGATTCCCTATATTGTCGGTCTTGTAAATATAATCTGTAAATGCATTCTCTATCGTATACTTTCCATTGGTGAAATCTGCATCCGATAAAGCAACGGACAGTTTATTCTTCAGAGCATCGGTAAAGCTTTCAAGTCCTATCGCATGGATCACTACTTCGAATCCATCTTTATTGATAAGGTTAAGCTCTGCTTCTTTTGCTGTCTCATTGTAATCTCCGCTTGGTTTTTTATCCTGAGCGGTATTTAGTTCGCCTGTAAGATGAAGTCTTCCGCCATCTGCATCCTGTATGGAAATCGCTGTCTTATTTGATGTTTCTTTTCCTTTGGCCGAGGACATATCTACAGTATAGATATCACTTCCTTCGCCTCCATTCAACGATGCTTTTGACTGTGCTCCCTGTGTCTCGCCCTGCGGTGTCCCGGTGATATTTATCCCATCACTTCCACCGCCTCCAGTGACAGTAACATCTGCCCCTGAATCGAGTACCAGCTGGACGTTGTCATCCTTCGATGTGCCATAGATTTTTGAGACAGAATCTTTTACTGTGATCGTATTATTCAGAGAATAATAAAGCCCTGCAAGTACCACATTGATTCCATCAATAATGATATTTCCATTTACATTTGCCTGTCCGCCTGCTCCTGCAGTTATCGAATTCTTATCAATGACTCCGCCTTTTGCTGCCGGCTGATAAGATCCTTCTGCCAGGAGATACATGGTAATATTTTTACCATCTACGCCCATGCCAAGCTTATCTTTTGTAATCTGGATATCTCCATTATAGATTCCATCTGATATAGTAACTGTCAATTCTCTGGTGTCTTTATCTGCAGATACGAGTGCCTTGGAAATTGCTTTTTCTATAGCATTTTCCACTTCAGGCTGTTCTGCCGGGGTACCTTCTCCGGTGCCCTCCTGACCTTCCTGTCCCGAACCAGAAGTCCCTTCTGATCCCGTGTTCCCATCCTGGGTTCCATCTCCTGTGTCTGGTGTCTCAGCTGTCTGATCAGATACTACAGGCTCTGCGTCATTTACAAATTTTTCCGGCTCTGTAATTACATTGTCCCCGTTCTCCTGTATCTGTTCTTCGAGCACGGCAGACCCTTCCGGGGCTACCGGTATAACAGTTGGATTGACGTCCTGCTGAGTACTGTCCGTACCGACAGTATCCCCAGCTGCCTGCGTGACTAACGGCATTTCGTCAAGTTCCTGGGCAAATACCTCCTGCCCTAAGGGGACTGTTAAGAATGCCGCTGCACCTATGGTCAGCAGCCACTTTTTTATCCCTGACAGCTTCATATCACCACCTCCTTCTTTTCAATTTTCCATGTGAAAAGGTTACAATTTAAGCACAAAAACCCCCTTTCTTTTCGTCGAGTTTACCTAATTATATTTTAATAACTTTTATCTGGTTCGTGCACCCCCATTTCAAGATAAAATTGGGGGGATTCTCTATTTCAGCATGTATTTTTTCAGTTCACCCCTGCCTTTGATATCCAGTTTTTGATAAATAATTCCCATGATGTCTTTCACCTGATTAAGAGACATTTTCATCTGTACAGATATTTCTTTATTCGTCCAGCCTTTTGAAGCCAGCATGGCAATACTGAACTCTGTTGTACTAAGATCGCTGGTAACACTGTCCTGCATATCAGGATTGTGTATCTGCCGCCAACCTTCACTGAATTCACCGACAATCTGAACTATCTTTTTGTATGCCTCAGGTTCTTCTTTTTGAAGGCATTTTTCCACCAGACCGTATAAAAGTCCGTGATGCTCACCAAAAGGTTCCAAAAAACCATCTGGTTTTGCAATTTCCCACGCCTTCATAAAGCATTTTTCTGCTTCCTTCGTCCTCTTTAGTCCCATCAGATTCATGGCTGCTGCCAGGTATAAATATATTCTGGAAATCGAATATGTATTCCCCGCCATGGATATGGCCATTTCTGCCATTCCTAAGGAACGTCTGTATTCTTCTCTCAAATAATACTGATGTGCTGCCAGATAAGAAAAGTACAGGCGGATTCCCTCCGGAAGATCTCTTATTCCCTCCAGAAGCTGTGGAAAATCGCATTCCGTGTTATGGAGAAGAGTTTCTTTTAGCGCTATTGCAAATTTATAAATTGCATGTTCTTTCTTATAATCACCTGTTTTTTTAATTTCCTGCTGCATTAACATAAAATCCCGCCTTACTACTGAGATTCTCTGCATACTGATATTTGCAAAAATGTGGATCAGCAATGCAGATGTATGGATTGCATACTGCCTGCTCTCCATCAATTTTTCTGACAGTATACTCGCTCTCACACATTCCCCCCTAAAATAATGCCATTCGGCCTGAGCCATGAACCGTTCCTCTGTATTCTCTATAGAATCTATATATTCCTGCGCATGGCCAGGATCAAATTCCCCCGAAATAAGCGGCATAAGAGTCAGATTCATCGGCTGATCCGGTCTTTTCTTTTTCATATTTTCTTCTATGAAAAAATCTTTTTTATTTGGACAAATAGCATTTTCAGGAATCATCCAGTTTCTGCCAATTTTATAGACACCTTCTATCCTTCCTTCTTTTGCCCACTTTTGTACTGTTCTGATATTTACATCCCATAAGTCTGATATTTCCATTGCCGTCTTATATCTCATGTTACCACCTCCAAAGCATGCCACATCATTAGGTGTATCGTATTTAGCATTCGTTTAAACGAATATTTGTGAAATAGTTTTTTATTTTTATGCATTATGAAATAGGGATTTTATAAGACTGTTTATTTTATGTATGATCAATTGATTGTCAATTAATAAGAAAAGGATTTCGATTTGAATATGAATATTGAATTTTTATCTTGCTTTGCTTTATTTTAATTTTTTAAGTTTTTTATTTGCTCTCTATTATCAGATTATTGCCATGGCGAACGCCATATTCTACGTTTATTTTATACGCACACTGCCTGGTTAGTCAAGCAAACTTTATAACTTTGTACTTCATAAAATACACCCCATCACTCAAATCATTTCTGCTTCTTCATCCCTCATACAAATATTTTTATGCGATCTGACGCCTGGCTGTTTAATTTCTCTTTGTTGATTTCTCAGCTTCTTTGTTTAACATATTATCAAGATTTGTATTTTTTCACAATGTATACTGCACCAACGGGACTCACAGCTACACAAACGGGAATTTTAAATAAAAACTGCCAAAATCATTTTTCATGATGACTTGGCAGTTTCTCTTTTGTCTTCTATTAATTATTTTCTTTTTAAAAGCCTGACCAGGCTTTCTTTAATCGTGATACCGCTTCTTTTATTTCTTCCTCTTTCAAACTTGCATATCCCATCAAAACAGTCGGTATCCCTCTTTTCTCCAGTGGCTTTATGCAGTAATCAGACAGGCCATACAGACGTACTCCCATGTCTTTTGCCCGTCTTACTGCTTCCTGCTCATTCATACCATTTTTCATTTCTATCACAATATGAACGCCTGCATTTTCTCCCCGCACCCTGCAGATATCATGAATACTTCTAAGTTCATTCAAAAGGCAGTCATGCTTGGCTCTATAGATTCCTCTCATCCGGTTCAGATGACGTTCAAAATGTCCGTCCCTTAAAAATACTTCCAGAATCTTCTGATCAACTCTCGATACTGTCACAGAAAAACTCTTCGCCTGTTTCTCATATTGTTTTAGCAGTCTCTTAGGAAGGACCATGTAACTGATCCTGATCGCAGGTGCCAGCGATCTTGAAAATGTTCCAAGATATATGACCCTGTCATGTGAATCAAATCCCTGCAGCGAAGGAATTGGCTTTCCTTTATATCGAAACTCACTGTCGTAATCATCTTCTATCAAGTATCTATCTTCACCTTCCGCAGCCCATGAAAGCAACTCCTGGCGGCGCTTGATCGGCATAACACTCCCCAATGGAAACTGGTGGGACGGCATCACATAGGCCAGATTTGCCTCACCTAATTTCAGCTGTTCCGGATCCATTCCCTTATCATCCGGTTCCATAGGACAAACCTGATATCCCATCTTCTCAAAGGCTTTGTACGCACTAATATAGGTGGGATTATCCATAGCGATCTTCCATTTCATCCCCAGCATTACATGAAGCAACAGCAATAGGTAATCATTTCCTGCTCCCACCACGATCTGGTTGGCCTGACAGTTCACTCCCCGGGCATGATGAAGATAGACCGCAATTTCTTTTCTCAGTGATTCCTGCCCCTGGGAATCTCCCAACTGAAATAAGGTTCCATCGTCCTCATTCAGCACATTCTTCGAGATCTTTCGCCAGATATTATAGGGAAATCCATCCTTATCGATTCCATTCATGGTGAATTCGTAGGGATATTTGGGCGATTTTGCCTCTTTTGTTTCTTCCTGCTCTGCCTTTGCCGGCGGGAGTTTGTACAGCTGGTCGATCTCGCAGACATAGTAGCCCTTGCAGGGGATCGATGCCATATACCCCTCCGCCAAGAGCTGCTCATAAGCCATATCCACCGTACTGCGGCTCACTCCCAGATGGACGGACAGAGCTCTTGTTGACGGGAGTTTTTCCCCTGCTTTTATGCTGCCTTTTTGGATTTCATCTCTTATATAATTATAGATTTGTTCGTACATGGGATGACCCTTTTTGGGGGTCAAGGATATGGTTAGTTCGTTCATGTGGTCTCCCTGATATGTAAATAGCGATTTCCACAGAAGCTTAGTTAAAGCCTCTGTATCTTCTGATTTTGGTTTCTTATGGTTCGGTCTGTAACATCCGATATACACTATCCTTTATGTAACCTTATATCTCAGCAATGCGGAGAGTGCAAAATCTAATGAAATGATTATAACATGAAATGAATGGACATTACATATTATAATCATTTCATTGAAAATAATTTCATTAAAAATAAATGGTTTCCTTCTTCCCGTAATAATATGTAAAGAGAGAATTCATTTTAATACTACATACATTGTTTCTTTTCAATCAATTTGTCAAATCCATAAATCTCCAATGTTGTTTTGCCTTCTTTTAATTCTTTCAAAATCTGCTGTTCTTTTTCATACTTCTGGTTCGCCTTTTCGAAAACAACATCTTCTTCTGATTGCGGTACAACTACTACACCATCACAATCTCCAAAAATAAGGTCTCCCGAATGTACTTCGATTCCACCAACCATAACTGGCACATCCAGTTTTGCCAAACTCTCTTTTACAGTTCCAGATGGGTTAAATGCACGTACAAACACTGGGAATCCCAACTCTTTAATATCTTCTGAGTCTCTGCAGCTTCCATCAATAATCACACCTGCCAGTCCATACTCTTTGCATGCCGTCGCCATGATATCTCCAAAATGTCCCGCCTGCGTATACCCCTGGCAGTCTAACACCAGTACATCGCCTGGCTTTGCTGCATAAATTGCCTGATGAAGTGCCAAGTTATCATTCGGATAACACTGAGCTGTATAAGCTCTTCCAATCATTTTCGATTTTGGATTTACCGGTTTGATTCCTGAATCCATCACTCCTTGATGTGGCACAGAGTTATTATTATCTGCAACATTTCCGGTTGGCAGTTTTAAAAGCTCCTTCTTACACTCTATTGTCAGTTCCATATCTATCCTCCCTAGTTCTCACTTGACTTCAAATTATAATGTTCGTCAAGAATTCCATCTTTGCGGTCTTTCCACAGTCTATAAGGTACACTCACAATCAACGGAATCAACATAACCGGTCCCACGATAGTAGTAAATGTTCCATAACCATATTTGATAATATTCAGCAGACCAAATGAACTTCCAAAGGTACAGATTATAATAAATACCATAGCAATTACTAATTTTCTTGATAAACCACTGCTTTTTGTCCATACCTTTTCAATTACTGGCTCAAATCGGTTGCAGACTGTAAAGATAAATGCAACCGAACTTGAAAGCATAGCTGCAACCGCAAATACAGCGTATAAAATCTTTGAAATCCATCCAGTATTCGAAAGACTGTTAATCGCCCAAAGCGTAGGAATTTCTTCTGTTAATACGTCTGGCATACCTGCTGCAAAGATAAATGTGAAGATCATTGTACTTAATCCACATAAAAGTGCAGTAACAAGCGATTCTACAAATACATCTTTTCTTGTCTTAATAATACCAATGGATGCAGGAACACAAGCTTCATAACCATTCATAAAAAATACAACAATCATAAGCATAGAGAACCATGCCTTTGGTCCTGAAAACCCATATTCTGTGTAAGACACGCTTTCTGATAAATATGACATTGCTAATGGCGTTGCATTTCCAAAACATACAACAGCTACGTATCCACAGATTAAAAGGATTGCAATACCCAAAACAGTTCCAACCTTACGAAGCAATCCTGCTCCCCATAATGCCAAGAGTAAAACTGCCAAACAAAATCCAACGGTTCCAACAATTCTTGGCAGACCGAAGATCTGATTTAACAAAGATGCTGTCGTAGAAATCTGTGCAGAAAGCGCAATCAGGATAACTACAACTACTTGTACTTCTTTGAATGTTCCAAAAAACAACTGCAGTGCTTTGGGACGGTAAATAGTATTATATGCTTCACGATATGTATTCGGCTTATAAATTCTGTTAATCTCAACTAATAAGAGATTAAACACAAAACATAAAAGTGCTGCAATTGCTGGTCCCAAGATCACACCAATCCAACCTTTATTACTAAAGTATGACACTGTTTGAGTTCCCGAAGCGAATCCTGGTCCTACATATGCACTATACATAACAGCACAAAGTGAGAAAATCGCTGCAAAATTAGATTTTCTTTTCTTTTTTTCCATAGTCTATTACTCCTCCTCTGGTTTTGACTGAAGTTTGTGATAGCCTAATTTTTCTCGTGCTGCTTTTAAACTACTGCCTGCTTTTACCTCTGCAATGATTTTCTGTTCTACTTCTTCAATATGCTGTGCAATTTTCAAAATCTCTTCCGCTCTTTCCTTCGGAATACAAAGGGCACCTGAATCATCTCCTAAAATCAAATCGCCAGGTCTTACCTGTACTCCAGAGATTGCAACTGGGATGTTTACTGCATCAACCTGTACACGCTCTTTTCCCGTAACCATGTATTTTCCTTTTGTGTAAATGCCATATCCGAGTTCTTCAATTCCATTTACATCACGACAGACGCCATCAATCAATGTACCTTCGATGCCTTTTGTCTTTGCTGTAAATGTCATGATATCGCCCCATACAGTACAATAAGTTCTGCCCGCATTATCGATTACAACCACTTGTCCCGGTTCTACATCATCGATAAAATCCCCAACTGTTCCTTTTTCAGCACCACATGGTACATAGTGAACCGTGAATGCTTCTCCACAAATTTTATTTCCGGAAACAACTGCCTGTATTCCAAGTAACCCACATGGAATTCCAAGCTTATCCATAGCATCTGAAATACTGGCTGTATCCATCTGTTTGATTTTTTCAATTATATCTTTGTTCACTGATTTTTCCTCCTTGCACTCTTCGATTGGTTTCTAAATCATTGCGCATTGATTTTTGATGTCTTTATTGTAGTATACATATTTTAATTTGTAAAACGGATAATTTTAATATATAATATCGGTATAATCGATTTTATAATGTGAGGAGAATGCTTATGAATTACGATCATATTGAAACGTTTCTAACTGTCGTCGTAACGGGAAATATTACTGCTGCCGCAAAGAAATTATTTATATCGCAATCAACTGTCAGCACCCGTATCCAGCAATTAGAGCAGGAACTTGGCACACCACTCTTGCTGCGGCAAAGGGGACAGCACAGTATTACGTTGACAAACTATGGCACATCTTTCATTCCTATTGCCGGGCAATGGGCTGCTTTATGGAAGGATACACAAAATCTAAAAAAAATGGCCGACATCAGCATTCTTATGATTGCCAGTGTCGATGCCATTAATAATTACACCTTTGTCCCACTATTCCAGCGTCACCTGGATTCAATTCCTAATATTCGTTTGTCAATTAACACACATCATTCGAATGAAATCTACACTTTAGTAGAGAACAGATCAGCTGATATTGGCTTTGTATTTAGCCAGATTTCATATCCCGATATTATCTCGATCCCTATTTATCGGGAATTGATGTATCTCATCTGCCACAAGGACAGTTCTTATCATGATATGATTTCATGTGAAGATTTGGATTCTTCGAAGGAAATCTTCCTGAACTGGGGAGCCGACTACAAACAATGGCATGACCGTCACTGGAGTCCGGATGTCTCTCCTCTCATGCAGGTTAATACCGGTTCTATGCTGCAGCGCTATCTTAATAAGCCGGGGCGTTGGGGTATTGCTCCAATGTCCGTAATCAACGGTGCTATCCGTTCCAATCCAGAGCTGACATATTATACGCTGAAAGAGCCGCCGTCACCAAGAATCTGTTATGAAATTAAAAACCGTTATACCAAAGTCAGTCATCAGACTGCAATTGAAACATTTGAAACTGAAATTAAAGAGTTTATAAAAGCAGATGAAAATATCTGCTCCTTCCAGACATGGATGCTGAATTCAGATTCTTGAAATTGTATTTACACAAGTATTTTCATATGCTTTTTTTCTTCTATGTGTGTGCGCAAAAGCTGCAGTACACAATCAACCAGTTCCTTTTTCTCATCATTTTTAACCAAATAATAAATGACACGGTCTGTTGGTGCATTAGAAAGATTGTAAATATGAACCCCTTTTTTCTCAAGTTTTTCCCCAACAGACCAAGGAACAATCGCCCAATTTTCGTTCGCCAAAAATTCTTCCATCAATGACATCTGATCTAAGAACACATTTGGATAAATGCTTTCATCGAACCATTGTCTGTGCCAGGAATCATATTCCTGATTCCATGGAAGCCGAACTTCGTTCTGTGGTGCCAAAGACTCTGTGTTTATTACCGCATGTTCTCTTCCTAGTTTCTGGTTGCTGGCTATGACAAACGGTTCTGAGAAAAACGGTATCGTTTGTACTGTTTTGGAATACATCGGGTTTGAAACAAACGCAAAATCGACAAGTCCACTTTCTACATAGCCGTATGCTTCCTGTGAATGATATAGATGAAACTCAAGATTGTATTTGTTATCCTTCAAAAAATCCCGAAATATCTCTGGAAGAATGTAGGTACTCACGCTCCCTATGGATGCCATCTTAAGTAACGGTTTTTGGTCCAGATTTCGGATTGCACTCGTCTCTTCCCACAAACTCATCCACTTCTCTGCAACTGGCAAGAATGCTTTGCCCTCTTCTGTCAACTGTATGTTGTGCATACCTTTTTGTCGTATCAACAGTTGATAGCCTAATTCACTTTCCAGTGCCTTCAGCCTTCTGCTAAGTGCGGACTGCGTAACATATAATTCTTTTGCAGATATTGAAATATTTCCACATCTTATAATAGATAAAAAAGCTTCGATTTCTGATGAGGTCATAATCTCTCCTTTAATATGAGTATTTTGGTATATTTTATAACACAAATATGCATTATACAATATTTCTTTTTTCTTTTATAATCATGTGAGACAAAAATAAATGTTCAAATAGTACGCAATGAAACAGTCAGGAGAAGAAAATGAAACAACAAACATTATTAAAAGGAAATATAAAAAAAGAACTAATTCTATTAGCGCTTCCATTACTCGCCGGAAATATCCTGCAGCAATTCTATAATACCATCGACGCTCTTATCGTCGGCAGATATCTTGGAGTCTCTGCCTTTGCTGCAATTGGCTTGTCTGGAACAATTATGAATCTGTTCATCTTTGTCCTGAATGGCTTTTGCGTGGGTATTTCTATGCTATTTGCTCAGTTTTACGGTATGCATAACGAGAAAAACTTCCGTCAAGAATTCGCCCTTTCTCTCTGGGCTGGTTTATTCATTACCACAATTTTAAGCATTCTCTCACTCCTGTTTTTAAAACCTTTACTTCACCTTATGCAGACACCTGATAACGTATTTCCATATGTGATTTCTTATCTTACGATTATTCTTGGAGGTCTTTTTGCGACCTATTTTTACAATTTGTTTTCAAATGTTCTGCGCTCAGTTGGAGATACAAATGCCTCACTTCTTTTTTTATTTGTCTCTATCCTGCTCAACACAATACTGGATATTCTCTTCATAGCAGTCCTGCATATGGGAATCAGCGGTGGTGCATGTGCGACAGTCATTGCACAATTATTTTCAGCCTGCTGCTGTTACTTGTATCTTCGCAAACGATATCCAGGGCTGATATGCAAAAAAGAAGATTTTGCTTTTCGTAAGACATTATTAATACAGACTCTCAGCTACGGGATTGTTTCTGCCCTGCACCAATCAAGCCTCTATATTGGAAAGCTTTTGGTTCAAGGTGCGGTCAATACTTTGGGAACTTCTGCAATTGCTTCATACACCGCTACTATGCGCATAGAAGGAATTGTAAATGCATTCAGCGATAGTGGTTCTCAGTCGATGTCCATCCTGATTGCACAGAATCATGGAGCCGGAAATCGAAAAAGAGTCATTGAAGGCTTCCACCATGGACTACTTCTTTTAATTATATTAGGGATTTTACTCTCAGCAATTATGTTCCTCACCTCACCAATCTGCATGATGTTTCTCATTGGATCAAAGGTTAAACTCATTGTTGCTCCAGGCATTTCTTACTTAAAAGTCATCTCCATTTTCTATCTACTTTGCTACATCGGAAATGCTTTCGTTGGATTTTTTCGTGGAGTCGGAAAAGTTAACATTCCTTTTATTGCCACGACTGTCCACATCACACTTCGTGTCATCCTTTCCTATCTCCTGGTGGACCGCCTGGGTCTTCCTGCTGTTGCCTTTGCAACTGGAATTGGATGGATATGTGTTGTGATTTTTCATAGTTTCAGCTATTTTAGATATCAAAAACACAACAAACCTCACTAACTCTCATTGCTGGAATCAGTAAGGTTTGTTTTCACTCATATCTATAACACTTCACTTTATAAACGTCACATCTATTTTGGCAGTTTAAAAGAACTCTTCAATGAAACAATCCGGTTAAACACCAACGCATCTTCTCTGGAATCTTTCGCATCCACACAGAAGAATCCGTTTCTTACAAACTGGAAGCTTTCATATGCTTTTGCTGTCTTCAGGCTTCTTTCAAGATAACAGTTTTTCACGATCTTGAGGGAATCCGGGTTCAGGTTCAGGGAACCGTCTTCGTTGTATACTCCCTTTTCCTCGTCGATGATGTTCTCATAGAGACGAACCTCTGCCTGTACGTTATCCTGGGCATTTACCCAATGTATCGTTCCTCTTACCTTACGGCCATCTGGGGAATTGCCTCCCTTCGATGCCGGATCATAGGTACAGTGAACGGCTGTTACATTGCCATCTTCATCGGTATCATAACCGGTGCAGGTAACAAAATATGCATTCATAAGACGGACTTCATTGCCTGGATAGAGACGTTTGTATTTCTTTGGAGGCTCTACCATGAAATCTTCTCTTTCAATGTAAAGTTCTTTTCCAAATGGGAGCATTCTGCTTCCCAGCTCTTCATTTTCCATGTTATTCGGAGCTTCCAGCTCTTCCATCTGGCCTTCCGGATAGTTGTCGATGATCATCTTCAGAGGATCAAGGATCGCCATCACACGGGAACGTTTCAGCTTCAGATCTTCACGGATACAGTACTCAAGCATTGCATAATCCACAGAGCTGTTTGCTTTTGATACGCCACAAAGTTCTACAAACATCTTGATGGATTCCGGTGTGAAGCCTCTTCTTCTCAGTGCTGCGATAGAAACCAGGCGAGGATCATCCCACCCATCAACGATACCTTCTTCTACCAGACGTTTAATGTAACGCTTTCCTGTTACCACATTGGTAAGATACAGCTTTGCAAATTCAATCTGTTTTGGAGGATATTCATATTCAAGTTCTCTTACTACCCAGTCATACAGCGGACGATGATCTTCAAATTCCAGTGTACAGATAGAATGAGTGACACCCTCGATCGCATCTTCGATCGGATGAGCAAAATCATACATCGGGTAGATACACCATTTGTCACCAGTATTATGATGGGTCATATGAGCCACACGATAAATAACCGGATCACGCATATTGATATTCGGGGAAGCCATATCGATCTTGGCACGAAGTACCTTACTTCCATCCTCGAATTCTCCTGCTCTCATCTTTTCAAAAAGTTCAAGATTCTCTTCCACACTACGTTCTCTATAAGGACTGTTCTTTCCAGGATCCGTCAAAGTACCGCGGTACTCACGGATCTGCTCTGCAGTCAGGTCACATACAAATGCTTTTCCCTTTTTGATCAGCTTTACAGCAGCTTCATACATCTGGTCAAAATAATTAGAAGCAAAGAAAAGCCTATCCTCCCAATCAGCACCCAGCCACTTAACATCCGCCTGAATCGACTCTACAAACTCAATCTTTTCCTTCGTCGGATTCGTATCATCAAAACGAAGATTAAACTTACCGCCATACTCTTTAGACAATCCATAATTCAAAAGAATAGACTTTGCATGACCAATATGAAGATAACCATTCGGTTCCGGTGGAAAACGAGTACAAATCGCTTTATACTTTCCCTCTGCAAGGTCTTTATCTATAATCTGCTCTATAAAATTCTTGGAAACCACTTCTTTTTCCATGTCCATCCTCCTCAAAAAATCATATTGCTTGAATCATACCACATATTTCATTTTTTTCAAAGGGGTGATGAGAATTTTTTACAAGTTTGTCTCTCTTACACCAACTCCAGACTTGCTCATCTTTTTCAAACCTCCCCCACCCAACACAGCCGATGCGGCAGAGGGGATGAGTTTGCGGGCAATTTGGCGGATGCCCTTAGCTGTGACGATATCCACTGCCTACTAAGACTTAGACGCGAGGGCTCTCCCGAGCGCTCTTAGTCGCAGTTGGCAGTTAGATCGGCACAGCGTTATCCGCCGCCCACAAACTCATCCCCTCCGCCGCATCGGCGTCCGCTTCTCTATCCTTTATTCAGGATCTGCATAAACTCATCCCCACTAATCGTCTCATTATCATAAAGATACTTCGCAAGTTCATGCAGTTTCATAATATTCTCCTGCAAAATCCCCATTGCCTTCTCATGCTGAGTCCGCACCAGCTCCACTACCTTTCGGTCGATCATTGTCTGTGTCTCAAAGGAACAAGTCAGGGACGCATCCCCGCCAAGATATTGGTTAGATACATTTTCCATCGCTACCATATCAAATTCATCACTCATACCGAATCGTGTGATCATGCCCCTGGCAAGCTTTGTAGCCTGTTCGATATCGTTGGATGCCCCGGTTGTTATCGAATGAAATACCAATTCTTCCGCCGCTCTTCCGCCTGTAAAGGTAGCGATCTTATTCTCCAGCTCTTCCTTGGACATCAGGAAATGTTCTCCATCCTCTACCTGCATGGTGTAGCCGAGAGCCCCGGAAGTTCTTGGAATGATCGTGATCTTATGAACAGGTGCAGAATCTGTCTGCTTTGCAGCTACCAGTGCATGTCCAACCTCATGATAAGCCACGATCAGCTTCTCCTTTTCGGATAATACCCGATTCTTCTTCTGATAACCTGCGATAACCACCTCAATACTTTCTTCCATATCCGCCTGATTGGCGAATTTTCTTCCATCTCTTACTGCCCGAAGTGCAGCTTCATTGACCACATTTGCGAGTTCAGCTCCAGATGCACCAGCAGCGGCTTTTGCTATCGCACTAAAGTCCACATTATCTGATATCTTTATCTTCTTTGCGTGGACTTTGAGGATTTCTTCTCTTCCCTGCAGATCAGGAAGCTCCACAGGGATCCTCCTGTCAAAACGCCCCGGTCTAAGGAGTGCCGGATCAAGGGAATCCGGGCGGTTTGTCGCAGCCAGGATGACAACTCCCTTTGAACCATCGAATCCATCCATCTCTGTCAGGAGCTGATTAAGTGTCTGCTCTCTCTCATCATTTCCGCCGATATTTCCATCACGTTTTTTTCCTATCGTATCAATCTCATCAATAAATACAATGCAGGGAGCTTTTTCATTTGCCTGTTTAAAAAGGTCTCGGACTTTAGCTGCTCCCATACCAACAAACATTTCCACAAATTCAGATCCTGATATGGAGAAGAACGGCACATTTGCCTCACCTGCAACTGCCTTGGCAAGAAGAGTCTTACCTGTTCCAGGAGGTCCCACAAGCAGTGCCCCCTTAGGCATCTGTGCACCGATCTGCTGGTACATCTCCGGATGATGCAGATAATCCACGATCTCTGTCAACAGTTCTTTTGCTTCGTCCTCCCCTGCCACATCTGTAAACTTGATTCCACTGGTGGACTTTACATATACTTTCGCATTGCTCTTTCCAAATGACATCGCACCGGCACCACCGCCGCCAAGTCCCTGGGTAAGCTTCTTTGACAGGAAATTACCTATAAAGATAAAGATTACAATAGGGATCACCCAGCTCAATAACAAGGTGAATATCGGCGACTGCTGCTTTGGTATCACCTGCGTAAATGTCGCTCCGCTTTTTTCAAGCCTTGATACAAAATCAGGATCATTCATCAATCCAGTTTTGCATACCTGTTCTTTCCCATTCTGCTTGATAACATAATAAATGGTAGAAGTTTGTTCCTGAACTTCAACTTCTGTCACATTATGCCCATTCACCTGTGTCAGGAATTCATCATAAGTAGTTTCAGACACACTTCTCTCTGATATCCACGGAAGTACTACAAAATTCAATACCAGCAAGATTCCAAATACCAGCAGGTAATAAAACATCACCGGTCTCTTCGGTTTTTGATTCTTCAACTTGTCCAAATCCATATTTTTCTCCTTTTTCCCCTTAAAATCATCAGAAATATCTGATATCGATATATATACTGGGATTCTCTTTTGTTATTCCTTATTATACCCTTCTAGAAATATCCGACAAGAAATCCTTTGAGAATTTTTTATAAACTTTACATTAATTCTGCCAATAAATAGTCTCGCTCTCTTATCTCTTTACACTTTTTTAAACTTCTGTCTTGTCAGTTGTAAAATATAAGTGTATAATGCGTTCAGATTATTAAACTCACTAACCACTCTCGTTCTCAGGAGGATCGAACATTATGACTATAAAAGAAGAAATACAGGCACTTAAAAAGGAGCGAAATGCAATTATACTGGCTCACTATTATGTGCCCGATGAAGTACAGGAGATTGCTGATCATATCGGTGACTCTTACTATCTAAGTAAAACTGCTGCCGCTACGGACGCTGATGTCCTTGTATTATGCGGCGTTTCCTTTATGGGGGAAAGTGCCAAGATATTGAATCCCGAAAAAACAGTTCTTATGCCGGATGCCGCTGCCGACTGTCCTATGGCACATATGGCAGACATCCCCTACATAGAACGACTAAAAAAACAATATGATGATCTTGCCGTGGTCTGTTACATCAACTCCACTGCCGAACTAAAAAGTCACTCTGACGTCTGTGTGACCTCTGCAAATGCATTGACCATCGTTAAGGCTCTGCCTAATAAAAATATTTTCTTTGTTCCTGATGAGAATCTTGGAAAATATATCGCATCCAAGGTGCCAGAGAAAAACTTTCTTTTCAATGACGGCAGATGTCCTATCCATGCACAGCTTACGCGAAAGGCTCTTGAAGATGCAAAATCTGAGCATCCCGAAGCCAAAGTATTGATCCATCCCGAATGTACCCCGGATGTTCTTGCACTTGCTGACTATATCGGAAGCACCACCGGTATCATCAAATATTGTGGTGAATGCACTGCCGACTCCTTTATCATCTGTACTGAAAAGGGAGTTTTCTATGAGTTAAATAAACAAAATCCCAACAAAAAATTCTATCTGGCCAACGAATCCCTGTGCTGCCCTGATATGAAGCTGATAACTCTTCCAAAGATACTTGATGTGCTGAAAAATAATACCAATCAGGTGACAGTCGATGCCAATCTCCGTAAGGACTGCCTGATTCCTCTCCAGCGAATGCTCGAATTATCCAAATAACTGATATAGACTCTGTAATAAAGAAAGCGGTAAAAAAAATGAAAACAGATATATTGATCGTGGGATGCGGTGTTGCCGGGCTATATGCTGCACTGAACATCCCCCGGGATAAAAAAGTAACTATAATAACAAAATCAGATACCCAAAGCAGCGATTCGTATCTGGCCCAAGGCGGGATCTGTATGCTGAAAAATGATGAAGATTATGATTCCTTTTTTGAAGACACTATGCGTGCCGGACATTATGAAAACAATCGGGAATCCGTCGATATCATGATCCGTTCTTCCCGTGATACCATCCGAGATCTCATCGATCACGGCGTAGACTTCACAAGAAAAAACGGACAGCTTTGCTTCACCCGGGAAGGTGCCCACAGTACCAACCGTATCCTCTATCACGAAGATATCACAGGGGAAGCCATCACAAGCCAGCTGCTTTCCTGTGTAAAAAAGCTGGAAAATATAACGCTGATGGAATATACTACAATGGTAGACCTTCTGGCATACGATAATACCTGTTATGGTATCGTAGCGCAGGATCAGGAAGGGGAAGTATTTCCTATTCTGGCCGAAAACACTCTGCTGGCATGCGGTGGAATCGGCGGTTTATATTCTCATTCTACTAACTTTCCACATTTGACAGGAGATGGTCTTGCTGTTTGCTTAAAACATGGCATTTCTCTCCTGCATGTGGATTATATACAGATTCACCCGACTACATTTTATACGACAAAACCAGGCCGCCAGTTTCTCATCTCTGAATCTGTCCGCGGGGAAGGTGCTCTTCTTTACAACAAAGCCGGCGAACGCTTCGTAGATGAACTGCTGCCTAGAGATGTGGTGACGGAGAAAATCCTTCATCAGATGGAAGTGGATGGGACCGAATATGTATTGCTGGACATGCGTCCGATCGGAAAAGATACGATCCTGTCTCATTTTCCACATATCTATCATCATTGTCTTGAAGAAGGATATGACCCTACGAAAGAATGTATTCCCATTGTTCCAGCACAGCATTACTTTATGGGCGGCATAAAAGTTGACCGAAATTCTCATACTTCCATGGATCACCTATACGCAGCGGGCGAAACCAGCTGCAATGGTGTTCACGGAGCGAATCGCCTTGCGAGCAATTCCCTTCTGGAAAGTCTGGTATTTGCCAAACGTGCCGCTCTCCATATGATCAGCGGCAATACGTCATCGGATACATGTGACACTTATGATACTTCTGAATTTTCCGGATCTTTTGGAGCATCTGAGGAACTGCCGCCAGAGGAATTTAATATCGACCGTCACCAATATGCTGACACATCAAAACTTCAAAAACAATACAAAGAACTTGTCTTACATGAAATCGAAAGGATGAAAAAAATACATGAATAATCAGATCACTATGACCTTAAATACAGATCCACTTTTGCTCCAGGCTCTTCGCGAGGATATCACCTGCGAGGACATCACTACTAATTCTGTCATGCGAAATGCACAGACTGGTGAAGTTCAGTTGATCTGCAAACAGGATGGTATCATTGCCGGTCTCCACATCTTCGAACGCGTTTTTACCCTCTTAGATCCTGATACACAGATCCAATTTTATTGTGAAGACGGTGACGAAGTAAAAAATGGACAGCTTATGGCCACCGTTACCGGCGATATCCGCGTGCTTTTGTCCGGGGAACGGGTAGCTTTGAATTATCTGCAACGTATGAGTGGTATCGCCACCTATACACATTCCATCGCTAAACTTCTTGAGGGAAGCCACACGAAACTGCTTGATACACGGAAAACCACTCCGAATATGAGAGTATTTGAAAAATATGCTGTTAAAGTCGGCGGCGGCTATAATCACCGTTTTAACCTTTCCGATGGGATTCTTCTGAAGGACAATCATATTGGTGCTGCCGGAAGTGTAACAAAAGCAGTACAAATGGCAAAAGAATACGCACCATTTGTCCGCAAGATAGAGATTGAAGTTGAGGATCTTGATATGGTAAAAGAGGCGGCTGATGCCGGCGCGGATATTATCATGCTGGATAACATGACACCTGATATGATGAAGGAAGCGATCCGTATCATTGACGGACGTGCCGAGACAGAATGCTCCGGCAATGTAACCCGTGAAAACGTGGAAAGGCTCTTAGATATCGGCGTAGATTATATCTCCAGCGGAGCCCTCACCCACTCTGCACCGATCTTAGATATTTCTCTTAAAAATCTTCATGCAATATAAAAACAGGTAATAACTATGCTGCACCGTATAGATACAGCAGGCACATGCAAATGAAAGGACAGGTTACACTCATATGAATGGAACACAGAGACGTCAGGAAATTCTACATTTACTTTCTATCACCAGCCTTCCACTCTCCGGAACCTATCTGGCTGAGAATTTTTCTGTCAGCCGGCAGGTCATCGTAACAGATATCGCACTTATCCGGGCAGAAGGTCATGAGATCATCTCCACCAATCGGGGATATCTTCTGCATGCCCCGCTTCGGATCACCCGGGTCATAAAATCATTTCATTCCGATGATGAGATTGCTGATGAACTTTATACGATCGTCGATTATGGTGGAATCGCTGAAGACGTATCTGTCCGCCACCGTGTGTATGGAGAACTGCGTGCTCCTCTTCATGTCTCTTCACGCCGTGATGTAGAAAAATTTCTCGAAGAAATAAGGAGCGGAAAATCCGCCCCTTTAAAAGAAATAACTTCTGGTTATCATTATCACACCATCTCTGCTGCTTCGGAAGAGATTCTTGATCAGATCGTGCATGCACTCGACCTGAAAGGTTACCTTTGTCCTGCCCGCCGTATCAGTGATAACTCATAATATAAAGCTCATGAAGTGCTCTCGTTGCGCAGATATACTTTGCCTGCCGACGAAGAGCATTTTCTTTTTCATCTTCAGCGACAGTAAATACCTGATCAAATTCCAATCCCTTCGCAAGGTAAAATGTGGTAACTGTAATCCCCCTTTTAAAGCTGCTGCTGTCCTGATCAATGTAAGAGATATCAAGGTCTGTCTTTTCCTGCAGTATACCGGTCATCTTTTTCGCTTCATCTGCAGTCATTGTAAGGATCGCTGCCGTTTCATATCCATCCTCCTGCAGTTTCAGACTCTGAATGATCTTCTCTGCAGCCTCCTGTATATCATCCACCGTTTCCTCAACGACAGGTTTTCCATGTCTTTCAAATAATTCCAGATCTGTCACACCGGCAAGCTTCGCCGCATACTGAGCGATCTCCACAGTATTTCGATAGCTCTTGTTCATCACGATTTTTTTCATATCTTTTCCCAAGATTTTGGGCAGAAACTGCGTCACATCCTGGATATTTTCATCCATTGTCTGGGCCATGTCTCCCAGTATCGTCATCCTGCAGGGGAATAATTGTGCAAGAATAATGTACTGGAGCTTCGTATAATCCTGCATCTCATCTATGATCAGATGTTTGATATTTTTCTTCTGCTCCGGGGTATATAATCTGTACTTCATATAAAGAAGGGGATAGACATCCTCATAAGCCAAATACCGATTCTCATAGGATACTTTTGGAAGCTGCGGATAATCAGAATATTCCAGATATCCATTATAGATCCGATACAGATCCCTGGTCTCGTACATTCCCATGAATCTGTCCCTGATCTGCTGCTGCTCTTCCTCCACCAGGTCTTTTCCCACGAGAGTTTCATAAGCATCTATCACGTACTCCATCACAGCTTCCATCCTGGATAAGAGCGGAATCTCCAAAAACCTTGTATAAAACAGAGAAATCAGTTCTGAAGCACTCACCTTATAGCTTTTGTATTCAAAATCCTTAAAGTTCATCAAACTGTCTTCCAGCTCCATCATATACGCTTCCATCCGGTTGATACTGTCCTGAGACTGCTTTTCCCAGTACCGATCTGTGCGATCCGGATTCTTCAAATTCTGCTCTATCATGTCATATTTATTTTCACAGTCCGATACGACATCATGAAGTTTTTGATAGGCAAAAAAATCGAAACTCATTTCCTGGATATTTTCTTCTCCCAGTTCCGGAAGAATATGGGAAATGTAATCCGAAAAGACACTGTTTGGCGATAAGATCAGTATATTTGACGATTTTAGATTTTTCCTGTCATTATATAGAAGGTATGCGATGCGATGAAGGGCAACGGAAGTTTTTCCGCTTCCTGCTGCTCCCTGGATCACCAGTATCCTGTCTTTTGTATTCCTTATGATCGCATTCTGCTCTTTCTGGATCGTTCGTATGATATTTTTCAGCTGGACATCGCCATTTGCCCCCAGTTCTTCCTTCAGAATGTCATCATCAATCTTGATATCACTCTCAAATTCATACTGAAGCTTCCCATGGCGGATCTTATACTGCCACTTTGCCGTGATCTCACCATCCATCTGACCTCCTGGAGCCTGATAGAATGCCGGTCCTTTGTCAAAATCATAAAAAAGTCCGCTGACCGGCGCTCTCCAATCATAAATCAATGGGACTTTCCCCGTATCCTCCGCAAAATTCCCGATACCGATATAAAATTGTACCGGCTCATCCTCGCCCTCATACAGAAAATCCACTCTTCCAAAGAAGGGAGAATCCAGCATTTTCTTAAATCTCCGTTTCAGGATCAGTTGATTTTGGTTCATATTGATCTGATTCAAAAGAGCCTGCTGATTGTCGAAGTTCTCATATCCATATTGATCCATCTCCGTGTAATTTTCCCAATAATATTCATGCATTCCCTCAACTTCTTTTTCGCCTTCCAGAAGGGAGAGATTGATTTTTTGAATTCTGGATTTTATTTTTTCCAGTACGAAATTCAGATAATCCATAATTTTTTCCTGTTTTATTCCTTTGTTTTATTTTTGAACGCTATGAAAGTTCTTTTTCTATTTTTTGAATTAGGTTTCGTCCTCTCAGACGTTTATATACATATCCTCTGAAAATCGTATAGATCACTGCCACCAACGGAATAAATACCAGCATACCAACGACTCCCAGCAAGCTGCCGCCCAGAGATACTGCAACCAACACCCATATAGAAGGAAGTCCCACTGAATTCCCCACCACATGCGGATAGATCAGATTTCCTTCTATCTGCTGAAGGACAAGGAAAAGAACGACAAATGCCAGTGCCTGCATCGGGCTCTCCATCAAGATCAGCACAGCTCCGATAGCACATCCGATAAATGCACCCACAATAGGGATCAATGCTGTAAATGCGATCAGTATTCCCACCAGCAGTGCATAAGGAAATCGGAAAATTGTCATCACAACGAAGAACATAGTTCCTAAAATCACAGCTTCCAGACACTGTCCACTGATAAAATTGGAAAATATCTTGTGCGTCAATCCACATATCTGAAGCGTTTTCTCCACAATCTTTTCAGGAATAAATGCATACATGACTTTCTTCACCTGGATGCTGAGTTTCTCCTTTTGCAGTACAATATAAACCGCAAATACAAATGCGATCACAAAGTCTGTGGCTGCACTCACGATCACTCGTGCCACTGAAAAAGTGGATCCTAAGATGGTTCCAGCTCCTGTTCTCAAGAAAGAAACTGCCTGTTGGATCAACTGATCCCAATCCATCTCCAGACTGTTGATCCATTCTGAGATTTCCGGATTGTCATTGAAAAGTTTAATACCCCACGCCTGAGCTTTCGGCCAGAAAATCTGTGCATTCCTGCTCAGTTCCATTACAGTATCACCTAATTGCGGTACTACAACAAAAAATACAAGAACGATCACTGCTACAACCAGTGCTATGGATAAAACCAGGCTCAATGGCCTGTCCATTTTCTTTATTAGTTTATTATTTTTCCATCGTCCTCTTCCAAAAACATTTTTCTCGATCCATTTCATAGGAAGATTGATGATAAATGCAATCGCTCCCCCCAGTAAAAATGGAAATATGATATTCAGCAGCATTCCTAAAAATCTGAACACGGTTGACAGATTTAAAAGCCCCGCCAATATCAATATGGTAAATACGATAAGACACATGATTTTCTTCATATTATCTTTATTTAATTCCAATGTAACCCCTCCTATATATCATTTTTGGATACAATATGTTAATTCCATACTGCCTGACTGCCCTGTTTATTCTTCGTCACCACAAGCTTTTGTTCTATCTGTTCTTTCAGCTCTGTGACATGGGAAATGATTCCTACAAGCCGCTGCCCGCCTGACAATCCCTGCAGTATCCTGATCGCCTGTTCTCTGGAATTCTCATCCAGAGAGCCAAAGCCCTCATCGATAAACAACGTCTCTATCCTGACCGCTCCACAGGTCCTGGTGATCACATCCGTCATCCCCAATGCCAGAGCCAATGATGCCATGAAGGACTCTCCTCCTGAAAGTGTCTTTACATCTCTTTCTTTTCCAGTGACCAGACTGTAGACATCCAGATCAAGCCCGGCACTCCCCTGGGTAGACAGATGTTCCAGACTTCTGCATCTTAATAGAAACTGCCCTGCCGCCATCTTCTGCAGATGATGATTGGCACAATTTATCATCTGTTCAAAATATTGCCTCTGCATATAGGATTCGAAATCGATTTTTACACTTCCACTTAAGTTTCCATTGGCTGTCCTGCTTATGTTTCCTATTTTTTCGTATCGTGCACGAAGTTCTGCTCTCTCTTTTTCCAGTGCCATCAATTTTCTCATAGCACTGCGGTTCTTTTCTCTGCGGCTGTATATCCTTCGGATCTCTTTTTCCATAAGACGCTGTTTTTCTCTCATATCACTGATCAGTGTTTCAAGTTCCGTAAGCTCTGGTCTCTTTTTGCCCTCAAGCTGTGCTTCAAGAAGCTTTTTTTGCTGAGCCGTCTCCAGCCTTGCATGCTGATATTCGGCAAGCTGTTCTTCTTGATTTTCTCTCATAACATCATCCATCTTACAGCTTCTATACATTTCCTCAGTCTCAAATCCCTGTGCCTGCAAAGCAGCGAAATACTTTTGTTTTTCTATATCAAGCAGTTTTCTCTGATTTTTCTCAAGCTCCTGATTCTCCTCCAGTTGTCCTTTTCGTATGCTCTCCACACGGACAGCTTTCTGATGATCTGCCATACACTCTTCCAGTTTTAACTCCGTTGTACGGACCAGCTCATTTCCCTTTTTCAGGCGTTCTCTTGCTTTTTGCTCCCAGGTATCCCACCTTGTCTTAATCTCTTCCAGTGAGGTTTCCCCGGATTCCTTCCCTAAAAGTTCCTGCTGAGTCTCTCTTATCACAGCCATCTTTGTCTCAAACTTTGAAGATATATCCAGAAGTGTTCTCTGGGTGCTTTCTCTTTCCTTCTCAGCTTTCGCCCGCTTCGTTTTCTTTCGCTCCACCTGTTCCTTTGTTGGCGCATCTTGAGAAAGTGGCGCTAACTTCGGATGCGTGATAGATCCACATACCGGACATGGTTTCCCCTCTGTCAGTTCAGATGCCAGAATTCCTGCCTGCTCTTTGAAATATGACTGGTAAATCTCCTCATACTCTACAGCATAAAGCTGATATGTTTTCTCTGCCGCTTGATACCTGTTCTTCTCTGTCTCCAATTTTCCCTTTAATATAGAAGCTTCTTCCATACTTCTTTGCAGTTTTTCATATTTTTCCAGGGACTGGCTGAGCTTTTGAAGTGCCGGCAACTCCTCTTTTTGAAGTTTCTGCTGATAAGACTTGATCTTATCAAGCTGTATACTCTTCTCTTTTGTCTCCTGACCATGTTCTGCAAACCATTTATCAAGGGTTTCCAGTCTTTTTTGCGTAATCTCCAGATTACCCTCCGCCTTTTTATAAGCTTCCTCCTGGGCTGCCACCGGTATGCTTTTTTTCGCCCATTGGAGCTTTCTCGTTTTTTCTTCCCAGAATTCTTTTTTCTCTTCCAACTGCTCCCAGTTCATCTGAACTTTATCCAATTCCTGAAACTGAATCATTCTTTCTTTTCCAAGACTGTATTCCTGACTTTTCTTTTCCAGTTCTCTGGAACATTTTTTCTCATTTTCCTGCGACTTTTTATATATTTTCTGATCTTCTTCAAGAATATCCGTCACAAAGGTCAATACCCCGTCAAGATCAGGCTCTCGCTGTCCACTCTCCAGAAAATTCTTTTTCAAAGATTCATCCTCAGCCTTCGTTCCCTCCAGCTGTTCGATCTCGCGAAGGCATGATTTTCTGTTATCCTCCAGTTGTATATAAAGGCTTTTTGCCTGATTTTTCAATATCTCCTGTACCCTCCAGAATACTCGAGTGTCAAATATCCTGGAAAATATTTCTTTTCTTTCATCTGATTTTGCAAGAAGGAGTTTCATAAAATCCCCCTGTGCGATCATTGCAATCTGCGTAAACTGACGGGCATCTACCCCAAGGATCTCCACCAACTTCCGATTGATCTCCTGTCTTGTCCCGCCATACATGGTTCCATCGGCAAGATACAGTTCTACACCTGCTTTTTCCTTTGTTGTCGTTCGTTCTCCGTCCTTATTCTTACGCTTTGATTCCCGTTCATATTCCGGATTGCGAAGTACATGATACCGCTTTCCTCTCACTTCAAATTCCAGTTCCACATAGGTCTTTGTCCCAAGATCCGCATACTGACTCCTCATCATCGAACCATCCCGTCTGCCGCCGCTGGTCTGACCATACAGAGCATACGTGATCCCATCAAATATGGTAGTTTTCCCTGCACCTGTGTCCCCAGTGATAAGAAATACTCCCTGATTGATCTTCGTAAAATCTATCTCCGTCTCTCCTGCATACGATCCAAACGCTGACATTTTCAGATAAATTGGTTTCATCCTTCCGCCTCACCTACACTTTCAAAAACTTCCTGCAGAATCAACTTTTCTTCTTCGTCCATCTCCCGTCCCTGCATCTGAAAGAAAAATCGTTCAAATACTTCTTTGGGGTCTGTGATCGTCTCTGTCTCTTCCTCCAGCCACTCCAAACCGCTCGTGCGGGAATTGTCCATCTTGACCTCGAGTATATGCGGAAATATTGCCTCCAGACGTTCCTTGGGCTGATAGGGATCCTGTTCATCTGTCAGTGTCACACTCACATAATCATCGCTTACCTCCCCCTCTGCTGCCAAAAGTATGTCTTCCAGCTTTCCTCTTATAACTCTCACATCCCTGAGGGGATGCAGCTCCAATAGATGTATCTGCGGCTGCGTGCCTTTTTCGCCTATCTCTACTTCCGTCAAGGACTTTATCTGATTCCATTCGCTGACCGAATATTTCAAAGGCGTCCCGCAGTATCTCACTGCTTCTCTTCCCATGGACTGAGGACGATGGATATGTCCCAGTGCCACATAGTCAAATCCATCCAGACATTTTGTATCTACCTGATCGATTCCACCCACGGAAACGGTTTCGGACTCACTTAACTTGGGACCTTCCCCACCAGCAGTAAAAAATTGATGAGCCATAAGTATATTTCTGTGATTTTCATCCACGTTTTCTCTTGACAGGATTCCGCTTACTGCTTCCTGATAAGTTTCCGGCTCCTCACCTTCGTTAAAAACATTTTTCACCATGCCCGGCTTTAAAAATGGAAGCATATAAATATCTGCTTTCCCCCACTCATCTTCCAAAGTAACCTTTTTCAGCCACTCTTTGGGCCCTTTCGGTGCATTTCCCATGATATAGACCTGCTCATTTTCCAGAATACTTCCCGCAAAGGAAAGACGCTCCCCAGAATCATGATTTCCACTGATCACAAGTACCGGTATCCTTGGTTCAATACTGGCAAGCTCACCCAGAAAATGATCAAAGACAGCTACCGCTTCCGCCGCCGGCACAGATTTGTCATACACATCTCCCGATATGAGAACTGCATCCGGTCTTCGTTCACGTACCAGCTGGAGAATCTCTTTTAATATCCACTCCTGATCTTCCAAAAGAGGATATCCATAAAATTGTTTTCCTATATGTAGATCCGACAAATGAAAAAAACGCATTTTGACCCCTCCTTTCAGACAGAAAACCCCCGGAAGCTCAGTCCATCTTCGCTGACCGCCGGGGTTTTTCTTATATTTTACTTATTCTTTTGTTTCATCCAAATCGCTATCTGATTCTTCACTAGTTTCTGCATCCTGCATATCGTTTTCATCTGTCGATTCTGTCCACTCTGCATCCTGTGCATCGTTTTCCTCTGTTGAGCCAGATTCCTGCACATCATCATCATCTATCACTTCTGCAGTCATAACAGTATCGCTAACATCCTTTGCATCATCCAACGGGATTTCTCCTGCAACACGTGCTGCGAGTTCTTCATCTGATACCTGTGCTTTTGCTTTCTCCATCAGATTTTTCTTTGGCTGAGCCTGTGCTGTCGCTTTTCTCTGATTCCTGGCAGGATTCGGTTCTACTGCAAACTTACGATCCGGATATTTTTTAGCCAATTTCATAAGGCGTGTGATAGCCCAAAGAAGGAAAGCCGGCATAACCAATCCAGAAAGCATTCCAAAAGGATTCAAGGTCTGCAAAAGAAGCATCAGATATACCTGCTGGAGAATCACTACCAAAAACAATAATCCATCCATATACAAGCATAATTTCACTTTATCAAGACGGTTTGAGAACTTCACGCAGACAATTCCAGCCACCACTTGCACAATTCCAGTTATCACATAAGCTACACCTATGCCGACAACCTGTCCTATACTAAGCTGTGCTTGGGCAAGAGCATCTATAGCATCTTGCATCCCACCATTTGCAGCATTTGCCATATACAAATATTGGAATGCCTGGAGCAAAGTCGTTGTAACCGCGGTTATGATAAGAAACATTCCCACGACCATTACAATCATTTTACCGTTGATTGCAGAACGCATTTCTTTTTGATTTTCATAGTTATACATCATTTTCCTCCTGAATTACAACCATTCAGGATTACGTCCTGAACAATCATTCTAATTACCCCTTTCCTTTTGTCCCAAAGGGGGCCGTTAAAGAACATTGTATTAAGGAATGCTTTGTTTGTCAAATTAAAATTTTATAACCTGACAATGTGCAACCCCTCCATGATCTGGCATTACCGCCTATCCGTTACTGTTTCCGCGCAATCCTATACTCATCATCCAATTGATAATAGGGGCAATTATACAAAGTGTCACTCATAAAACGATACATCTCATCCTCATCAAGGTTGATATCGCAACAATAACATTCACTTTCTTCATCATATATATAATTACTGCAGGTATCGCAGTTGCTTTTTCCTGACATATTATCGTTCCTTTACTGCTGTTCTTTATTTTGCAAAATAAACGTAATTTTCTTTTCTTGGTTTTGCCTCCGGCATATCTCCTTTGGCATAGCCCAATATGCAGTGTCCCACACCGATATATTCGCCTTCGATTCCCCATTTTTTAAGGAGGTCCTGGCCCTCTTTTGAAGAAAATACCTCTTGGGCTCTGTGTATCCAGCAAGAACCTACTCCCAGAGACGCTGCTGCGTTCATAAGATTTCCCATCACAAGACTTCCATCTTCCACACAGGTTCCTCTATTCTTATCTGCCAGCACGATCACCACCGTAGGTGCTCCGTAAAACGGATCTGAAGTAACTCCCATGACCTTTGCATTCAGTTCGGAAAGATACTTAATAGTATCCGCATCCTGAACTACAATCATGATTGCCGACTGCATTCCCATTCCACTTGCTGCATACTCACCAGCCTCAAGAATCTGGTCCAGTTCTTCTTTTTTGATCTGTTCCGGCAGGTATGATCTCACGCTTCTTCTCGTTACCAATGTCTTTAATGTTTCGTTCATGGTTTATTCTCCTCCTTATGTTTTATTGCATTGTCAGCAGATATACAAAATAAGCTCCATAAGATATCAGGAAGATAACTCCTCCCCATCTTTTCAGCACCTTCGTCTTCGCAACACACAGCCATAAAAGAACTGCTGCACCGATACAAACCAATCCATCCACAAAGAACTTGGATGCATACGGTACCGTTGCCACAAGGCATGTAGTACCCAGAACAAATAATATATTAAAAATGTTGCTTCCAACAATATTTCCTATGGCTATATCTACATTATTCTTTCTTGCCGCCGTAACAGATGTCACAAGCTCTGGTAAAGATGTACCAAATGCTACGATCGTAAGTCCGATCAGACGGTCACTCATTCCCAGTCTCGTAGCTATGCTGGTAGCACTGTCTACCGTAAGATCACTGCCAAATATGATAGCTGCCAGACCACCCACTGTCACAAGTGCAAGGACCCATATCTTTTGCATCTTATGCTGCTGATTTTCCAACTCTTCTTGTTGGTTTTGCCTCGAAATCCGATACAAATATGCCAAAAATACGATAAACAGAAGCCAGAACAAACAACCTGTAAAAAATCCAATTTCCCCTAAAGTATTTCCCATGATCACAAGAAGAATCGTGATAAAAATGGTAAATGGAATCTCGAATTTGATTGTGCTCTTTTCCACCTTGAGTGGAACAATACATGCTGTTATCCCCAAAATCAATAATATATTTAGGATATTACTTCCCACTACATTTCCTATTGAAATTCCTGTTGCCCCCTTGAGTCCCGCCGAGATGCTAATAGCCGCCTCCGGAGCACTCGTACCAAAAGCTACGATTGTAAGACCGATCACTATCTGCGGAATGTGAAATCTCTCCGCAATCCCCGCAGCTCCTGCTACTAAAAAATCAGCTCCTTTAATAAGAAGCGCAAACCCGATAACCAGTATAACCAAATCCAGTATCATATTTCCTCCTTAATATAGCCCTTTGGGCATTCGTATGTAGACTATTATAGCTTTTTCTTGGGGGACTGGCAAGATGGAAAATATAAAGAAAGAAACCCGCCACAAGGATATGACAGATTTCTTCTTGATTCTATTGAAAATAATGATTTACCGTAGATTTTTATTCTGGCTAATGGTTACTATATCCATGCTACATATACCTCTCCAAATATTTCCACGCATCCCCATACGTCAACGAAAACCTGTACTGCAGTTTTTCTATGATTTTCTGCGGCTCAACCTTATCTTCCATTTTATCAAGTATAAAAACTTCAATTCCCTGCTTTATTCCTTGTTCAATTCCCAGCTCTCTCCCTTTCCTAAACCCCCGTTCCTCCAACTGATCAAACGCCTTACACATATTGATTTTTCCTCCTTCCTCTTCCACTTCTTCTTTCACTAGCATCAGCCGTTTCTTTTCTCCCAGTAGTTCTGCTATAACTTCAAGCAGATCTTCTTCTACACAATCAAACCGTGCCTTATTCCGCTCTACGTATCGCTCCATCCCCCATGCATCTGATGCATACTTCATGATTCCCAAAAATTCACGCAAATCCGTATGATAGTGTTCCAAATCCTCCGGACACCTGACGGATATCAGATTCATCCTGTAGTTCGGCACATATTCTTTCAAGTATTCATATTCACCAAACTCCAATATCCCATGCAGATCCAGGCTGCCATCCCATGGTTTTTCTCCATAGTACAGTAATAGTGTAATGACCGGCTTTAGTCTGTCTTCCTTTGTCATGCCTGATAAAAACTCTTCACTGTTCTTCCATTCCTTGTTTTTCTTATGTTCTCTTGCAATCTGCTTCACCTGATCCGTATAATTCAGTGCATCATACAGCATTTCCCTCACTGGCATCGCATAATGTATTTTCATTTGATTTTCACAGCCTATGATAATAAAAATCCCATTTGCTGTAACTGCACGCAGGATATCACGAAAGCGTGACACTGTGAGTATCTCTCCGTTTTTATCTTTTATGATATGTTTTGTTTCCCCTGAAAGAACATGGATGTCACTTTCTTTCACCACTTGTTCTCCTCGAAAACAATTTACATTAATTAGATCTGCCAACCGCTCCGGCTTTTCCAGATAGTTGAGTATGATCTGGTCCTTCTTTTGACTCATGTACATTCCTTTCTTAGACAGATGCACAGATATGTGCATTCCTTAGATGTGTTATTTGATGTGACTGTGTTCAGACTATATTTTGATGATTTTATTTAGATAGGTTTTTACTTAGATAGCTAAGAAGGATTTTTATTCAGATTGATTCTATTGTTTATATATGCACATTATAATATTGCATCGTTGGAAAATCAACCATAAAAAATGCACAGCAAAAAAATAACTTATATTCAATTCATAAGCATCCCTCATTCTTTCCTCTTCAATTTTCAATTGCATGTTTTCTTTGGATTTTGTGGCAGAACTGCCGGATACAGCGAATCGCTGTAAAAATATAATGCATAAGCAGGTAAGGGGAATCGAACCCCCCTCCCCAGCTTGGGAAGCTGGTGTTCTACCAATGAACTATACCTGCAGATAATGGAAGTAATGGGGCTCGAACCCATGACCTTTCGCGTGTGAGGCGAACGCTCATCCCAGCTGAGCTATACTTCCAATTATTTGTACGCAAAAGCGTATCTAAAACTACATTTCATAAACTCTAGTATAGCACAATTTTTAAAAAAGAAAAGAGAAAAACCGAAATCTTTTCAGATTTCGGTTTTCATATGCCGCTGGCCGGACTCGAACCGGCACGGCTGTTAACCGCATGATTTTGAGTCATGTGCGTCTGCCAATTCCGCCACAGCGGCAAGTTTCTGTTCGTTCGAGCCGAAAATAATATTATCACATTCTACTAAGAAAAGCAAGCACTTTTTTCCTACCCTTTCATCTTATTAAAAAGATAATCAGCATAAATCTGTTTCAGTTCATTTTTCTCTTTTCTAAACATCGGCATCCGCTCCCCTGAACTCAGAACGAAATCTTTATTATCCAGGCTCACGATATGATCCATATTTACAAAACAGTTTCGATAGCAATTCAGGAATTGTTTGTATGGTTTCAGCATCTCCGCCAGAGTATCAAATGGCATATAGCTTCGCAATACCTCCTGTGCTGTATGAAGCTGAACGTAATGATTATTGTAATCCGTGTAAATAACTTCGTCCAAAAGAACTTTTCTATGTATTCGCCCCACCTTGAGCTCTATGAAATATGAAACCGTATTCATTTCCTTCATCAAACGGGTCACACATTCATGGAGCCTCTCATACACATATGGTTTTAACAGGTAGTCAAAGGCATGTATCTCATAACTTTCCACACCGAATTCATTACTGGTGGTAGCAAAAATAATCTGGCATTTTTCGTCTTTTTCCCGTATCTTATGGGCGACATCCATACCATTAAGTTTTGATTCCATATAGACATCCAAAAAGGCCACTTCGTACATCCCGCTCTGGAAGTTTTGAAGAAACTTTTCCCCATTTTCAAAATACTGGATCTGCAGTTCCACTCCTTATTCTTCACAGCATCTGCCCAAGAATTCCTTCAGCTTTTCAGCATCACTCATCTGATCTTCTACAATCGCTACTCTCATCTTATCCCCTGCACTTTTCTCTTATATTTCTGTATAGCAAAAACTCGCAGTTGTCTGGGATATTTCCCAAACAGAACCTCTCCAACCTACTCCATATATCCGCCCTTCATTGCGGACACTGCCCGGTCTGCAAATATCTTCATAACACCATCTTCATATTTTCCCGGTTTCGGCTGCCAAGCGGCTCTTCTTTCTTCCAAAACCTTTTCTACTTCCTCCGGCGACATTTCTTCCCCATGGATTCCTACAATCTCTAATTTTCTATGGGAAATACTCAGGTGTATCAAATCGCCTTCTTCCACCAGAGCGATCGGACCGCCCTGGGCTGCTTCTGGAGAAATATGTCCCACAGCCGGCCCTTTAGATGCTCCCGAAAATCTTCCGTCTGTCAGCAGTGCAATAGAAGCACCAAGCTCGGCATCCGATGCTATCGCCTCTGTGGTATAGAACATCTCCGGCATACCACTTCCCTTTGGACCCTCGTACCGGATGATCACCGCATCCTGCGGTTTGATCTCATGTGTCAGGACTGCATGGATCGCGTCCTCTTCACAGTCAAAAGGGCGTGCCCGAAGGACTGCTTCAAACATTTCTTTTGGAACAACTGTATGCTTAACAACTGCTCCCTCCGGTGCCAGATTGCCCTTTAAGATCGCAATGCTTCCATCAGTTCCAAATGCATCATCAAAAGAACGTATCACATCTTCTCTTTTTAATCCAATTTCTTCCAGATATTTCTGTCCTTTTTCATAATAACCATTTTTCTTTAATTCGTCCAGATTTTCGCCTAAAGTTTTTCCCGTAACGGTCAAAACATCAAGGTGAAGCATAGATCTGATTTCTTCCATGATCCTTGGAACACCGCCCGCATAGTAAAAATACTGAGCAGGCCATCGACCTGCCGGTCGGATGTCCAATAGATAATGAGCACCTCTATGAAGCCGATCGAAGGTATCACTGTCTATCTCCACACCAAACTCTTTTGCGATTGCCGGAAGATGCAGGAGTGAATTCGTAGAGCCTGAGATTGCTGCATGTACCATGATCGCATTTTCAAAAGCTTCTTTTGTCACGATCTTATCCGGAGTCAGGTTCATCCTGGCAAGGCGTACGGACTGTCGTCCTGCTTCCCTTGCATATTCCCTAAGTTCCTGACTCGTGGCCGGTAACAATGCACTGCCTGGAAGTGCCAGACCCAACGCTTCTGCCATGATCTGCATCGTAGATGCAGTTCCCATAAACGAGCAGGCACCACAAGAAGGACACGCATTTTGCTTGTAATACTCCATTTTCTCTTCTGTGATCTCGCCTCTTTCATACATTGCATGGTAGGCTCCGATCTGCTCCAGAGTCAAAAGATCCGGACCGGCATCCATCACACCGCCTGCTATCGCGATAGAAGGAATATTAATTCTTCCTATCGCCATCAGATGAGCCGGCATACTTTTATCGCAGCTGGCGATAAATACCCCTCCGTCAAATGGAGTTGCATTTGCATGGATCTCCATCATGTTTGTCATCATATCCCGGGAGGCGAGGGAATAGTTGATTCCATCATGCCCCTGTGCCTCTCCGTCACATATATCCGTACAAAAATATCTGGCGCCATGCCCGCCTTCCATAGCAGCACCTGCTTTTGCCTCTTCGGCCAATTCCAGAAGATGGACACTTCCCGGATGGCTGTCACCAAATGAACTTTCTATCAATATCTGTATCTTTCCCAAATCTTCCTTTTTCCATCCGGTACCCAGCCTTAATGGATCAAGCTCCGGTGCGATCTGCCGCAATCTTTGACTTCTGTACTCCATACTTTTTTCCTCTTATTCTACTTCATTTCCTGTAGTCTCACCTTTTATAAACGCCATTGCATTATTCAAAGTAGTCTCGCTGATCGCTGACAATGCCTCGTGGGTAAAGAATCCCTGATGAGATGTGATCACTACATTCGGGAAGGACAACAGACGAGCTGTTATGGAGCTTTCCATAATCTCGTCTGAACGGTCTTCAAATACATTTTTCTTTTCTTCCTCGTATACATCCAAACCGACTGCAAAGAACTTTCTTGCACGGATTCCCTCGATCAGATCTTCTGTTTTCACCAGACCGCCACGGGATGTATTGACAAGGATCACTCCATCTTTCATCTTCTTTATTGTCTCAATATTAACTAAGTGATAGGTGTCATCCATCAGCGGACAATGAAGAGAAATCAGATCACTCTGTGCCAGCAGTTCATCCATTGTTACATAAGTGACAAAATCAAGGCTCGGATTCTCATACTTATCATAAGCAATGACTTTCATTCCAAATCCATGACAAATACGTGCCATCGCCGCACCTATCTTACCAGTTCCAACGATTCCTGCCGTCTTCTGATAAAGGTTCAGACCCAGCATTCCTCCAAGGCTAAAATCGTTCTCTCTCACACGAACATAAGCCTTATGAATACGGCGGCTTGCTGCCAGCGCCAGCGCCATCGCATGCTCTGCTACAGCCTCCGGTGAATATCCCGGTACACGCATAACCTTGATCTGACACTCATTTGCTTTATCAATGTCTACATTATTAAATCCTGCGCAGCGCATAAGAATCAGTTTCACCCCACACTCATGAAGGATTTCTATCGTCTGTGTTCCCACCTCACTGCTTACAAATGCACAGATGGCATCGTATCCCTTTGCCAGTTTAGCTGTATTTGGCGCCAGTTCAGACTTCAAATAATCAATCTGGATATCTGGATATTCGCCCCTCTTGCTTTCAAATGATTCTTTATCGTAACTTTTTGTATCGTAAAATAATATTTTCAACATGATTTTTCCTCCTAAAACAATTTTCTCTGTTATTATAACCCATTTTTCAAATTTCGTACACCCCGACAAATGATTCCTTATATTTTTCTAAATTTTTATACAATATATGGAAATTTTCAGAGTATTTTGTTATAATGTATATAAATATAGGTCGGACAATATCAATAGCTAAAGGGAGGCGACAATTATGGCAGGAAAGGTCATAACCATCAATCGAATGTACGGAAGTAACGGAAGACATCTGGGGAAAATCCTGGCTGAAGAGCTTGGAATTCATTATTATGATAAAGAACTTATTCGGATCGCCAGTGAAAAAAAAGGAATTCCTTATGATGAACTTCTAAAAGTAGATGAAAAGCGTGCAAGTCAGTGGCGCTATCCCATCAATGATCCCATGTTGATGGAACCGCAATACCACTTTTACCCAATGAACGATGTTCTTTTTCAGGCTGAGAGCGAAATCATCCGTTCCATTGCCAAACAAGAAGATTGTGTCATCATCGGGCGCTGTGCCAATCATATCCTGCGAGATCAGTGCAGCAGTATATTTATCCATGCTCCATTCGATCATCGGGTAAAAACTGTAGTCAATCGACTGGAACGCACAGAAAAGAGTGCTGCGAATATGATCAAAAAAATAGATAAGGAACGGCGCTACTACTACGAATATTATACAGATGAAAAATGGCTGGATATGGGACAATATGATCTTTGTATCGACAGCAGCCGGTTCACCCCACCGCAAATCGTACGTATGCTAAAAGCAATGTATGAAGATATGTGATTTTTCTGCTCAGATAAGATGCTATCTATATACAGCAGATCAGAGACACCAAAAAAGACAACTTGTGCAGGACTTTCCCGCACAAGTTGTCTTTTTTATGTAAGGCTTTACCATATTTATTTTACCTATATCCTCCACAAAAGGATTCCACCCTCGCTGCCTTCTTTAATCTCCATACTCTCACCGCCAACGATTCTGCTTCCATCCTCTGTTTCCCATATTCCCTCCGGTAACCATACACTTCTGCTTTCTTTTCCCTTTTCACAAACGGGTGCTACCAGAAGTTTATCCCCAACCATAAACTGATCGATGATTTCTTCTGCTCCGCAATGGGGATAGGCATATTCCATGTAACGTATGATGGGTTCACCAGTCTGCACCGCATTCTCCCAACACTGTACAAAATATGACTGATGATGCTGTCTTATTTTCATGCATTCCAATACTTTTTCAAAGTTTTCTTTTTTCAGTACTCTCCATGGTGCCGCTGAAAACTGCGTCACTGGCATCATACTGGATATCTGAGCATATCTGACAAAAAGCTCTTCATCCAGATTGTCTATATTGGCCCAGAAGTTCAGATATTCCCCGCCTCCGATCATGTCTGGACTTGAAAACGGCATACCAAGGATTCCCTGGGTAAGGGTATCTGGTATCAAGGCACTGAATCCTTCTTTGCTCCAATCATGGGGTTTATCACAAAGTCTTTGCATCAGAGACATTCCGCCTGCCCTCCAGGCTGCACGAAATTCATTATATTCATAGTTCTCACCAAACTTACACCAAAGATAACTCATCTCATCCGGCGAGACATTTCCTTTTGTCACCATATCTTTCGGATAATAAATACTGTCTCCCGCATCGAACTTGAAGCCATCCACACCAATCTCCTGCAAATGACCCAATTGGTTTTTAAGCCATTCACACGCATCTGGATTCGAAAGGTCTAAAGCTGCTGAATATCCATTCCACCATTCCGTGATCAATGGTTTTCCCTCTTTGGTCGTTATAAGATAACCGCAGTCTCTGGTTTCCCGATATTCTTTTGTATCAGGTGTGATAAATGGGCAGATCCACAGCATCACTGAAAATCCCATCTCATGCAGTTTATCCAACATCTTCTTTGGTGAAGGAAAGCTCTCGGCATTAAAAGTCCACTTTCCATAGTAATCGGACCATCCATCATCGATCATCAATATTCCCGCCGGCAAATCATTTGCAAGAATGTCCCCAGCGTATGTGAGTACATCTTTTTCATTTTGATCAAAAGTAAGCTCTATCCATGTGTTATAAACAGGCGTTTCCACAAACTTTCTGCTAAGATGGATCTGTTGAAATGGAAAATGCTTGTCCTTCGCGGCAAGATAAGCTCCTTTTAGATTTTCATATCCTGTCCCAATCGTGATCTCCCTGTCCGTTTCTATCTGATCATTTTTAAATGTGAGACAAAAACCATTTTCTCCCCACAGATATCTCCCTTTATTTGACACAAGGAGCGGAACTGACTGATTTGGTGTTTGATTTCCCCGAAGATCAATCTTCCTGCCTTCTTTATATTTTATAGGACCATCCGAAGACCCCCATGTATTTCCCCCATACCATACTTCCTGTGCTAAGACATCTACTACCATATCTTCTCCTCCTGTATCGATCATATAGTTACTTTCATTATACAGGTTTTTTGCTTAATTACTATGTATAATCTTGCCCGTTTTATTATTTCCAACCCCATTTTTTCCTGCTTTTATCAATTTGTATTTCTTCCACCACCGAATGTCCTTGACAATATTGCCTGTTTTTTTGCAGGATTCACACACATAAGGAAAACGAAGGTAGATACAGTCTTCATTTCTTAAGTCCAAATGTAGATTTTTATTTACGCACTCCCTGCACCATGTATGATGCTCTATTTCCTTCTTTTTTGTTCTCATCCTGACACCTCTCGCCAAAACAGATCACTTTACTTTTTTGTAAGCTTGTCCATCAACCGTATCAATTCCAAATCGCTCTCGAATGTTTGGGAAATCCCTTTATATTCTAAGTTTCCACTCCACATCTCATCTTCTTCCTGTGTAATGGTAATCTTGTATTCTTCTTTATGATCATTTTTAATAATGCCCTTATTCTCCATATCATCATCCTATCTCTCAGCATTTTATTGTGACTTCTCTGTAGATGATACCATACCACAAAACGCTCTGCTCTTTCAATATTTTTGCACAAACGGACGCTCACAATGCACAAACGGGA
Source organism: Clostridia bacterium (assembly GCA_009929525.1). Classification (GTDB taxonomy): domain Bacteria; phylum Bacillota; class Clostridia; order Lachnospirales; family Lachnospiraceae; genus Oliverpabstia. The sequence goes on along the minus strand of SAAH01000007.1, from coordinate 29,329 downwards.
ATTTTCTTACTATTATAAGGTTCCCTCAGAGTGTATTTTCTGATATAATAAAACCATTGTTTAGCACATTACCATTAATTTATGAAAGGCGGTAACTGCCATGTACCAACTAGCGCTTTGTGACGACGATCAGTTCTTTGCCTCTGCATTTGCCCAGCAGCTCAAAACTATATGTCAACAGAAATCTATAGATTATATGCTGACCTACTACCCGGATATTCCATCTTTTTTATCCGCCATCGAAAATGACACGGTATTTGATCTGATTTTTTTAGATATTTTGATCTTGCAGGATAATGGGATTGCCTTCGCCCGACAGATGCGTCAAAAAGGGATCAAAACAGATATTATCTTTGTTTCCTCCACAGATGACTATGCACTGGACGGCTATGATGTGACAGCTCTTCATTATATAGTAAAATCCTCTTTATCTGATAAACTCGCTGAAGCGCTGGATCGTTTTATGGCGAAACATGTTCCTCAAAAACTGGTATTTCAGATTCCTGAAGGACTTGTTACCCTATCTGTAGATGAGATTTTATATATAGAAACTTATGGACATGACATTTCCATTCATACTCTTTCAGGAAAAACGATTCCTTATTCCGGAACGTTGAAGGAGATGGAAGTTTTGCTTTCTCCATACTCTTTCTTTCGTTCCCATAAAAGTTATCTGATCAATCTTGCTCATGTGACCGGTATCTCCCGCTACACAGTATGGATTTCTTCCGGCCAGTCTCTGCCTATCGGGAAGGTACGGTACAAGGATTTACAAAACAGCCTGATTGATTACGCGAACAAATATCATACTTAATTATCGTTAAGCTTTCTTTTCTGATCCAGGAACAGATTGGTTTTCACTGAAAATTCTCCTGGATACAACTCAATTTTTAAAATGCTATTATATTTTTCTGCAATCTTTTCCATGGCTGCCATTCCGTAGCCATGTTTTTCTTTCTCTTTTTTCATTGTAGGAAATGTTGATTCGTCTGATCCCATCATCACTTCACCGGTACTATTTCTACAGCTGATAAACAAAAAGTTTTTTTCAAAGTTAATTGACAAACACAGATGTTTATCACTTTTCTGTGGCATACGTTCACACGCCTCCACTGCATTTTCCAGCATATTATTCAGCAGTACGCATAAATCCCGGTCTTCGATCGCCAGTTTTTCCGGAACTGATATCCGATGCTGCACCCGGATCCCAGCTTGTTTCGCCTTTTCAAAATATCTTCCTACGATAGCATTGATCATACTATTCGTACTATAAGATCCCTTTGGAAGATCATTCAGTTCCTTCGTGATCACACCAATGTACTCTTGGGCCCGCTTGATATCATTTTCTTTCAAAAATGTACTTACCGCCGCCATATGGTGATTCATTTCATGACGAAATGCCCTTGTCTTTTCTTCGGACTGTCTTTGTATTTCCAGATTCTCCATAGCGAAATGTTCCCGTTCTGCAAGGACATTCACCGTCTGCTGCATCCTCACTGTAGTTTTTGCCATCTTTATGATCAAAAGGAATATGATCATCGCCGATATTACTGATGTGACCAGCTGAACGACCGGCACAAAGTTCCCCATCCGCATACCAAACCAAACATTGATAAAATACTGCATCACATTTCCTTCTGTTTCCATCGAGTACAGCATTACACATCCGATACACACACTTGCCAGAAGCAGGATATTTTCCCATCGGGCATATTTTTTCCATATCTTTTTATACGGAAAATATTCTATGGCTGACAATATGACTAACAGGACCAAAAGCAATATCATCGTCTGCCCGTTTTCTCCCAACGTAATGAAATCACTGCTTTTCCAATTAATAAACTGTCTTCCTGCATCACATGCAAATTGGATAGCCGAACAGATAAACAAAACATACTTTTTCCATCCGTTAAGGCCTAACGCCACATACATCACCACAGGCGTAACATAAAGCCCCTGAAGTACAGAAAGGAAGGATTGGTCCATACCGCTATAAGAGCCTACTAACGACATACACGCTTTATCTAAAAACCACAGCAAAAAGAATAAGATCAACAGGTAGACCCGGTAATCGGCCTGTCCACGTTTGATGCCCCCAACCAATATTCCGCACAATAAGATTGCCAGAATTGCACATATCGTAAGTTCGACAATCGGAAAAACCACATCTGCCACAGGCAATCCCCAATCCGTCTCATCATTGCCGAGCAGCGGGAATTCGGGGCTTATCTGAAACGCAGAATCCGAAAAATACGTGATGATCGTAAGTTCCATCCCCCTATAATCTACCGGCAGTGAAACCCGGACCTGTCGTCCCGCAGTATCCAACAGATAACTTTTATTTCGTTCTTCCTCTCCAAGGATCAGATATCCATCTTCGTCACGCTCATTCGTCTGAAAATCACTGTATGCGATCTCACCATCAAAAAAAACTTCAATCCCTACCCCACTATACGGGTAAAAACGAAGCGAAGCATATTCCAGTTCTTCTGTCATAATGCGTTTCGCCCTGATTGCTTTGGCAGTCTCAGAACCAAAGTCCATGATATATTCTTCCTCGAATCCCGGCTGTATATCTCTGTTCCCCTGATCATCCAATATCTCAAAACTCCAGTCATGAGATTCTGACTTTGTCTCAATAAGACTGATGGCACTTTCTTCCGGTTTTACTAATTTCAAAAGGACAAATAAGATAACTCCAATCACAAGCAACGACATTATGATTCCAACTATATATTTTATCTTACATTCTCTTGTACTGTTTTCCGTTATTCCTTTCTCTGATTTCATATCTGTTTTGTCCTCCCCGCATCTCATGGATTTTGTGCTGCTGCAGCCATCATGTATCTATGTTTGTTCTTTCCATATTTTCATTTTTTACATTATGACATATTTTCAAAAAAAACACTACCGTTTTTCATAAACGGTAGTGCTCACTGCATTAACGGGAATTTATACTTATTTTTTCGCGTCCAGATATCCCTTTAGATACTGGTACATCTGGGCGGTCGTGGGGGGACATCCCTTTAAGGAATGCGCAAATCCCCTCGTACAACTTCCTATACCAAGTGTTCCCCTCTTACCTTTGTATCCCTGACCGATACATATCTTTGTATCCAGCTTCGATAAAAGTCCCTCTTCCCTCAACCGGTCCAACACCGGGATCAGTTCACCATAACAGGCACTGCAGGACTCCACTTCCTCCACTGCATCCTGGACTTCTACTATCTTCCTCTTATCTGGCTCAACTGCATTTTCCATATTTTTATCCAGTGGATCATTTAGCTTTATGATCCTGGCTTTTTTTAGATTTCTCTCTCCAGCACCAAGTTCAGCTGCCATCACCACATATGGTACCCCATCCGGCCTGTACCTCATCTCATGACATACCCAGGCATCTGTAAGCACTGGATCTTTCGCTGCCGCCAGCCGATCCATCTCTACCGGATGGCCACCATCCTCAAAATCCCAATCCCCACAGATATTATCCACCACAATAAAATCCTGATGGATCCCCACTGCCAGATGAGCAATGGGTTTATGAAGTCCCATGGAATGGAAATGTCTTTTTTCCGTATTGGGGATCAATCCTTTCATATTTTTGAGTGCACATGTGATCTTTGTCTGACAATGCCCCTTCATCACAGGCACATTGATCAGATAGTCCAGCGTTGACACAGTATCACATATTTTCAACTTCATCCCTGCACATTCCTTAAGGGATGAAGTATCTTTTTGCATATCCAAAAAAGGAACACCATATGTTTCTGAGAGCTGGTCGTATCCACAAACTAAAAGTGCATCTTCCGTCCGATCCCCAACCCAGGATCCCTCCAGCATCACCAGATTCTGATATCCATTTTCCTGCAGGTATTCAATGATCCCGGCAATCACCTCAGGATGTGTTGTAGCTCCCCACGAAGCCTCTGTCGGAGACACCAGATTCGGCTTAATGCCTATTCTTGCTTTTATTCCCGGAATATCTGCCTTCATGTCTGCATTTTCCAAAAGTTCTTTGGTCATTTTCTTATAATCCTTACCATGGATCAGTAATATCTCATTTTTCTCCATAAAAACCTTCCTATTTCAAGCTAAAAACAGATGCCACTAACCATGGCATCTGTCATTCATTTACTTCCTATTAGTAAATCATAAGTTCTATCTTCTCTTCAGGAAATCCGGAATCTGAATATCTTTCTTCGGAACACTGCTTGCTGTTGGAGCAGCTGGTGCTGATTTCGGTACCTGGAAGCTTGGCATCGTCAATCCCTGTGAAAAAGCAGGTCTCTCCGGTACTACTGGAGTTGGAGCCGGTTTTTCTTCCTGTTTTACCTCTGCTGCCTGCTGCATCATAGAAGCTTTGCTTACGCTTGCCTGCTTTGCTGTAGCATCATTCAATCCAGTTGCAATAACTGTGATCTTCGCAGAATCAACAGCGGTATCATCATACATTGCACCGAAGATGATATTTGCATCGTCTCCTGCAAGAGTCTGAACGTAGCTAGCTGCGTCATTAGCATCCATAAGAGAGATATCTCCGGAAATGTTAATGATAACATGACTTGCTCCCTGGATAGTCGTCTCAAGCAATGGACTGGAAACAGCCTGCTGAACAGCTTCAAGTGCTTTGTCATCACCTTTCGCTTCACCGATACCAATATGGGCAATTCCTTTATCTTTCATAACTGTCTGTACATCTGCAAAATCCAGATTGATCAGTGCCGGCATATTGATCAGGTCTGTAATGCCCTGAACTGCCTGTTGAAGTACTTCATCTGCTTTCTTCAATGCTTCCGGCATCGTTGTACGGCGATCAACAATCTCAAGAAGTTTGTCATTCGGTATTACGATCAATGTATCGACATTGTCTTTTAATTTATCAATACCCATCAGAGCATTGCTCATGCGGGTCTTAGCTTCAAAACGGAAAGGCTTAGTCACAACACCTACAGTAAGGATACCCATCTCTTTCGCAATACCAGCAACGATCGGAGCTGCACCAGTACCTGTACCGCCACCCATACCACAAGTAACGAATACCATATCAGCACCTTCTATCAGCTGACGGATCTCTTCCATACTTTCTTCTGCAGCTTTTTCACCAATCTCAGGTTTTGCTCCAGCGCCCAGTCCTTTTGTGAGTTTCTCACCTATCTGTAATACAGCAGGTGCCTTACACAGAGTCAATGCCTGCTTATCGGTATTCACCCCTATAAATTCTACACCGCCGATTGTTTCATCTACCATGCGGTTAACTGCATTATTACCAGCGCCACCTACTCCAATAACTATAATCTTTGCAGATGATTCCGCTTCATTTGTCATAATCTCTAACAAAGTACTTCCTCCTTCTTTGCCTTTCGCATATATTATTCCCCTAAGGGTACTTTTGCCTTATCTTAAATAGTTACATATAGTTATATAATATAATCTCTTTCCCAATTAATCAACTGTTTTTTTGAAATTCATACTTTTTTAATAACATTATCTCATGTTCCTGCCCCGGTTTCGCTCTGACTTCCAGTTTCTGCTGTGTCATTTGCCGCAGTACCATCATCTGGCATCGCCTCATCTGCTGTTCCACTCTCTGCGGTACCGCCTTCTGTCGTTTCACCTTCTACAGAGCCTTCTTCAGCGGTTCCATCTGTTTCGCCATCCGAAGATGCCGGTACTGCCGCATCTCCTTCAGTGCCTTCACTTCCCGTTGTATCTGCCGGTGTCTCATCTGTCGCTGCTGCATCTGTCGGTGCAGTATCTGCTGCATCTGTCAAATCAGTATCTGCCGCCTCCGCCTGTGCAGGCGATGCATCTGTGATCACACCTTCCGCTGCCGCTATGATGCTCTTAAGCGTATATAAGGACTCCTGGGAGAAAATGATATTTGTTGTATCCTCTGTATAGCCCTCAAGATGCAAAATACCCGTCATTCCTTCCAGTTTTGGAAGAATCGCCGCCACCCGGGTGATTTTTTCTTCCAAAAGAGTATCTTTCCCCAGCTTACAGTGAATCGAGCCATTATTATACACAAGAGTGATCTCAAGAGTCTCATCAAAATACACCATCTCAGGCAATATCTCATATTTTTCTACGATACGTGTGATTCCCAGGATCGTATTAAATACGCTGTCATCTTCCGCAGGGATCTTCTGTCCCAACTGGACTGTTCCTGTATAAAGTCCAATAACTCTTGGCACATCTGTCACTGCGGCATGAAATTCTGTTGCGTCTTCATTTCCCACAACTTCTTCTGCCGTGAGGGATTGTGCCGCCTGCTGGCTTTGTTCACTGCTTTCTTTGGTCTCTTCCTCTGTCTGGTTAAATTCTTCCTCGTCTGTCACCTTGCCTGTCAGTGCTTCCTCTGCTTCCTGAGCCTTTTTTAAGGCTTCCTGCTGTTCGGCCTCAGCCTTCAGATCTTCAAGTTCCTGACTTGCTGACTCCAAAGCAGCCTTTTCTTCTTCATTCATAGATTCCATTTCCACTACATTTCCATCTTTATCAAAATATAGTTTGTCCGTTCCCTGAACGACATATCCGACAATCTTCTTTTCATTTACATGAATACGAAGTTTATGCATCCCCAGACGTTCCAGATCGAAGGACTCCACAAATGGAATATCCTCTGCATCAATATGATCCATCAGCCATTCTGTCAGCAGCGTATTCGATGTGAGCGGACTTGTCAGTGCATACTCCTTTATCTCTTCATCGGTATACTTGGTACTTCCCACAACATCCACACTACTCACTCTAAATAAAATAAAAAACAAAAGCAGGGCCAGCACCACGACTCCTGCCGCTGCGCAGGCCACCGCCCTTTTTCCGGTATCTGTTAACCGGACTTTCATATGAAACCTTTTCATCTGTTCACCCGTTCCTTATTTGAATCCGCCCTCCCATACTGGAAATACAATTTTCCAATCGTTCGTACCCGCGTTCTATATAATGGGAATTGCGAATGATCGTTTTTCCTTTTGCAGCCAGGCCCGCCAATACAAGAGCTGCACCTCCACGAAGTTCCTGCGCTTCCACAACCTCTCCATGAAGAGAAGTTCCTCCCTGTATATAGGCTTCTCTATCCTCTATCCGGATCTGTCCGCCCATCGTCCTTAGCTGGGATACCACTTTATATCTGTTTTCAAATATCCTTTCACATATATGGCTCTCCCCTGGTATCGTTAAGACCACAGCCATCAATATCGACTGCATATCTGTGGGAAATCCCGGATAACACTCTGTAGAAAGATCGTTGATCGGATATTTTATATTGCCGGCATCCGCTCTTAGTTTACCACCGATACTCTCCCATTGTCCACCCATTTTCTCATATACCTGCAGAACTGCCGTCATTTCCTGTAATGGCGGATTGCTTATGATTATATTTCCCCTGGTGATCGCTGCCGCATAAAGATAGGTGCCTGAAACGATGCGGTCCGGCGGTATCGTATACTCTGCGTCTCTTAGAGCAGTAACACCCCGGATCCACAGTTCCCTCGTCCCTATGCCCCCTATCTCAGCGCCCAGCGCCTGCAAAAAATGACAAAGATGGATGATTTCCGGCTCAGTGGCGCAATTTTTCAGCCTGGTAGTGCCTCTCGACAAAACTGCTGCGATCACCCCATTTTCTGTTGCTCCCACACTGGACAGCGGAAAATTCACTTCCGCTGCCTGAAGTCTCTTTTCACAGACTGCCATCAATACTTCATCCTTTTGACAGATTTTTGCCCCCATCGATTCAAGTACCAGAAGATGCAGGTCGATCGGCCTCGCCCCTATCGTACAGCCTCCCGGATGGGCAATCTGTATCTCCCCTTTTCGAGCCAGCATGCTTCCCAGCAATATCACAGACGATCTCATGCTTTGGGCATCCTCCCTGCTGATCATCACCCCTGTAATACAGCTGCAGTCCAGCCGCAGTGAATGCCCCTCCCAGGATGTTTCCACCCCAAGAGACTTTAGTATATTTTCCATAGCATATACATCTGCTATCTGGGGACACCCATGCAAAATTGTAATTCCGTCGTGTAATACAGCGGCAGCCATCATCGGCAAAACCGAGTTTTTGGAGCCCTGCACCGTGACCTCACCCGAAAGAGGATACCCTCCCTCAATCCATATTTCGCCCAATCTATACGCTCCTGCCAGCCCTGTTATCTTATCATATGCCCAAAATCAATTTTTGCCACATCCAGTTTGCCGGCTTACTGAAAGAGCCAGCCCCATCTCGCTCATCAAAAATAGGATCGAAGTTCCTCCATAACTGATAAATGGCAGCGTGATCCCTGTATTTGGAATGGTATTGGTCACCACCGAAATGTTCAGTATTACCTGCAGCGCTATATGGCCCATGATCCCGGCACATATGAGCCCGCCTTGCAGATCCGGTGCATGGACAGCATTTACCATCAATCTCCATATGAGCAGACCAAATATCCCGATCACCAGACATGCACCCAAAAGCCCTGTTTCTTCGCAGACAATAGAAAATATCATATCATTTTGTGCCTCCGGTACAAATCCCAGCTTTTGAAGGCTGCTTCCCAGTCCCTTTCCAAATATACCCCCGCTTCCTATGGCATATAATCCCTGGATCGTCTGAAACCCCTTCTCATATTTTTCGGGATCCCGCCAGATTGCAAGACGTTCCAAACGATAACTTTCCATCCCAAGGAAAATAGATACCATGCCCAGCCCTGCCGCCCCCACACCTACAAATGGCAGATAACGTGGATTGGAGATGAAGATCAGTATCACGCCGATTCCAAGGATTATGATGGCTGTACTGAGATTATTTGTTCCGACCAGAGCCACAATGGGCATCAGCACCAGCATCGTACGCACCATAAAACCCAAACTCTCCACCGGCTTTTTGCTCTGGCTGATGATCCTTGCTAAAAAGATGACAACCGCCACCTTCGCATATTCCGCCGGCTGAAAAGACAACGGCCCGAGCGCAAGCCAACGCTTTGAGCCGTTATATTCCTGCCCGAATATCAATACAACACTGGACATAAGAAGTGAGGATATGTAAACAGGAAATGCAAACTTTGTGATCAAATGATAATCCATACAGGACACTGCGTAAAGTGCCAGCATACCCAGTGCCGCCGCAAATAGCTGCTTCTTAAAATAATAGGCCGGATCATGGAATTTTACCCTGCCGTTATATGCACTTGTACTGTACAAAAGAACCAACCCTATAATAAGAAGAAACGCTACCAGAATCAGAAGGGTCATGTCTACCGAAGCTTTCTTTTTCCCCAATCAGTTCACCCAAAATCCTCTTTTCTCTAGCTTATGTTCCCACACACCGATTCATGTATTATGACTGTTCCATTTTATACACAATAAAACCATTGACAAATAGCATATATACACTATAATTAAGATTATAAATAATAAACTTTATGTTTAGTATTAGCGTATTTGATTATTGGTCTCCCCATTGTACTGATAATCATTTTTTTTGCTAAATCAGCAGCTTTTCAATACTTAAAGGAGGAGTCATATGGATATCGGTGCAAAGCTGAAAAATTACCGAACGCAGAATGGTCTGACCCAGCAGGAGCTGGCTGACCGTGCGGAACTTACCAAAGGATTCATCTCCCAGGTAGAGAGGAATCTAACCTCTCCCTCCATCAGTACACTGACAGATATCCTGCAGTGTCTGGGGAGTAATCTCCAGGATTTTTTTACGGATGACACCCCTGAGCAGATTGTATTTCGCAAGGAGGATTATTTTGTCAAGGAAGCACAGGAGCTGGGACATCAGATTGAGTGGCTGGTGCCAAATGCCCAGAAAAATGCGATGGAACCCATACGCATAACTCTGAAACCCGGCGGACGGTCTGTCCTCGAAAAACCCCATGCCGGAGAAGAATTTGGCTATGTGCTTGAGGGAAGCGCACGCATCACTCTGGGAAAGAGGGTATATGCGGTCCAGGAGGGAGAAACATTTTATTTTCCAGCCATCAAAGAACATATGATAGAGGCTGGAAAACGTGGAGCCGTGCTTTTATGGATCTCCACCCCACCAAACTTTTAATTTTGAAAAAAGATAAAGGGAATATGAAGGAGGAAACTAATGAGTAATCGACTGATCAATCTGGAACATATCACAAAAATATTTGATGGGGAAAAGGTACTGGATGACCTGAATCTTTATATTAGAGAAAATGAATTTCTGACACTCCTCGGCCCTTCCGGCTGCGGAAAAACCACTACACTTCGTATCATCGGAGGCTTTCTATATCCCGATGAGGGAAAAGTGATCTTCAACGGTAAAGATATCACCCAATTGCCGCCAAACCAGCGCCAACTCAATACCGTATTTCAAAAATACGCTCTTTTTCCAAATATGAACGTAGCTGAGAATATAGCCTTTGGCCTGAAGATCAAGAAAAAAAGTGCTTCTTATATTCAGGATAAGATCAAATATGCTTTGAAGTTAGTCAACCTTGATGGCTATGAGAAAAGAAAAGTAGATGCCCTGAGCGGCGGACAGCAGCAACGTATCGCCATTGCCAGAGCTATCGTCAACGAACCAAAGGTTCTTCTTCTTGATGAACCGCTTGGCGCACTGGATCTTAAAATGCGCCAGGATATGCAGTACGAACTGATTCGCCTGAAAAATGAACTTGGGATCACATTTATCTATGTTACTCATGATCAGGAGGAAGCTCTTACCATGTCCGACACGATCGTCGTTATGAACGGCGGATATATCCAGCAGATCGGAACACCGGAAGATATCTATAATGAGCCACAAAATGCATTTGTAGCTGATTTTATCGGAGACAGCAATCTTATCGCAGGAACCATGGTCCAGGATCGTCTCGTTGAGATCCTCGGTGCAAGATTCCTCTGCGTAGACGAGGGCTTTGGTGAAAATAATCCGGTGGACGTGGTGATCAGACCGGAAGATATCGAGCTTGTAGAACCGGATGTGGGAATCATAAAAGGTCGTGTCACTTCCGTCATCTTCAAAGGTGTCCACTACGAGATGGATGTCATGGCAAATGGCTTTGAGTGGCTGGTCCACAGCACCACTATGGTCCCTGTTGATACAGAGGTTGGAATCTTCATCAAACCTTTTAATATCCAGATCATGCACAAACCTGTATCTGATGACGAAAAGGCGGTGGATACGAATGAATAGAACAAAGAAATCATGGTTTGCCTTTCCTTATATCCTCTGGATCATAGGATTTACTGTGATTCCCCTCTGTCTGGTATTGTATTATGCATTTACGAATACCGACGGGCAGATAACTTTTGAAAATATTTTTGCTATTGCTGAACCGGCACATCTGAAGTCTCTGTGGACTTCTCTCAAGATGGCTGTCCTGACAACGTTAATCTGTTTTCTTCTCGCCTACCCTCTGGGACTTATCCTTAGAAGCCTCAAACTAAAGAGGAGTAACTTTGTTATATTTCTGTTCATTCTTCCTATGTGGATGAACTTTTTGCTCAGGACTATGGCATGGCAGCTGATTCTTTCAAATAACGGACTTTTGAATAATTTCCTTGATTTTATTCATCTTCCGAGAGTGCACCTGATCTATACTTTCAAGGCTGTATTGATCGGTATGGTTTACGATTTTCTTCCATTTATGATCCTTCCCGTCTATAACTCACTGTCTGCGATAGACAACGATATCATAGAGGCAGGCAAAGATCTGGGTGCTAATTACTTTACCATCCTTGGTAAAATCATTTTTCCGCTGACACTGCCGGGAGTCATCAGTGGAATCACCATGGTATTTGTTCCATCTATGACTTCCTTTGTTATCTCCAACGTTCTCGGAGGGTCCAATACTCTCCTTATTGGAAATATCATCGAGCAGGAATTTACTTATAATTTTAACTGGAATCTGGGAAGCGGACTTTCCTTTGTCCTGCTGATTTTCACATTAGTCAGCATGGCTTTGATGTCCGTCTTTGATAAAAGTGAAGGGGGAAATAATCTATGGTAAAGACATGGGCGAAACGCCTTTATATGAGCCTGATCTTTTTGATCTTGTATATACCCATTCTGGTACTGGTCGTGCTTTCCTTCAACAACTCGAAAGCCCGGGTAAACTGGGGGGGATTTACATTAAAATGGTATGAAAGCCTTCTGTCCAACAGCCGTGTTGTGGATGCATTTTCTACCACTTTAGTCCTTGCCTTTGGTTCTGCTCTTGTCGCTACTGCCATTGGTCTTGTGGGCGCTATCGGAATCAGTGCGATGAAGAAGAGAAATTATGCAATCATGCTGGGTGCCACCAATATCCCTATGCTAAATGCTGAGATCGTAACTGCTCTTTCTCTCACGCTATTATTTATCCGTTTTATGAAACTGGGATTTACCACTGTATTTATCGGGCATGTAACCTTCGGTGTCCCTTACGTGATACTAAATGTCCTCCCCCGGCTCCGTACACTGAACAAAAGTGCCTACGAAGCGGCTCTGGATCTTGGTGCTTCTCCTGTTTATGCATTCTTTAAGGTTTGCTGGCCGGAACTGATGCCTGGTATCCTTTCAGGATTCCTGATGGCTGCCACAATGTCCATGGATGATTTTATCATCACCTACTTCACCCGCGGCCCCGGCATCAATACCATCTCTACTCTTGTGTATTCGGAACTAAAGCGCGGTATCCAGCCGGAAATGTATGCACTGTCAACGATCCTGTTTCTTCTGGTCCTTGTCATGCTGTTGGTATTCAACCTACTCTCAAACAGAAGAGATTCATTACAGAAAGGAGCCTGATCTTATGAAAGCAAAATATATTTCTCTTCCGCTCCTTTTTGGGACTGCCCTTTGTTTGGGCGGGTGCGGATATAATTCTGACAACTCCCTGGTAGTGTTCAACTATGGAGAATATCTGGATCAGTCTATCATTGATTCCTTTCAAAAAGAGACCGGAATCAAAATCCTCTACGAAGAATACCAGTCTCCGGAGGAAATGTATATGAAGTACAAAGCCGATATCGTGGATTATGATGTGATCTGTTCTTCCGATTACATTCTTGAAAAACTCCGTGAAGAGGACGAACTTCAGCCAATAAATTTTGACAATGTTCCAAATGCCGCCAACGTGGATGAAAACCTCTGGAAATTCTCTCAGGCATTTGATCCTGATAATACCTACACGATTCCTCATTATTGGGGCACCCTTGGTATCCTTTACAACACCAGACTGGTAGATGAAGAAGTAGATTCCTGGGATGTCCTGTTTGATCCTAAGTACGATGGGCAGATCATCATGGCAAACAGTGTACGTGACACCTTTGTACCAGCCCTAAAAAAGCTGGGATACTCCATCAATACGTCTGATAAGGCCGAACTTGACGAGGCGAAGGAACTTCTCTCCCAGCAGCGCCCCATGGTGCAGGCATATCTGTCCGATGAGGCCAGAGACGAGCTGATAGCAGAAAATGCTACGATCGCACTCGTTTACTCCGGAGAAGGACCATATGCGAAGGAATACAACAAAGATCTTGCCTATGTGGTCCCAAAAGAAGGATCTGATGTGTGGGTAGATTCCTGGGCGATCACAAAAGACTGTAAAAATACGGAAAATGCCGAAAAGTTCCTCAATTATCTGCTTCAGGTAGACATCTCCGAAATCAGCTTTGAATATAATCTATATGGAACGCCAAATAAGGAACTTAAAAAAATACTGGACGAGAAATATACGTCTGATCCAGCACTTTTCCCACCTGATGAAGTATTGGATAACTGTGAGATCTTCAGGGCTTTGGATCAGGACACTCAAAATTATTACAGTAAGCTTTGGAAAGATATCAAGCTGGAAGAATAAAGCTTTGCCATATCTTCTGGGACGGGCGCTTCCGTTTCTATCATTTGATCGGAAAATGGCTGTTGGAAGTAAGTTTTCCACGCATGCAGAGCCGCCCGCAAAATCATAGGATTTTCGTCATTATTTTCATTATATAGGCTGTCTCCCAAAAGGGGATGGCCTATATTTTTCATATGGACTCTTATCTGATGTGTACGTCCAGTCTCAAGCCACAGCTTTACCAGCGAGTACTCTGGCTGGCTGTCCAAAACGGTATAATGAGTGACCGCTGATTTTCCATCTGCCTGATCCCCTGCACACATCTTAAGGGGATGTTCCGGATCCGGTATAATGGGAAGCTTTATCATGTGCTCCTTTCCATCTTTCTCCAGACATCCCTGCACTACAGCAAGATATACCTTTCTAAATGCTTTCTTTTCTCTCTGCTTTTGCAGCCTGGCCGCTGCTGTCTGATTTTTTGCAAATATCACAACACCTGATGTTTCTTTATCAAGCCTTCCGATCGGTCGGATACGGACATTTTCTCCTTTTTTCTCATAATAACCTGCTGTCAGATTGACCAGTGTATCCTGATAATGCCTGCCAATAGGATGCGTCACCATCCCTGACGGTTTATTCACTGCCAACACATCCTTATCCTCATACAGGATGTCTATACTGCCTTCCATTCCTGTAATATGCGCAGATGAATCTTCCCTTGTCTCCAGGCATATACTGATTTCATCCCCCTGATCCACCTTCTCCGTCACCCTGCACTGTGCTCCATTTTTCATGATACCGTTCGGACGATACTTTGCCTGGCTGATCTGTTTTTTTGTAAATCCGCCTTGTCGCCGGAGTACCTGCTCAACTGTCATTATATGATGGTTACTATTCTCTGTCTCTATTTTTTCTATATGATTGCTGATCTGATGCTCAACCTTAAAACTATAATATCTTTCCATTCATTTTCCTCATTGTATTGCTTTTGTCTCCTGCATTTTGCCAGCTGCTATTCTCATTTGCTTTCAAGACAAAGACCATGGAGTACAGTTTCACCTGTTGTCCATGGTCTATTTGCACTTTGCCTTTTACTCTTCTACTACATTATCTGCCAGTGCATATACATATTCTTTGAACTTTCTTCCCCGCTGCTCATAGTTATCAAACTGTCCCCAGCTTGCACATGCCGGTGATAAGAGCACCGCATCTCCACTGCGTGCCATGCTCGCACAAAGTTTTACTGCTTCCTCAAGGTCATCTGCAAGGATGGTATTCTTAAATCCACAGTTATGAGCCGCTTCCTGAATCTTTTCTCTGGTCTGTCCGATAAGAACAAGGTAACGTACCTTTCCGTCAAAAGCACGGATCCATTCCTCATAGGAGGATTCCTTGTCATAACCGCCGCCGATCAAAAGTGTCGGGCGGTCCATCGCCTGGATACCTTTGATTGCTGCATCTGGATTAGTTCCCTTGGAATCATTATAATATACTACTCCATTTTTCTCTGTCACATATTCAATCCTGTGCTCCACTGCAGTAAACGCTTCTACACTTGTACGGATATTTTCAGCCGGAACCCCTGCATAATATGCCATCGCTGCCGCAGCCATCGTATTTTCATAGTTGTGTCTTCCCGGAATCTTCAGACGATCTGTACTTGTAATTACAATTTCTTCGTCATTTTCTTTCAACACAATATTTTTTCCATCAAGATAAATACCATTATCTAATTTTTGAAGGCTGGAAAAATATACCACTTTTACATGATCCAGATTCTTGCCGAATTCACGAAGAATCAGGTCTTCATAATTGAGCACGCACACCTGCTCACTGGTCTGATTTGTTGTGATCGATTCTTTTACACGTATGTATTCTTCCATCGTATGATGACGATTCAGATGATCCTCTGTAATATTAAGGATCGCGCTGACCTGCGGTCTAAAATCCTGTATCGTCTCCAACTGAAAGCTGCTGATCTCCGCTACAGTAACTGTCTCATCTTTCATATCGAGAGCCACTGATGTATACGGGGTTCCAATATTTCCAACCACATACACGCTTTCCAGATAATCACCCATGATCTTACCGAGCATCGCTGTCGTAGTTGTCTTTCCGTTCGTTCCCGTGATAGCCAGTACGCGGCCTTTTCCCATCTGGTATGCAAGTTCCACCTCACCCCAGATAGTAAGACCATGTTCTTTCATCTTATTAATAACCGGAAGATCTGTCGGCACTCCAGGGCTTAACACCACCAGATCCAACGCTTCCATTTCACTTTCTGATAACTCACCCAGGATGACTCTTACTCCCTCTCCATCCTCCATCTTGCTCCTGATATCTTCCGGATCAAGTTCTGCGTTGCCATCATAAATCACCGGGCAGGCTCCCACTTTTTTCAAAAGATCTGCTGCACCGATCCCACTGATTCCCGAGCCAAATACTAATACATTCTTTTCTTTTATCTTCATATCTGTTTTCCCCAAACCTTTCCCTATATTGCCAGCAGGGCTATCATACATAAAACTGCTGTTATGATGGAGAACACCGCTACCACACGGGTTTCGGACCATCCGCACAGTTCAAAATGATGATGGATCGGTGCCATTTTGAATATTCTTTTTCCACCCGTCTTCTTAAAATATGTCACCTGGATAATAACAGATGCCACTTCAACAAGGTAAATAAATCCAACAATGATAATGAACAGCGGCATCCGGAGCATATATGCTGTACCGGCAACAAATCCGCCCAGTGCAAGAGAACCTGTATCTCCCATAAATACCCTTGCTGGAAAAACATTAAATAGCAAGAATCCCATCAATGCTCCCACAACGGCACAGGTAATAGGTTCAATCCCGCTTTGCGTTCCCACTGCAACCACAGAAAAGAAAGTTGCCACCATGATCGTCACACTGGATGCAAGACCGTCCAGACCATCTGTAAAATTAACACCATTGACAGTTCCTATAACAGCTATGAACAGCACCGGTATCGCCAGCCAGCCTATGTTCCAATAATATCCGCCTGAGAAAGGAATCAACATCGTCAGATCCACATCCGTAAATCTGATCAGATAAAATGCAAAGATACCAGTCACGATGATCTGCCCTGCCATCTTTTGCATCGGCAAAAGTCCATCCGACCGTTTCAAAACAACCTTAAGATAATCATCCAGGAATCCGATCAATCCAAATCCCAGCGTCAAAAATAAGACCGGCATGATCTTAGGATATTTTCCCACATATAAGAGGGATGTTACCGTGGTGGCGATAAGAAATATCAATCCTCCCATGGTCGGCGTCCCCGCCTTTGAAAGATGTGATTTCACTCCATCCTCTCTCTCTGTCTGGGAGGCCTTGAGCCGTCTCAAAAATGGGATGATGATGGGTGCCAGAATCACGCTGATCACAAAAGAAATAATCACAGGTATCACAATTTTAAAATCCATATTTCACCTCGTACCTTAGAACAGGAAAGACTGGAAGCTTTCCATCCCTCATCTGTTCGATTTTTTTATACTTTCTTAGTATAATACTTTTCGCCCCATTCAGCAACTTATTTTACACCGGATCAGACACTGGATCAGCCACTCTTTTCCAGTTTATACGTTACCGTCCTGTGGGGTGTTTTGAGTAGTTTTTTCGATACCAAGATATGGAAGGATATTCGCAAATATGTTTCTGATAACCGGTGCTGCGATCGTTCCGCCATAGTAGATTCCTTGTGGATCATAGATGATACATACCCCCAGGACAACCGGATCATCTGCAGGAGCAAATCCAAGAAATGATGAAATATATTTATTTGCACTTCTTGGAAGTGTCTGGGATGTCGCTGTCTTTCCGCCTATCCGATAGCCTTCCACCTGACCATTTTTTCCTCCGCCCTCCTTCACCACCATCTCCAATGCATAGCGCATCTTTTCCGAAGTTTCTTCTGAAAGGATTCTCTTTCCTTTCTCATATTTATATTCTTTTATCACTACCCCATCGCTGTCTCGTATGCTTACACCAAAATGAGGAATGATACGCTCTCCCCCATTGATCAATGAGGAAGCCGTTGCCGCAAGCTGGACCGGGGTGATCTGAAAAGATTGGCCAAAGGCCATCGTTGCCAGTTCAACAAGACCAATATTTTCTTCTTTATGCATGATCGTAGACGCCTCACCGGGAAGGTCAATGCCTGTTTTTTGGAGCAGACCAAATTTTTGAAAATAATCATAATATTCCCCCACCCCCATCCTGAGTGCCACATCGATAAATACCGGGTTACAGGAATTCTCTACTCCCTGCACAAACGTCTCACTTCCATGTCCCGTCCTTCGTGCACAGTGGATCCTTCTATCCTCCACCACCCGAAAGCCCGGACAACTAAAATTATCCTCCATCGTCACAACACCCGACTCAAGTCCGGCAGAGGCTGTAATGATCTTGAATGTGGACCCTGGTTCATACGTATCATTGATACATCTGTTTCTCCACATCTGGTTCAGCCTTTCCTGAAGTTCTTTTTCCGTAAGGCTCCCCTCGTCTGCATCATCGCCAAGTTCAAACGGATGATTCAGATCAAATTCCGGAACATTCACACATGCATAGATTTCTCCATTTTGTGGATTCAATAAGAGAATGGAGACTGCCTGGGCTTCCTTTTGTTCCATGACTCTCATTGCTTCCTGCTGGGCATATTCCTGTATATTACGGTCAAGACTCAGGTAAAGGTCATACCCTGCTATAGGCTCTATACGTTTCTCTCCAATACCATTAAGTTCCACTCCCCTTGCATCTGTTGTTGTCAGGATTTTTCCATTCACTCCTTTTAATTCCTCTTCGTATCTGACCTCCAGCCCGATGATCCCCTGATTATCGGCACCTGTAAATCCCAGCACCTTTGAGGCAAGCGTGTCATATGGATAATACCGCTTAAAGTCTTCATCTACCTTGACTCCTGTAAATCCATATCCACGTATCCTGTCCCCAATCTCCTTCTCCACATTTGTTTTAACCCTCTCTATGGAAGAAACCTTTTCCACTCTCTTTTTTGCTTCCTCCGGAGTTATTTTCAACTCCTTCACAAGCATATCCATTACTTTTTGCGGTTCTGCGATCTGGCTATGTATGACAGATATCGTACATACCGTCTTATTGGCAGCCAATATTGTTCCTTTCGCATCTATGATCTTACCACGTGCAGCCTTTATATCCCTTTCCCGCTCATGAAGTTCATCCGCTTTTTTGGCGTAATAGTCTGATTGAAATATCATAAGATAGACCAGACGGCCGATCAGGCCGAACAATATCAACACACAGAAAAGAAATATCACTGCTGTCTTTTTCTTATGGTAGGTTTTGTTTTTTCGCATAAAAAAACCTCACAAGGCTGCTCCATAAATTTTATGGTCAACCCTGCAAGGTTATGCATATCAATTCCCGGCTTCCATACCGGCTTCTTCGTTTGTGATCCCATCTGTTTCCTGCTTATTATTAAGATCTGTATCTTCTTCATCTACAGGAGGCTCCGGTACATTAAGATCATCTGTTCCTTCTTTTATTGTTTCACCAGAAGATGTACTGCCTGTATCCGTGGAAGATGTCCCGTCACCTTCCTGCGTATCCCCCGCAGATGCATCTGTACCTTCTGCATCTGTACCTTCTGCACCTGATGAACCTGCATCCGCTGAGTCTGTCGTCCCTGTATCTGTTCCGTTTTCTACAGCAGTAAGTCCTGCTGCACGAGCCTGGCTTACTGCTGCCGCCCGCTCTTCGATCGTATTTTCCAATACTGTCATTTGTCCATTTTCTGAACCTGTAAGTTCCTGATCAGGGAAGATATTCAGATATGGCAGTATTTCTTTCATTACCTGTTTTGCAATATACTGTGCATACTTGCTGTCCGCCTGATATTCAGCATTTGGCTCATCTACTACTACGTAGATCACCACCTGTGGATCATCCAGAGGTGCAAATCCTACGAAAGAAACCAGATATTTCTTATCTGCTCTCGGAATCTTCTGAGCAGTTCCGGTTTTTCCGCCCATGCTGTAACCATCAACCTTTGCTGCATTTCCGGTACCGCCTTTTTCCATAACGGTTCCCATATATTCACGGATCAATGACGATACATCCGTAGATATTGTCTGCTTCATCAACACAGGTTCTTCATTCTTAATGACATTTCCATTTTCATCAAGGACTTTGCTCACAACCTGAGGCTGGTAATAATAACCGCCATTGATAACCGATGAGATAGCTGCTACTTCCTGAATCATCGTACAGGTATAGCCCTGTCCAAAGGAAGATGTTGCAAGCTCTGTACTGCGGCTTCCAAGCTCATCCACTGTATGGATGATACCAGTTGCCTCACCTGGGAGATCTATGCCCGTCGTCGAGCCAAAATTAAATATTTCCTGATATCTCAGGAAATCTTCTGCTCCCATCGATTCTGCAATCTGCATCAATCCATCATTACAGGAATTCTTGATCAGATCGGACACCGTCTCCTGCCCATGGGCTCCCGGATAAATGGAGCATCGTATCCTGGTATCACCAAACATCTGGTAGCCATCACAGTAATATTCCGCATCTGGGGAAATGGCATTTGATTCAAGTGCGGCTCCCACCGTTAATGGCTTTACTGTAGATCCCGGCTCAAAAGTATCACTGATACAATAGTTCTTCCAGATTCCATTGAGTGCATCCAGCATCGATGCCTCATCCATCGCATCGATTTCTTCCTGTGTATAGAACGATGTCAGATTTCTTGGATCATTCAGATCGTAAGGATCATTGCTTGCCATCGCAAGGATTTCACCATTATTCGGATTGGCAACGATCACACCTACATTCTTTGCCCCACCAGTTTGTGACGGTCCTTCTGACATTCCATCCATAAATTTCTGGATGTATTTTTCTACTACCTGCTGAATATTTACGTCGACCGTTGATATTACGCTGTTTCCATCTTCAGCCTCAATGATCGTCTGTTCCACATCCGCATCAGAATTAAAATATCCATACTGGCGGCCATTTACACCATTCAGAGTACTTGAGTAGTATCCCTCGATTCCCCAATCTGCAGTATTTCCTGTATACGTAAATCCAATCAGGTCACTGGCTGTAGAACCCAAAGGATAGGTTCTAAGATAATCTTCCTCAAACCACACACCTTTCACATTATCCCGCTCATCCTGTTCTTCTTCTGACATTTCTTCTTTATTTTCGGGATCTTCATACTCTTCAAATTCTTTTTTCTCCGTGATGGAAACATTCGTCTTCATGATCTGATATTGACTTGCCTCAGTTTCCTCATCTGTGAGTTTACTGCGGATCAGTTCTTCATCAAGCCCCAGGATATCCACCATTGCTTTAACGGTCGGCTCTATATAATCCTCGTCCGAATTCACAACCTTGCAGTCAAGGATTACTTTATAGACTTTCTCGCTGGTTGCAAGTACAGCACCGTTTCTGTCTTTGATGTCTCCCCGCTTAAATGGGATCACCCTGCTGTCATATCTTTGCTGGGACTGACTGAGTACCTGCTGGGAATATTTTATTCCTTCACTGGCATTAATGTATGTGATACGGATGCTTAAACCGACTAAAGCCAGTACGACTATTCCAAACAGCCATACCAGCTTTCTTCTCATCCTGCCATTTATTTTTCTTGTTAATAATGGATTGGGTTTCTTTGTTTTTTTTCTTTGCACATAATCACCTATTTCTATTCTGTACCTGGTATATTGCGATACTGGCGTACATAGCTGTTTCCGGCGGTATCAAACTGATATATCTGATCCTCTCCCGGATAGTCCATGCCCAGCTGATCCATGGCAACTTCTTTTATATATTCCAAATCCACAGATGCAAGAACACTGTTGTAAAGTGCGTCATTATCAGCTTTTAGCTGGCTGAGATCCGACTCTATGACTGCGATTTCTTTTGTCTGTGTAGTAATTACCGATTTTAACTGTAGGTACCGTACACACATGAATAAGGCTGCTGTGGAAATCAGTGCAAGGAACATAACGTATCCTCTGCTCATCCTTCTTGCTTTTGCCCGATTCTTTGAGGCAGTACGGCTGACCGGTCTTCTCTCCGGCACTTCCTGTGGTATGGCCTGAATTTTTCTAACGGTATTTCCCTCATAAATATACCGCTCGTATTGATCCGCTCTTGAATTTACCCTTCTTCTATCATTTCTGGCCATTTTTGCATTTCTCCTTTAAACCCCGGAAATCCTTCTCTCAAACACCCTGAGTTTTGCACTTTGTGAACGGCTGTTTCCGGTTAATTCTTCTTCAGATGGAAGGATTGGTTTTCTTGTAATAACCTTTCCTTTTGATACATTCCCGCATACACATACAGGAAAATTGCTTGGGCAGGTACAGGGATTCTCATTTCTCCTGAAGATAGTTTTTACAATCCGATCTTCAAGGGAATGAAATGTTATGATACATATCCTTCCGCCGTCATTCAGTAAATCTATCATTCCGTCCAAAGAATCGCGAAGCACATCCAACTCCTGATTCAGTTCGATACGGATCGCCTGAAATGTTTTCTTTGCAGGATGTCCGCCTGTCGCCCTGATCTTCATCGGGATCGCTCGCTTTATGATCTCTGTCAGTTCACCGGTCGTATGGATCGGAGCTTCCGCTCTCGCCAGACAAATATGTTTTGCTATATTCTTTGCAAATTTGTCTTCCCCATAATCTCGGATGATCCGATACAGGTCACTCTCACTATAAGTATTTACGATTGTTTCTGCTGTACGTTCCTGTCTCTGGTCCATACGCATATCAAGAGGTACGTCCTCCCGGTACGTGAATCCACGCTCTGCATTATCCAATTGATACGAGGACACTCCCAAGTCCAGTACAATTCCATCTACAGAGGTAATTCCCCTTTTCATTAATTCCGGGACCATGCTGCAGTAGTTGCTGCGAATGATAGTCGTCTGATTCTTATACTCCCGCAGACGTTCACTGGCAGCTGCTATCGCAGCATCATCCTGGTCTATTCCTATTAATCTCCCCGTGGCAGATAATAATTTGCATATTTGTGAGGCATGTCCTGCCCCTCCCAATGTTCCGTCAACATAGATACCGTCCGGCTTCACATTCAGATTGTCAATCGTCTCATTAAGTAGTACGGATTTGTGCTTAAATTCCATAAACCGCTCCTTGCTGCATGATTGCTAGATGACGATTCCCATTTCCTGCATTCCTTCTGCAATGGCATCCATATCATCGTAGTCGTTATTTTCACTCCACTTCGCTTTGCTCCAAACCTCAATACGGTTTAGATTTCCAGTAAGTACCACGTCTTTTTCCAGACCTGCAAACTCCCGTAACGTTGCCGGTACAAGGATTCTCCCCTGCCGATCCAGTTCACACGGCGTAGCTCCCGCAACGAAGAAACGCGAAAATTTTCTTGCATTTTTGTTAGTAAGTGGCAAAGCTTCCAGTTTCTTCTCAAAGATATTCCATTCTTCCATTGGGTATATAGAAAGGCAGCCGTCCAAACCCTTAGTAAGCACGAAGCTTTCTCCCAAAGCCTCGCGAAACCTGGACGGTATGATTAATCTTCCCTTAGCGTCAATTGTATGACTGAACTCTCCCATGAACATAGAACTTACCCTCTTTGGAATACTCCAGGATATTACATCCTGCTTGCCAAAACAGTCGGCTCTCCCCAACCTTCTGTTTCTCGGGTTCTAGGGGATTGAGCTGCCACACTTCCTCCCTTTGAAACCACTTTTCTCCACTTTCTACCACTTATGTGTTTATTCTAAACCAAATACCCCCAGAATACAAGTGTAAATTTTGGCAAAAAAAATGAGAAATGCAGTCGCATTTCTCAAAAGCACAAGTTATCCTATTTAATTTTGTATACACCACAATATGTTGTGTCAAGGGTATTTCTTAAATATTTGTTACATTGGGATTACATCCCACTTCATAAAATCAGCAGTGGTGTGTAATCCCAAATCTGGATCATTTATACATTGAAACGGAATAAAATCACATCTCCGTCTTTTACTACATATTCTTTTCCTTCCATACGAACCAAACCTTTTTCGCGAGCTCCTGCGTAAGAACCACAATCTAAAAGATCTTTGTAATTCACCACTTCTGCTTTGATAAATCCACGCTCAAAATCTGTATGGATCTTTCCTGCTGCCTGAGGTGCTTTCGTTCCCACTTTGATCGTCCAGGCTCTGGTCTCATCCTCACCTGATGTAAGGAAACTCATAAGACCGAGAATATCATAGCTTGCCTTGATCAGTTTCTCAAGTCCTGACTCCTCGATTCCCAGATCCTCAAGGAACATCTTTTTCTCATCATCATCAAGCTCTGCAATCTCCTGCTCGATCTGGGCACAGATAACAAATACACCACTGTTCTGCTCTTTCGCAAGTTCACGAACTGCCTGAACATGTTCATTTCCCGCACCTTCATCTGCCAGATCATCCTCAGATACATTGGCTGCAAAGATCACTGGTTTATCTGTCAGCAGATTATATTCTGCCATGAATAATTTTTCATCATCATCTTCCAGCTCCAGTGTACTTGCTGGTTTGCCGTCCTCCAGATGTGCTTTGATCCTGTTTTGAAGTGCCAGTTCTTTTGCTGCTGACTTATCCATTCTTGCTGTTTTTGTTGTCTTTGCAATTCTTCTTTCAAGAATCTCCAAATCTGAGAAGATGAGTTCCAGATTGATCGTCTCAATGTCTCTTACCGGGTTGATATTTCCATCCACATGGATAACATTGGAATCCTCAAAGCAGCGTACTACGTGAACGATCGCATCTACTTCTCTGATGTTCGCAAGAAACTGGTTGCCAAGGCCTTCACCTTTTGAAGCTCCTTTTACCAGACCTGCGATATCTACAAACTCAATAACTGCTGGTGTAACTTTCTTTGACTTATAAAAATCCCCCAGAAGTTTCAGTCTCTCATCCGGAACCGGCACGATACCAACGTTTGGATCGATCGTACAGAAAGGATAATTCGCTGATTCAGCTCCTGCCTTTGTCAGAGAATTGAACAGGGTGCTTTTTCCTACGTTAGGAAGTCCTACGATACCTAATTTCATAATCTATGTCCTCTTTTCTATATCATTTGTTTTTGTGAATGATTACATGATAGTGTTTTATTATGTGGAATGTTTCAGTCTTCGCTGCATCAATCGTTAGAAATGATATGCTTGACTAAACAGTCACATTTTATCACATTTGGAAATGGCAGGCAAGGTGAAGTTATATATGGGGTGGATTCTTGGGGATGATAGTGATTTTGTGGACGCCAGTGATTTTGCGGACGGCAGGTTTACAAACGAGAGCAGAGGACTTCCGAGCTTTCGCCCAACCCGCACTAAGCTCATCGCCAGTGGGCTCTTCGCTAAGTGCTTGCTAGGGCGCCGATCTTGTAAGATCCTCTAAACGCTCTCAAATTGTTTGTAAACCTGCCGTCCGCAAAATCTCTGGCTGTTTATTGGTAACGGAGATGACAGATGACGGTTCAAAGTCGCTGGCATATAGCTATTAGATGATCTGATAACTGATTAGTAACTGATTCACAGCTGACTGATATCTCACAGCAAATGGTAAACTGCTAATATGTAGCAATCAACCGTATTTGGGTTGGCCGCTTTTCTTTCATATTAAATAGGGGGAGCGAATGTGGGTGGTTATTCCCTAGTTAATGATAAATATAAATAGTTGCAGAAATCTCTTATAAAAACATTTTCCACACTTTACATGTTACGTATATTCTCGATCGCATATAAAGGAAGATTTAGCAACCATTCTTCTTTCTTATAATCAGACATGGATGTTCTAATAGCATACTCAGGATTATATTTCTCCGTATAGGTACGCAGACTTTTAGCTTTCAAATTTGTTTCAGCTTTTACCTCGACTGGAATTACATTTCCGCCATCATCGATGACAAACTCCACTTCACAGGAACCTCTGTCATTAGTGTAATAATATATATTTAAATCATCCAATGTCTTTAACTGTTGGCATACATACTGTTCTGTAAGTGCACCTTTAAATTCCACAAAAAGAGCGTTCCCATCTAAAAGAGTTTGCTGACGAAGTCCTGTCATACAACCTAATAATCCCACATCTACCATGAACAGTTTAAATGCCTTCAATTCTTCATCGGCCTTTAATGGAAGTCCCGCCCCATTCACTCGGCTTACTTTATGAATCAGCCCGCAATCACTGAGCCACATAATCGCAGTTTCATAGTCCTTCGCCCGTCCACCTGCACGAACCAGACCATACACGAACTTCTTATTCTCCTTCGCCAGCTGTGAGGGAATACTGTTCCAAACCATACGAAGCTTGGGCACAATCTCATTTGGTGCATGTTTGGAAAAATCCTGTTCATACGCTGTTAAAATTCTTTTTTGGATATTTCGAACCTCGTTAAAATCCTTATCTTCTGCGAAACTCTGCACAGCCTCTGGCATGCCGCCGACGAAATAATACTGCTTCAACGCATCAATATATGTTTGTTTGAACGAAGTAATCATTTCATAATCGCGCTTCTCCAAAAGCTTTGCGAACCGGTCATATCCTACAGCACACAGAAACTCGGGAAACGATAGTGGATAAAGGTTTAAAAATTCCACCTTTCCTACCGGAAACGAAGTTCCTTGATGGAGAGCAATTCCTAAAAGAGAGCCCACACATATAATATGATACTCAGGTGCATTTTCGTAAAAATATTTAAGTGACGTCAATGCACGCGGAACCTCTTGTACCTCATCAAAAATCAGTAGTGTATTCTCCGCCTGAATCTTATGTCCGACATAAAGCTCCAACCCCAGCACCAGACGTTTTGTATCCAGATCACTGGCAAAAAGCTCATCCATTCTGGAATTCGAATCAAAATTAATATATACGATGTTCTCATAAGCCTGATCTCCGAATTCCTTCATCAGCCATGTTTTTCCTACCTGTCGTGCTCCTTCGATAATCAAAGGCTTACGACGTTTTTTTCTTTCCATTGATATAACTGTTCTATCGCGTTTCGGTACATAGTTACCTCCTAAAGTGAACATCGATGTTGTTCATATCTCTATGCTACGCTTAGTATATTATGTCTATCACATTAAATACAACGAAAAAAAGTTATATTTCACATTTTATACAACGAATAATAGATTGATTACGCGAAAAATGCCATAAATTTCACTATGTTAATTTGTACTTCAGAGTACCTGGCCCTGATGACTCAAAGATTATAGAAATGTGGCTTGATAGTGGACTCTTGCTTCTTTTTCCGTCATCTTTACAACTCTCCTTCTACTGTAAGTGTTAGTATATTCCTTTCAAATCATCATACATGAATCACTGAATCTGCATACAATGCCGCCTTGCCGCTAATAAATACCCGGTCACCATCCAATTTTCCATATAAAATCCCACCCCTTTTAGATGCCTGATACGCTATTAATTCAGTCTTTTTAAGTCTGTCTGCCCAAAACGGAAGGATATGACAATGGCCCGAACCACACACTGGATCTTCTGCAATATTGCACTTTGGGGCAAAGGAACGGGATACACAGTCAAATTCTTCTCCTCTTGCAGTCACCTGCAGCAACAGTCCATCCAACGTCATCAGCTTAGTCTGATCTGGATTTAATTGCCTTACTGTTTCCTCAGAATCCATCACGCACAATAAATCCCTTCCCATATATGCTTCTGATGGCTTGGCACCAATCGCCTCGATCATCTCTTCTGTCACCTCTACTGATTTCAGTTCATAGGCCGGGAAATCCATTTCAAACAAATCTTCCTTCCTGGTAACCGTCAATGTTCCGCTAAGAGTATCGAATTTTACCTCTGTCACTTCCGGCTCAATAAATCTGGTAATCACATACGCTGTGGCAAGCGTTGCATGACCACAAAGATCGATTTCACCTCCCGGCGTGAACCAGCGAAGCTTGTATACATCATTTTCTTTCACTGCAAATGCCGTTTCTGAAAGATTATTTTCTCTTGTAATATTCATGATCTGCTCATCCGGCAGCCACTCTTCCATCACGCATACTGCCGCCGGATTCCCGCTAAACACCTTGTCTGTAAATGCATCTACCACATATTGTTTGATATTCATATGATTCATGTCCTCCTTAACTATTGACATACCAGTCTTTACTACTGTCAATCCACGCTTTTGCTCCGGAATATTTTTCCAGTTCTTCTAATGTCAGTTCTACTGCACTGTGTCCGTCTCCCGCTGCCGGATACACCTTTTCAAATCGTTTCAATGAAATATCAAGGTAGACTTCAACCTCTGGATGAACAGCAAAAGGACAAACACCGCCCGGAGCGTGTCCCACCAGATCTTCCACCTGGTCTGAAGATATCATTTTTGCCTTCTTATGAAAGTATTGTTTGTATTTGCTGTTATCAATTTTTGCATCTCCGGCGGTAACAATCAAGATAGGGGTTTCCTCTAACAAAAACGACATCGTCTTCGCAATCTGCTTAGGCTCACAACCGATGGCTTTTGCCGCTTCTTCCACCGTAGCACTAGATTCGCTCAGCCTCTTGACCTTACTTTCCAACCCTAAATCCTCAAAATAACTTTTTACCTTTTCAAATGACATGATATGCTGCCTCCTTCACTTACAATTTGTTTTGACGTACCTTTTAGGATTTCAGATAAAACTACTGCTGCAAAAATCAATAAAGCTCCTGCATATTCCTGTATTTCCAATATTTCATGTAAAAATATGTAAGACAGGATTGCTGAAAATACTGGTTCTAATGAAAATATCAATCCAATCTTTTCTGGCGATACATATTTCTGAGCAATCGGCTGTACCACAAATCCATAGGCACTGCAGATTAATCCCAGGCAAAGAATAGCGCCCCACTGCAACGGTGTATCCGGTAATGCAGGTGTTTCAAAAAGGAACATACACACCGTACCATACAGGGAAGCCACACCTAATTGGATGATGCTGATCAATAATGTATCTTCTTCCTTTGCTATATGATCCAAAACAATAATATAAATCGCATAGAAAAACGCTCCCATTAAGCAAAGCCATGCTCCTTTATCTGCTGTAATCTCTCCTTTTGTGGTCAGCAAAAATAAACCTACAATCGCAAGACCAATACATAAAACAACAGATTTTTGCGGCATGGCTCGTTTACGTATACTTTCCAGAATCGGAACAATAACAACAGTCGTGCTGGTTAAAAACCCTGCTGTTGATGCCGTTGTGTGATTCACACCACCTACCATGCCAACGAAACGCTTGTCATTAAAATTTCTGCTTTTCTGATACTCATTTCCTGTGTTCCTCTCTTGTAATTACTTGCTATTTAATATACAATAATTTCTGAAATAAGTACAATAAATGTTTGTGATGTTATTATGCAGAAAGGTTATTTGAGAATGAATCGATATATTGCACTGCAAAAAGTTGTTGAATTAGGAAGTTTCACCAAAGCGGCTGAACTGCTTGGCTATACACAGCCTGCCATGAGCCAGATGATTTCCTCCCTGGAAAATGAAC